>NZ_CP146609.1:3516607-3838884 GCF_037094465.1 Pseudodesulfovibrio sp. 5S69
CCCTCCTTCCATCACGAAATCGGATTCGGCATTGGGTTCAACGACCAACACCCGAAGGCCTTTTTGCGCCACCAGACGACGGGCAATGGACAAGGCAGGACTCTCTCGCAGATCATCAATATTCGGTTTGTAAGCCAACCCCCACACGGCGATCGTGCAGTTTATCCGACCGGCCAGCACTCCCAGGATTTCCTCAAAAACAAAGTTTTCCTTTTCAATGTTCACTTGCCTGGCCGTCCTGATCAAGAGCGCCCTGGCGGGAGCCTGGTCAACGATAAACCAGGGATCGAGAGCGATGCAATGTCCCCCTACACCGGGACTGGGCTGCAGGATGTTGACTCTGGGGTGACGGTTTGCCAGCGAAATAAGCTCCCAGGGATCAATGCCGGAATCTTTGCAGATCATTGAGAGTTCATTGGCAAATGCAATATTGACATCCCTGTATGCGTTTTCGGTCAACTTGGCCATCTCGGCGGTCTTGGCATTGGTGACAATGCACTCGCCTTCAACAAAGATCCCATAGAGCGACTTTGCCCGTGCTGCGCATGCCTGACTGGCCCCGCCGACAACCCGGTCATTATTCACCAGTTCGTACATGGTTCTACCGGGGATAACCCGCTCAGGACAATACGCAACATACACATCCTGAGTCGAGTCCTCCCAATCCTTGGCAAAGGTCAGCTCAGGGCACAATTCCTGCAGCAATGAGAGCATTCTGGTTGTCGTGTGAACAGGTGAAGTGGACTCCAGTATGACCAGATCACCCTTTTTCAGGACGGAGGCGATGGACCGCACAGCGGCCCAGACGTAATCCATACATGGAGTCTTGTCTTCGTTGATCGGCGTGGGAACGGTTATGATAAAGGCGTCGGCCTCCACCGGACTCGTGCCCGCTTCCAACTTGCCCTGCTTTACGACGGTCTTGACGAGCTCGTCGAGCCCTTCTTCGACAATATGAACATCACCGGCATTGATCCGGTTGACGATATTCTTGTTGACATCCACACCATGTACATTCACGCCCCGACTGGCCAGACAGGCACTAGTTGGCAGACCGATATATCCAAGACCAATGACACAAATATTTTTATAAGGACTCTTCATTTCGCAACCTAGTTATTATTCTGTGGGCAGCCCGCCCGTCACCAAAGGGGTTGTGCGCCTTGGCCATTGCGGCATAGGCGTCTGGGTCGTCAAGCAACCTATTGGCCGCTTGCAGGATGGAATCTGGCTCGACACCGACCAGCAAGGCGGTGCCCTTTTCTATAGCCTCCGGCCGTTCAGTCTTGTCCCGCATGACCAGGACGGGTTTTCCAAGGCTTGGGGCTTCTTCCTGGACACCGCCGGAATCAGTCAGGATAAGCGTGGCCTTCATCATAAAAAACGTGAACGTCAGATATTCGACCGGATCGCAGAGATGGACTCCAGGGACATTTTCCAGACACTTGAAAACCGGAATCCTGACGTTGGGATTGAGATGCACGGGATAGAGGATTTCTACATCGGGCCGCCCCGCGAGCTCCTCCAGAGCCTTGCAGATGCCCTCGAATTTGCCAAAATTTTCTCGCCGGTGTCCGGTGACGAGCACAATCCGTTTACTCCAGTCAACGGAAGGGAATTCCGATTCCAGCTTTTGCGTCAATCTGGCATCGCCGTCTATCCTCTGCGCAATGTGGAGCAGGGCGTCGATGACCGTGTTTCCCGTCACGTCAATGCGATCTTCCGAAACATTTTCCTTGATGAGATTTTGCCGAGCCTGCTCGGTCGGAGCAAAGTGCAGTGAAGAGAGAGCGCCGGTCAGACACCTGTTCATTTCCTCGGGCCACGGAGATGACTTGTTCCATGTCCTGAGTCCGGCTTCGACGTGCCCGACGGGAACCCGATTATAAAACGCGGCCAGTGATGCCGCAAAAGTCGTCGTGGTATCACCGTGCACCAGAAGCACATCGGGTTTGTATTCCGCACACACCTGCCCGACGCCGTGGATCACCAAACTGGTGATCTGTTCCAGAGACTGATTGGCCCGCATGAGATTCAAGTCGAAATCCGGCGTCACGCCGAACAACTCAAGAACCTGGTCAAGCATCTCCCTGTGTTGCGCTGTGACGCACGTGGCAAATTCGAATGCATCGGAAGCCTCTTTCAACGCATAAATAACCGGCACCATCTTGATGGCTTCCGGCCTTGTCCCAAAAACGACAAGAACCTTTCGTTTCATCGCCGCCAGCCCCAGTCATATTGGGAAACGGCATCAGCAAGACACCGCTCGAAATCGACAATGAGTTTCTCACGAGAATACTCTTTGCTCAACTCCCGTCCGTTGGAGCCGCACCGTTGGCAAAATTCCCTATCTTCCGCGAAACGGGTTATAGCCTCGGCCAACGATTGAGGAGTACTGTTCCGGGTGAATATGCCAACCTGCTTCCCTTCAACAATATCAGCCACTCCTCCGGGAAAGTTGACGACAATGGGAAGCCCGGAGGCAAGATAATCGAAAAACTTGTTCGGCAAGACAGTCGAAAAAATGTCCAGCGGCTGCAGGATCATGAGTCCGCAATCGACTTCTGCCAACACCTCGGCTAGCTCATCCTTGGGGAGGGGGTCCAAAAACAGTATGTTGTCAAGCCCCATACTGTGCGCCTTCTCCTTGAGTTCTGCCTTCTTGCCACCGTCTCCAATCAGGACGATTTTCACTCCTGGAGGAAGGTATGCCGCAGCGTCGACAACCAGGTCGAGGCCGTTGGCCAGACCATGAGCTCCCGTAAAAATCGCGACAAAATCCTTTTCCAACTTGTACCGTTTCCTGAAATTCACACGGCTTCCCTGACCGAACAAATCAGGATCGGCGCCTAGCGGAACCACCGTGATTTTGTTGGGAGGAATATTGGCGCACTCAACCATCCGGGCCTTCATTCTTTCACTGACCGTGACTATTCGGGTCGCTTTGCGGTACACGAATCGTTCAAACCATGTCAAAAACCTGATCAGCAGGGGATTCTTCAACACACCAGTCGCTACAGCCGACTCCGGCCAGATATCCCTGACCTCGAAGACCAGCGGGATGCGCTTCAGCCAAGAAATCAGCAGTCCCGGCACCGCTACGGTGATCGGTGTGGACGTGGCAAAGACAAGGTCGGCGCCCTTGAGTTTGACTCCTTCACGGGCCGCCTGCAGGGCGAATGCGAGAAAAGCCTTAACGCGTCCGCAAAACCCTGCCTGCTGGGCATACGACACGTTGCATACGTGCACATCTATGCCGTCGACATCAATTCTATCCACAGCCCTTTCGGAGGGTTGTGCAAAGTTGGACTTTCTGTTTCGCCCGCACAGCATGTTCACCCGATGGTGAAACTTGCCGACAAGGAGCCGCCCGAACTCGTAAGATCGAGTTCCGGCACAACCACCACGAGTGCTGAAGTGCTGGTGTATATAGATAATATTTAACGGCATGATTTCTCAATAATCGGGTTGTCGAAATGACTCACGCTATCTATCAGAGTATAGATACAGAGGCAAGAAAATCTACGCCTTTCCTCTTTCGCGATTGTCCCAACGTGCATGGGGCATTGACAATTTAAGAAAGCCCCTCCGAAAAGGAACATCTCCGCCCCCACCGGAAAAGCCCTCTCCGCATCCTTCCTTTCCCTTTTCAAGGAGAGGCTTTTCTCGCTCCCCTTTCGTTTTGGGTTTGCATCGCCCCCCCCTCTCTGGTACGAACCAATTCGAGCCTAAAAAGAATCCAGTGAATAAATATTGATACAGAATTAATTTGGCACTCATGTCTCTTTTAGCTATTCAACGTCTCAATTGAGAATATCATCCGTAACGAGACAGAAACATTCCTTTCTTTAAAAGATATTCAACAAACCAAGGGGTATAGTATGAGCTTTACTTCCGATACGCCACAAGAATACCTGGACTTGAAAAAGCTCACATTACGCTTTGCCAGACGCTGGAAGACCATTGTCCTGTTCGTAGCTGCCACGGTTGCCATATCCCTGGTGGTAGCACTGTGGCGCCCCGAAAGCATTTCGAGCCAGAGCTTCCTTGTTACCCCGATAGTAAACTCGCTCAATCTATCCAAAGAACTTTACGAATTCACGCGTGAATTCATCAAAACCGATGGGCTGCAAATCGCTCTTGCCTCCAAGCTCGGTACGACCGATTCATTCAGAATAGAAGGGATATTTCAAGACAATTCCGGAACCATTACCATCAACTGCATCGCCCAGGACAGAGACGTGGCAACGGCTGCCGCCAACGACGTTCTGCCCGTTGTGGCAGAGGTCACGGCACCACTCCTCGCCACATACAAACATCGGTATGCCGACGCGGCACAATTCTTCTCCAAATCCGACGAGAGAATGGCGAATATCGAACTATCGCTCGCTAAAACTAAAAGAACTCTCATGGATAGTGCAAAAGATTATGACAAGCAAAATGAACTGTGGATTGAGACCATTGACCAGTTACAAGCCACCAATCTGCAATTCAGACAATTACAAAACAATTTTGATGCAGGCTACAAAAAAAGCCTGCAAGACATCCAAGTGCCTATGATTCGGCTTATCACAAAACCCCATATACTGAAGCCCAAGACGAAACTTGAACAGGCCATTATCATTTTCGCCGCTTGTATTGGTGGTCTAATGGCGGCCATACTTTGGATCATTATTTCGGACTGGGTTGGCACCACTCGTAAGTTGCTCCGCGCCGAAAAAAACGCAAGCTAGCAAGAATTGGAATTATTCCCCCGAGTGCATCGAGGAGGGGCGTCAATACCATAAATTATACGGCCGCAACGGTCCAGACTATCTCCCAAAAGGCAATTAATCATGAAAGTACTCATACTCGGTGGTGACGGATATCTAGGGTGGCCCACGGCGATGAACTGCAACGCCAAAGGCCACGAAGTCGTCGTTGTGGACAATTACCTGCGCCGCAATATCTGCAACGAACTCGATGTCGCCGAACTGTTCGGCGTTCCCAATCTGACGGAGCGGGCCAGAAGGTGGAAAGAGCTTTCCGGCTCAGAAATCCCGGTCTACATTGGCGACCTTTCGGACTGGTCCTTCATTTCTGAAGTGTTCAAGGAGTTCACCCCTGATGCCGTCATCCACTATGCCGAACAGCCGTCCGCCCCGTATTCCATGCTCAACCGCCGGGCCGCTTCCCGGACGTTGATCAACAACCTTGAAGTCACGGCCAACGTCATCTACGCTGTCCGCGAATTCAATGGGGACGCACATATCATCAAACTCGGCACCATGGGCGAATACGGAACCCCTAATATTGACATAGAAGAAGGCTGGTTAGACATCGAGCACAAGGGGCGCAACGACCGCTTCCTTTTCCCCCGCCAAGCGAGCAGCCTCTACCACACCACCAAGATCATGGATACCGACCTTCTCTGGTTCTATGTCCGCATGTGGGGACTCCGCGTCACTGACCTGATGCAGGGCCCGGTTTACGGCTTTGCCACAGAAGAGAACGAAGGCCATCCTGAGCTATACCCTTTCTTCAACTATGACGAGCTGTTCGGCACTGTTATCAACCGCTTCATAACCCAGGCCGTCGCTGGGTACCCGTTGACCATCTATGGCAAGGGCGGACAGACCAGAGGCTACCTGGATATCAAGGATACGCTTAATTGCGTCCGGCTGTCTCTTGAAAACCCGGCAGACAAGGGCGAATTGCGGATTTTCAACCAGTACACCGAAACATTCTCCGTCAATGATCTTGCCCAGCGCATCGAAACTGTCGGCAAAGGCCTTGGCCTGAACGTGCAACTCAACCACCTCGACAACCCGCGCAAGGAATTGGAAGAGCATTACTATAATCCGACAGCGACCGGTCTTCTGGGACTCGGTCTCGAACCCAAATTTCTGACTGATGACGCCCTCGCTGCCATGCTGGAAGAAGTCATGCGTTACAAGGACTCCATCGACGAACACAAGATATTCCGAAAAATCGCCTGGACGTAAATTGCGGCAACACCCGTATGGCCAGCAAGCTGACAAAGAACTATGCCCATATCGCCGTCTCCCAGGGCACGATAGTCCTGGCCAAGAGCCTGCTCCTTTTTATTTTGGGAAGAGAGCTCGGCGCTTCGGGATTCGGCGTTTACACGCTCCTGTTCGCAACCCCGATTCTGATATCGACTATTGCGACGCTGGGCGTCAGCCGGGCTATCACATTCAGCCTGAGCGGCGAAGCCCACAGACGGGAAACAGTACTTGGCAATCATGCGTATCTGGTATGCGGCATCATTTTCATGGTGACCGCATGTCAGGTCGTCTTGTTTTCCCTGTTCCCGGAAACACTTTTCAACATTCTCGGACGCTCGGAAAAAACCGCAAGCCTGCTGATCGGTGCCGCCTTCACGCTTCAGGTGGCCAACAACGGGATCCTGCACGGTGTCGGCGGATTTCATCGGCTCCCCCTTGGAACGGTCCTCCAGTGGGCGGTCAATCTTGGCGCCATAGTTTTTTTCTGGAGCCAGAGCACATTGACCCCGTCCAATGCCGGGCTCGCCTATGCCCTGGGACTGATCGTTTTCGGCCTGTACACCCTGCGGTGCCCGGAGATGCGCGGGGTCTTCCGCCCCCAAAAGCCCGATATAGTATATTTCAAATCCTGCTTTGCCTATGGCTCCAAAGCGAGTGCGCTCACCCTGACCAGCACCATCAACCTCCGCCTTGATTACTACATCGTCGCCTATTTTTTATCTGCAGCCGACCTCGGCTTTTATTCTTTGGCAACCTCTGTCTGCGAGGTCTTCCTCAATGTGTTCAGCAGAGGCCTCGACTTCGTTCTTCTGCCTTGGGCGGCAAAACAATCCGCAAACAATCGCATAGAGCAAACCGCACGACTCACCCGGGTAACATTCACTCTGACCTTTCTTTTGGCGATAGGCATATTCATGCTGGCAACCCCCGCAGTCACATTTTTTTTCGGCCAGCAGTACGAACCAACCGTCACGGCCTTGAAGTACCTTCTCCCGGGACTAGTCGGCCTGAGCCTATCATACACCCTGACCGGCATTTTCATGGGCGTGGGCCAACTCACTCCCCTCCTGTGGGCAGGAACCGTATCGTTCCTTGCGACACTGATACTCGACATCGTCCTCATCCCCCGCATAGGGATCAATGGCGCAGCCATGGCATCGAGTATAGCTTACTGGGTGCAGGCATGGATCACACTTGCCGCGGTCAGAAGAGAAAGCGAATATGCTTACTCGCGGTACTTCATTCCCAGGAAAAATGACTTTTCAATCAGGCGAAAATAAAGAAAAGGCCATGACCAGACCAGTATCATACCAACACAGCAAACACCTTTGCGTCATCGCTGCGGCGATCCTTGTGGCGCACACCATGAACTTCGGCGCTCTCGGCATAGCAGCGGTTCTAGTATATATTCCCTACGCCCTTTCCCGTCCGGCCTTCGCCATAGCCATGGTCATCCTGGTCCTATCCGTTATGCCTCCCGTACCGAGATCCGTCGGCTGGGAGGAAATTATATTCTGCCTGACGTTTGCCACCGCCATAGGACGCTGGTTCTTCCCGTTCTGCAAGAATCCACGCATCCCAGCCACCCCAGTAACCGGCACGAGCCTCGCCTTTCTGGGACTCGCTATCGCATCGATCCTGCCAGCCTCTCTGGCTGGCACTCCGATGTCCCTCTGGTTTCGCGGCATCGCGCCTTTCCTGACGTTCACCATATTCATTCCTGCTCTGAACGACCTCAAGACAAAAGAGGCCCGCCGCGTCATTGTGACGGCCCTGTTTCTGTCAGGCGGCATGTTTGCGGTTCAAATTCTCATGGTCATACCTCAAGCGTGGATGCCGGCATCCACCACAAGCCATTGGATCGCCCTAAGGGCAAAACTTCCGGCCAACGCCTTCCAACCGGCCATTCTCGCGGCCGGCTCCTTTTGCGTTGGACAACTGGCACTGCCTCCGTCGCAAATCCACCGACGATACATACTATGGTTCATCTTCCTGACTGCCGCCATATCCCTGACGTTCCTGCGCAGCATGATCCTTATCCTGGCAATTCTGGGGTTCCTGGCCGTCATGATCAATTTTTACATGAATCCCTACATCATCCCCCGGGTACTCGGTAAGGGAATCAAACTTGTCGCAATGCTCGCCGTCTGCTTTGCGGTTTCCCTTTTCATACCGGCAGTACTCAACTTCTACCTTCTGGTCTTCAAGACATTCACCATGCGCTTCGGCACGGGAGAATACAGTTACCTCGAATCAGGCCGATACCTTGAGTGGGGCGCCATCCTGAAACTCGCTGGCTCCACCGACCTATGGCGTCTGGTGACTGGCTGGGGATTGGGCAAAAAAATCACTTTTTTCCACATCTATCTCGGAAAGGAACTAACCTACGGTTACACTCATTGTATCCTTTCGTACATTCTGCTGACAACGGGCTGCATCGGCTATGCCTTCTTCGGAGCTCTAACACTCTCGACAGCGGCCCTTATGAAACATGCCGCATTCACGGTTCCCAGGGATGAGTTACCGGTATTCTATGGATTTTCAGCAGCGTTAGTTTCCATGATGATGTACGCCATGCTCCAATCCGTCTTCCGCCATTTCGGCTTCAATGTACTGGCCGCCGTGCTGCTCGCCTCCATAGCACAAATGTACACTACGACCTTTCGCAGCCCCGAAAAGGAGTCACCATGTGCGGAATAGCCGGAATCCTTCGCTTTGCCGGAAACAATAATGACAAGCAGCTCATCCAGGCGATGACCGACGTCATCAGCCATCGCGGCCCAGACGATCACGGTTTTCTGGCCGCGACCCCGGAAGAGGCCCCAATTCCCCGGGGCAAATGGGCACACGCCAAATCTCCGTTTCCCATCCACTTCGGCCATCGCAGGCTGTCCATTCTTGACCTCTCAGCCGCCGGGCGTCAGCCCATGGCGTCCACGGATGGCACGGTCTGGATCACGTACAACGGTGAAGCTTACAATTATCTCGAACTCAGACAGGAATTGAAGGAGCTCGGCTATTCCTTCCATACAGGTACCGACACCGAGGTGCTGCTGGCGGCCTATCAGGCTTGGGGGGCTGAATTCATATCCCGTGTCAACGGGATGTTCGCGTTCGCTCTCCTGGACCTTAGAGAGAACCGTTTTTTCCTGTTCAGAGACCGCTTTGGCATCAAGCCGTTGTTCTATCACCTAAACGGATCCCGCCTCCTGTTCGGATCGGAAATCAAGTGCTTGCTCCAAAGCCCGGACGTGACGCGAACCGTAAACCAACAGGCAGTGCGGTCATATCTGTGCAGTCAGATACTGGACCACCGTCCCGAGACCTTTTTCGAGGGGATCAATAGCCTTGCTCCCGGCCACTACATGTCCTGCTCCCTGTCTCAAAGGCAGCCCAGGATTCACCGCTATTACAATGTGCTCGAACGGGCAGCGGCCATGCCCGCCGTAAGCTCGCCAGTCGAAGCGTTTAGAGAAACATTCGAACGGTCCATCAGCTACCGGCTGCGTAGTGATGTCAGGGTCGGCGCCTGCCTATCGGGTGGACTGGACTCCTCATCCATCGTCTGCACCCTGAAAAAACTCCTCAATGAGGGCGTGTCAGAAAGTTCGTCCATAGGGAACTCCCTGGTAACCTTCACCTCGTGCCATGACGACCCAAGATTCGATGAGAGGGAATTCGTCAAGGCTGTCACCGATGAATCCGGTGCCAATTCGATTCACGTGTTTTCGGACCCGGAAGAACTCACCCAACACCTTGCGACCCTGGTCTGGCACCAGGATGAGCCGTTCAGCTCTCCGGCCATTTACGCCCAGTACTGTCTGATGGAAGCGGCACGGCGGGAAAACGTCTTGGTTCTGCTAGATGGACAGGGCGGCGATGAACTCCTATGCGGCTATCGCAAATTCTTCTTTTTTTACCTGAAACAACTAGTTCGGCAGAAAAAACCACTGGCGTGTGCCAGGGAACTGCTCGGCGCACTTTTGCACGGGGACGAGAACCTGTTAGACATGCGAGCAGCAAAACGGTACATGCCGGGCAAACTGGGCAGCAGCAATCCTATGAACGCCCTGCTAACGAAGCGTTTCCTGGCGGAAAGCAGTACCCCAACCATTGGCTGGGGTTCCAGCTTGGTAGAACGTCAGGTCGCCGACATCGAACAGTTCAGCATCCCTCCCTTGCTCCGGTACGAAGACAGAAACTCCATGGCGTTCGGCATCGAAACCCGGCTCCCCTTTCTTGATTACAACGTTACGGAACTGTCACTCGCCTTGCCCGTAGAAACTAAAATAAAAAATGGGATCGCCAAGCACATCCTCCGCGATGCCATGCGGGGCACTGTCCCCGACGCCGTACTGGACAGAAGGACCAAAATGGGCTTCGTGATGCCCGAAGACGCCTGGCTCCGTGGGCCGCTGGCCCCACTGGTGGAGAAAGCTCTCACCAAAAAGCAAAGCATACTCGACGGGATGGTAGACAAACCCAAGGCGCTAAAAATATTTAACCATTTTATGCAGGGACAACCTACCCCGGTCCGATCACGCGACTTTTTCCGACTTCTTTGCCTCGACATATGGGCACAAACCCATAACCTGGAGAAAACGCATGACTAATTCTCCCATCTGTATTGTCGGCGCAGGCGCACAGGCGAAATACAGCCTGGATACCATGGGGCTTCTCGGCCTTGAAGCGGCAGCCGTCATTCGCTTCAGTACTGAACATACCGAATTCGTTCCCGACAATATCCCTGTTTATGACGGCGGAAGAGACGCTCTTGACAGCAAGGAGTTTGAGCATTGCGCCTTCATCATGGCGCGCCCCAACAACAGAGAAAAGCTGGGACTGATACAGTGGGCACGCGAACAGGACCGCGAACTCGTGACGCTCATTCATCCGAAGGCCGTCATCTCCCATAGTGCCACAATCGGACAGGGCTGCCTGATCAATGCAGGCGCGGTCATCCAACCGCATGCGACCATAGGTGACGGTGTCATGATCCACGCCAACGTCGTTGTCGAACACGATGCAGTTGTCGAAGAATGCGCGAATCTGGCACCTATGGCAGCCCTGGCCGGATGGGTCAGGATAGGGACATGCGCAACGGTTTTTACCGGTGCACGCTGCATACCCGGCGTTCAGGTGGGAGCTGATTCCATCATCGCGGCCGGAGCCACAGTCATCGAAAACATACCGGAAAAGAGCCTTGCCGCAGGAACCCCTGCGGTCATCAAGAAAAGCATGGATTAACGCAAGTTGCCAGATCAGGACAATGATCCCGGACCGAAGGTCAATCCCAGGAAAAGGCCGTGAAATATTCTTCCACCTGATATTTTTGTTTCAGGGACGCATAGCCGTGGTCAAGGGCGTAATTCCCCGCACCGAGAACCGCCACGATAAGGCAGGCCATGCCCCAACCTTTAGCTGTCTTCCACAGCCTGTCGCCAACGACCTCCCGATCAAGCGTCATGGCGTAGCCGACTGCCAACATGCCCAGCAACAGCACGATGGAAATATACTGCATACTCTGAAACAGGCCATAGATGTGGAATGTCACGATCGAAAGGGCTGCGCTCAAGCTCAGCATCTCGCCGTTGCGTACGGCATCCCACACCAACATTGCGAGCGTCAGGGCCATGACCATCAGCCAAATACCCAGTCCGGCCATACCTAGCCCTGTAAAGAGTTGGATATACGTATTGTGCGCCGTGTCACGCAGGACAAAAGGGGTGAATGCCTTGGACAAATCCGACTGCGGCAATTCAAACATCTTTTTGGTATGCTCACGAAATGTCTCATAGCCTAGCCCGAATACCGGCGCCTCGCCCCCTATGGTCAAGCCTGCCTTCCAGATGGTCGGGCGCTCGGTCTTACTAAACCTCTCAAGCCGCTTCTCAATATAATCCACACTGTTTTTCACACGCTTTGACGGGGCGATGCTCTTCAAACCGTATACCAGGCACACGCTCAGACAAATCGTCAGAGGAAATGAAATACAGACGAGCAACAGTTTCTTCCTGGAAAAATAAAATTGCCGTTCAGTGAAATCATATGAGTAAAAAATCAGCCAGCAGCAGAAGAGAATTATGGGATAGGCAAGCCATGATGCCCGTGACAACGTAAAAATGAGAGCCAGTTCGGCCCCGACAAGAACCACGAAGACCAGCCACTTCTTCCAACGGACGGGTGTCTGCATCCGTTCTATGAGGTACGGCAGGGCAACGATGACAAATTGGGCGAACCATCCCGGATTCAGGAATATGGAAGAGAAACGCCCGGCAGCCTGTTTGCTCTCACTGAAAAAGAGACTTCGGACAATATCGCCAATGGAAAAGAGCACGCAGATAATGAGCCCTATGACTACCCCCCTGAACAGAGCCTTGTAGCATTCCCTGGGAGATTCCATACCGGTGATCAGCCAGATAAACACAAAAAACAAAAACAGCCGATTGCAGGCAGCCATGGAATACTGGATCGCAACGTCAATGGGGCTTTGGTATATCGTTTGGAAAAAACGGAGCTGGCCGCTGATTGACCATTGGTCGGAAATGCTATCGAAGGGGAAAAGCAACAGCGATGAGACAGCCAGCAGGATGAAGGCAAGCAACGAGTACTTGATGGGATTGAGGGGGCGTTCCTTGCTGCCTCTCAATTGATGGAACAACAGTAAAAACAGACAGAATCCGTTGAGTCCATATTCGAAGACCTGATTCCTGACACTCCAACTGTGCTCTCCGGCCAGGATCATCGCTATCCCTAAGAAGGTGAAGAGCGCCCTCAGCGGCAGTTGTTTCCTGTACCCGAAATACGCTCCACCGGCTATTACCGCCAGCCCGATCACGGCGGGCAGAACCGGTGCGCTCAGAAGGGCATATGTCCGTGTAACATGGGAAAAAACAAGATAAATTAGAGGGATGACAAAAGTAATGAAGGTCCTCATTCATACCCCCTAATTCTCGACAACTATACTGGGAAGGAGGCTGAAGCCTCTCCCAACCAATATGGGGAACGGCACGCCTTCAGGGCTGCTTGTGAAAAGTGACGACAGTCGCCAAGGCGAGGGGATCAGCTGTCCCGTTCCTTGCGGAGCACACACGTCAATTTCGGTTCCAACTTGTTCAAGGTCAACAGTACCTTCACGGTGGTCAAAATGATTTTTATATCCAAAAAAATACTGAAATATTTCGCATAGTACAGCGTATACATGACTTTTTCAAAAACAGTGTCCACCCCGGTATCTCTTCCGAGATGCAGCTGCGCCCAGCCGGAAATTCCCGGCAGCAAAGGATAGCAAAGAGCGTAATGAGGAATATTGTTCGCATGACGTTGCGAAACAATGGGCCGAGCCGGACGCGGGCCAATGAAACTCATCTGCCCCAGAAGGATATTGAAAAGTTGCGGCAATTCATCGAGGCCAGTCTTGCGCAATATCCTGCCGAGCGGAGTGATGAGGTCCTCAGCGACATTGGGCCACTGCAAGGAATCGTCATCGTGCAACCGCATTGTCCGAAGCTTGATCATTTTGAACGGCCTGCGGTCCTTGCCGATCCGCTCCTGGACAAAAAAAGCAGCCCCCTTCGACTCCCAGCGCACGGCAATCGCCAGGATCGCGATCACCGGCAGGGTCGGGACAAGCAGGAGAAGGGCAAAAAAAGTATCAAAAACCCGTTTGCAAACAAAGCGCCACTTGGCGGGCGGGATAAAGGCACTCTGGGTCACCCAATGCCCATCCCGCCTGAAGAGAGGAATTTTTTCCAAAACACCTTCATAAAAGGAGCCGATGTCCGTCGTCGACAAGCCGTTTGAATAGCACTCCCGAATAAAACGGTTGAATTTTTCCTCGTCAGGAAGCACCTGCCCCATAATCAAGATAGGGACAAAGGAATTTGTTTCGCAAAAAGAGATGAAATCAGCCAACTCTTCATCGGTCAATTCCATAACCCCCCGGGTCATCGAAGAAGTTGTCTCCATAAAGGCGGTCGCCATGGACCAATAGCCCGGCAACTTCTCGCAAAACTCGGCCAGACCAGACTCCCAATATGGTTCAAGGGCGACGAATACAGCCAGCATCTGTTTCTTTTGACGAAATAAACGCCATTCAATGATCCTGACGGCAGACAGACAGACAAAAAGCACACCGCCGATGATAAACGGCAAAGTAAAACCAGGCCGCCACGTCTTGAAAAGAAAATAGACGGCACTCATGACCAGGCTGGAAACCAAAGCACTGTTGAACAGGGCAAAGAGATCCCTGGACAGTGAGGATTGGGGACGATTGAGCCTGACGTAGAAGGCCGAGAAAAACCACAGAAAGAACAGGAGGATCAAAACAAATATTGAGACTTGCTTCCAGTACAGGGTGTTATGCAGAGCGAATTTCCCGACAGGCCCCAATTGCATTATGACAAGACACACCACTGCCACTAGAATGATGACATCCAGAAAACACCAATGGGTTCTCCGAAAAAAACCTATACTGCTACGTTCCATCCTGTACTCACGTTTTGCTCAAGCAATCCTGATTCAACAAACCCGATCGAACTTTGGAGAACCCAATACCCGTTCAACCGATTGAAACCGTCCACGGCCTCAGACCGTGGACGGTTTTTCATCATTTCAATTTCCGAAAACGTCTAGGCACTAAAACGCTTTCAAGACCTCCACAACCCGCTCCCTATCTTCCTCGGGAAGAGAGGGGTGATTCGGCAAGCCAAGGACCTGGCCGACTGTCTTCTCAGCATTCGGCAGGAAAACATCGGAGTAGTCAAGACCAAGTGTCTTCAGGACGGGCTGCTTGTACAGCGGATTTACATAACGATGCCTGTAACCGATGCCGCTGGCATCCAGATGCGCCTTGAGTTCCTCAACAGTTCGACCGGAATCCGGCTTGACCATAATAGGGCACCAAAAATAGGTGTGAACCATGTCACCTTCTGCAACAGGGACATTGGCCCAAGGGAGCTTCCTGGCTTCGTCAAGAATGTATTCTGAATTGGCAATGCGTCGCGCGTTGAGATCGTCCAACTTGGTCAGCTGAACCAGCCCCATGGCGGCACCAATCTCATTGAGACGGTTGTTGTAGGCCAGTCGCACATGGGTGTCGCGATCGCTCATGCCATGGCTTCTCAACATCTTGCAGATTTTGGCTATTTCCTCATCATTGGTGGTGATGATTCCGCCTTCGCCGGTCGTTATGTGCTTGGTGGCAAACAAGGAAAAGGCACCCGCGTGGCCGATGGAGCCGACAACCCTGCCGTTATACATGGTGCCGTGGGCCTGAGCGCAGTCTTCTATGACGATCAGGCCTTTTTCGCTGGCTAACTCCATGATCGGGTCCATCCTGGCGGCAGCTCCGGCAAAGTGCACGGGGATGATAGCCTTGGTCTTATCGGTAACGACCTTGCGGCAGCTCTCTGCGGAAAGGCACAGGTTGTCTTCGTCGATATCGGCAAAAACGGGGATGGCGCCAAGGTACAGAACGGCGGAAACGGTTGCGAAGAAGGTCAGTGGGGGAACGATGACTTCATCGCCCTTGCCAATGCCGAATGCCTCCAATGCTATGTGGAGGGCAGCGGTTCCCGTGGAGACGCCGACGCCATAGGAGGTGCCGACATACTTGGAAAACGCTTCTTCAAATGCTTCGACACGGGGGCCGGACGCATAGCGGCCGGACTTGATGGCCTCTACGACAGCCTGAATCTCTTCCTCACCGACTTGCGGCGTGGCAACCTTAATGAATTTACTAGACACAGAGTTCACTCACTTTGCCCATTATGACTACACATAGGCATATTGATTGTTGCGATACTTGAAGGATTCCCAATCCCAATCGTTCTCTTCCAGTTTTTCAAGCATCTGCTTGATGCCGTCCTCAACGGTATACTGGGCCTTCCAGCCGAGGATATTCTTGATGCGCTGGCAGTTGATCTTGTAGTCGCGCTTGTCGGTGGGTTCGCCTTCGAGGAATTCGACGTCGGTCTCGGGCATGTACTGTTTCACAATCATGGCGATATCGCGAACGGTACGATTGTTCGCTTCTTCGCCCAAGTGGTAAACCTTGCGGTCACGCAGAAAGCGGGGAGCCTCCAGGGTGTGGACGACAGCCTTGGCAACATCGTGAACGTGGATCAGGGAACGATACTGCATGCCATCACCGAAAATGGATATCTTGCCCTCTTTCCAAGCACGGTAGGCGAACAGATTGGTCACCAGATCGAGCCGGGGGCGCGGTGACCAACCGAAAACTGTGGTCAGACGCAGGATGGTCGGATGAAAATGAGGGAACTTGGCGGCATATTCATTGATGATATTCTCGGCCTGCAGCTTGGCGTCGGCATACAGAGACAGGGGGCTGGTTGGAGTCATCTCGGTGACTTCGTTGTACAGCCCCTTGACGTTTCCGTAAACAGAGCAGGAAGACAGAAAGATAAAATCCTTGACTATGCCGATATTGGGGTCGGTCATGCAGTCAAGCAGCGTCCTGGTGGATTCGATGTTGATGGTAAAATGAGCCTTATAGTTATTCTTGCACGCGGGCTCGCCAACGATACCAGCAAGGTGAACAACCGAATCGACTCCTTCCAGGGCATAAATCAGATCTTTTGAGCTGCGCACGTCGCCTTCGATCAGTTTGATCTTGTCCATATGCTCTTCAAGACCTTCGCCGCCCCAGTTCAGGGTGTCAAAGACAACCGGCTCGTGACCGGCCTTGAGAAGCTCCTCCACGGTAAGGCAGCCGATATAACCAGCGCCGCCTGTAACTAAAACTCGCACAGTATATGTCTCCTTCTATTGAAAACTCTAGAGTCATAAAAAATAAACAAAACCAAAGCTAACCCAAACGGGATCAGCCTTCCCACGAGGAGATGTTTATATGCTATATCCACAAGAATGAAAAGCATACAAAAGGCAAAGGACCTTTTATAGTTTCTAAGACTTAAGATGCCCTACACCAAACACTTATAACCCAGGCTATCGGATTCCACCAACCACTAAACAAGCGCCCTCGCCTATAGCCCCGAGCAGGCAGAGGCTTGTGCAAATGCTATCCGGCCACAATGCGCAAAACCCCGTAAGGGAGGAAATATTATTCGCCGTCGAAAAAAACAAATATGGTCACGAAAAATAGCCCTTCTTTCAGTTGAAAATCCCTGGCAAAACCGATTGGCGGTATGGTAGAGAACAGCTCTCCGAGTGATCACCTGCATGACGATTGAACTAATGGGATTCCAGAAGGAATCTTCCTAATAACAACTCACGAACTTCATCCATGAGAAAACTCAAACACCTCTGGCAAATCGCCCTTCGATACCTCCGCCCAGGCTCCAGTCTGAGCTTCTGGTATCTACCCGTTTCCCACGACCCGCAATTCGAGGCGCGCGGTCCGGGGCGCTACCCCGTCAATTTTCGACGCAAGGCGGAATACAAGGGCCTTGATGACAACGGGATTCCGATAATGGATTATGGCGCGAACATCGGGCGCCAGTACAACGCATGCGCCATATCCCAATACGCCTTGGGTCTTCACGCTCTGTATCTCGACAGTCCGACCCCTCAAGCAAAAACACTGTTTCTGCAACAAGCAGATTGGCTCAAGGAAAACCAAATCGAATCCCCTGCCGGGATACAGGGAACATGGCCACTCCCCTTTGACATGGTCGGATACAGGATAAAGGGGCCGTGGATCAGTTCGCTCATTCAGAGCCAGGCAATATCCACCTTGCTCAGAGCAGAGGCGATCTCCGGGGATTCGAGCTACCGGGGAGCTGCGGACCTCGCCTTTGAATCGATCAGAACCCCGACGAGTCAAGGCGGCGTCACACGTTTCATCGGCGATCATGTCATTTTCGAGGAGGCCCCCTCCTCGCCGCCCTCGACAGTGCTCGATGGCTTCCTCTACAGCTTCTGGGGTGTCTACGAATATGCCTTGGCAACGGGTTCCGCAGAAGCCGAGAAGATGATCAATGGGGCGCTGGACTGGCTAAAAGAAAACATCGAGGACTACGATATCGGCTTCTGGTCCAGGGCGGATGTCTACAGGAAATCTCCCCCATGTCCTGCCAGCAGACACTATCATCAGGTGCACAGCTTTCTGCTCTCGGCAATAGGTTCGGTCTTTATTGACAATCAGCTACAGGGCTACGCCGCTAAATGGGTGAGACAGGATGCCAATCTAATTTATAGGAATTTAGCTAAAATATATAAAATAGCATATAAAATTATATTTTACTAAAGACTTGGTGCACAAATTTGCGTGATCAATAACAGTCACATTGAGAGATTTCCGGCTCAGCTGAGGTGGCCATACCCTGCCGCCGTTCATCTCGAGAATCCGGCACGTTCTTGCATTTGGGGACAAGGACCTACATGAACGAGGAATGATAGAAGGAGAAGAATGGGGCTTCAGCAAGAAAAAGATGTTCTGTCTGATTGAGCAGACGTACCTGCAGGTCACCACTTTTTGCAGATTCAGCTTCATGTGGAATGAAATCTACGTTTGCAAAAAGAAATGATCCGTATCTCACAGTACCGCTCATAAAAGGTTGTTCTGCACCTGGAAAGAACTTATCCCCATCAGGAAGGGTTTTATTCGGCTTGCGAAACCCGTGGTGCACGAGCGCACACAAACACCTCGTCCCCGCCACGCAGAGCCCTCGGCAAAGTGCACGACCGGACGAAAAATTTCACCCACTGCCACAACGATCTCGGATGGACGCGAGTATCCGGGTCATCGCCGGATTCCTCGACAACCAGGCCAAGATGGGTCACACCGCTTTGTAGCATCCTGAGGGGATAAAACCGAACATGCGTCGGGTCGAGCCAGAACGTTTCCGACAGCATTTGCACACTTCGCGGATTTGGCACAACCAGGATCAAAAGCCCGCCCGGAGACAACAACCGCACGAACTGCGTCAACAATTCAGCGGCTTTCTCAGGCGGCAAATGCTCAAGGACATTTGAACAGAAAATCCCGTCAAACGCTTCTTCCTGCTCTGAAATCCAAACAAGCCCGTCGGCCTCAACAACCTGAAGCCCCTTTTCATGAGCCTTGGCCACGGCCTGGCTGTCCATGTCCACGCCTAAGCCTTCCACCCGCAACTCGCGCAACAATTCCAGAAAAAGCCCTTCCCCTGGACCAAAATCCAAAACTCGCTTGCAGCCCTGAAACTTCGCGGCGTACTTTTCCTGCTTCTTGCGAATATCGCTACGACTGGAAGAGAATCTCTTCGGGTTGAATATGTCTGTCACTACCATGATATCCTCTTGAATCTTCATAGAGAGCCCGGAGCCTGACACTCTCCGGCTTCACGTAATCGGCAAGAAAAGCACATACGACTATCGCGCCGCCCCACCTTTGTCGGCATGCTCAAATCGAACAATAAAGGAAACCACAGCTGCATAGACGCATATGCCAGCCCCGATGCTGAGAAACAAATGCTCCCTGAGGACAAAGACGACCACCCCCATCGGAACGGATGCCAGACATGCCAGGAAGATACCCGTATACGACGGAGATAGTTTGAATTTTCGATTGATGGCCCAAGCCATGTACGCAAAAGCGAATACTTCCGTAAACGTAGTAGCGCAAGCAGCACCCAAATAGGAAAAATACGGAATGAACAACAGATTAAGAACGAGGTTCAACGGAACGAGCCAAAAATACACTCGCATGAGACATTGCTGTTCATTTCCGGCAATCATCATGTTTCCGTGCAGTTCGCCGATAAACATCATGGCTGAAGAGGGAAGCAGTATGAGAAATGTCATTGCCGTGGGCGAAAATCCGTACAGGGCTTCCACGGGAAAGACACTCGCCTCTTTGCCAAAACCGGGTCCGGTTATGAGTTCCATAAGCGGGTTGGCAAGAATAATTCCTCCCACCAGCATGGGAATGGCCGCAAGGGAAAGCGTCATGTAGGCTCGGGCATAGTGCCTTGGCAAATCTTCCTTTGACGCCGCACACGCTTTGGATAGAAGTGGGAAAATGATCCCCATGAACACGCTGGGAATGACGGACCCGACCTCTATAATACGATACGCCGCACCATAAATGCCTACGTCGCTCACCGGCTTGAGCCAGGAAAGCATCATGATGTCCAGACGAAAATACACGAGAGCCATGAAGCCGGAAACGCCAAGAGGGAGAGCCTGCACCGCCATGGAACGCATGGTTGGCCAGGAAATGGAAAACGAGAGCCGGGTCAGGGGTCGGGAAAATACCCAATTCAACAGACAGACGAGTGCTTTTCCGAAAACAAGAATCGTGACAATGGCCAGTAAGCCAAACCCGGCACCCAGAAAATGCCATGACAGGACAAGGACGCTCGCCGAGCCGATGGATTCCGCCAACGCCATGAAATGTGTCTTGAGCCGTATCTGGAAAATTCCCTGATACACAGCTGCCAATGACATGAAGACAACGGCACACAACCCGACATGCAAGACGTTCTTCAGCGGCTGCGTATATGGCATGAAGGGAATAAAAACAAAGGCAATCGCGAGCGCTGCCAGGGAATACAGCAACTTGAGCAGGAACAGGTTTCCGGCCACAATCGAAAATGACGGACCGGCGGAGGCCATCTCCCTGACACCGGTCTTCGACAGGCCGAAGTCGGCCAAACCGGCCGTAACCCCCAGCCAGGCCACAATGACGGAGTAATCACCAAATCCTGCCTCTCCCAACCCCCGGGTAAGGGCTCCCGCAAGGGCCAATCCGAAAACCATGACAGATGCCTTGCCAGCAAGGGTGGTCATCGTATTTATGTTTATTTCGTCAAATAATTGGTGCATGGATAAATCAGCGTTGTTCAAAAAGCGAAGCCGCAGACTGGATAAATTGGTCGGGGCTATCGACTATCGTGACGGTGTCCCCCAGTGGCCGCCACATTTCCGGAGAGCTCATCCCCTTTCGGTAATAGGCAATCGTCCGTACACCAGCGGTGCCGCCAAGATGAGCTGACAGGGATTCAAGTGCGAACACGGCTGAAGCCTCTCCATACAAAGAAAGCAATTCCTCCAACTGGAAACGACCGGTGAAATCATGCAACCGACGATCGGTTTTTTCCTGAATTGCCGAGATCAAGTTCCCTTCATCTGCAGTGCCACAGGCGAGTATCTCAACCTCTTTAGGCAGGGCGTTAGCCGTTGCGGCCCAAACATCCGGCGGTAACATTCTTTCCGCAGCGCCGCTGCCGGGCTGAAAAACGACAAATGGTGAAAATTTCCGATCCGAAACCATGGCTCGGACCTTATTCCGAACAGGCTCAGGGACGTGCAACGTACAATGCAACTCTTTGAGATCCGCCTCAATCCCCAACGGGGCTAGTACCTCCAGATAATGCTCGACCTCGTGTTTCCCGGACGCCCAGGGGACGGCCTCATCCAACAGCCAACCTCCGCCGCCTGTCCCGTGGCCGACGCAATACTTGCTCCCGGAAAAGCCGCAAAGGGTCACAAGATTCCCGCCGAACGCCCGAAGGTTGAGACACAAATCATACTTGATTTTCCTGACCTCACGAAGAGTGAAGCAGAAGGATTGCATGAAAAAAAACAACTTCCGCCACAGGGGGATTTTGGAACGATTGAGCATCCAATGATCCACGACAAACACGCGGGCAACAATACCGCTTCCGCGGGCAACAGGCAGACTTCCTGAATTGACTACCATGTCGATCCGGGAGGCTGAAAACCGTTTTTTGAGGAGCGGAAGAACGGAACTTGTCAGCAGCAGATCTCCGAGATGATCCGGTTTTACGACAAGAATACGACGTACTTCCCGAGGCATTATCCGCTTTCTGACAATCAAGCGCCGCATCACTCCGTCAACAACGGAGAGCAACAGCACAACTGCCTTGTTGTCATATAAGTAGCCATGGTGCAATTCCCGAATCATAACGAATATTCTGTACTTCACGTTAGCTCTATTGTAAAGAATATTAGCTGGAGGACAGCGAATGAACATGACCATCGGGGTTGATGCGCGACACCTTAACGGAGCCATGCACGGCACCGTCAGATACACAATCAAGACCATGCAGCACATGGTACAATCTCGCCGCTGCAGGTTTGTCCTCTTGTCAAACAAACCCATTGTTAATCCCTTTGAAAACAAAGACGCCGTCAGTATCCATATCGATTCGGCGTTCTCCTGGATGCCTGGAGCCGTGTGGCTTGCTTTCCGCGCCGGACACCTTCTGTGTACACTCAATGTCGACGCCTTTTGGGGCCCCCTACACGCACTGCCGCTCTGCGGAATGTCAGACATTCCGCGAATTGTCACTATCCACGACCTCGCTCACCTCTATTATCCTGAATCAATGACCTGGAAAAACCGGATCATACACATGGTCTACTTCTCAAGAACAGTGGCTAAGGCAACGCGGATCATTGCCGTGTCCCAAACCACTCGGAATGCGTTAAAAAAGGAGTTCGGCCCAAAAGTCGCGGCCAAGACCTCGGTCATTTACGAAGGCAAGTCGGATCTCCCGCCATCATCCCGATCCCCACTGATCAAAGGCGATTATCTACTGTGCATCGGATCAGTGGAGCCGCGCAAGAATATCGCCGGAGCGGTCGAAGCCTTTCGCCTCCTTATCCAGGACTATCCGCGACTGCGCCTTGTGGTTGCCGGCGGGCATGGCTGGAAACAGGCATCCTTGTACAAGAGCATTGAGAAACGCGGGCTGTCGGAAAAAGTTCAATTCACCGGTAGATGTTCAGATGCCGAGTTATCCAATTACATAGCTCACGCCAAAATATTTCTTTTCCCTTCCCTCTATGAAGGATTTGGCCTCCCCCTGCTGGAGACACTGGGACAATGCCCGGCGGTCATCTCCGACATCCCGATCTTTCGTGAGCTCGGCCAACACCTATCCGGCCTTCAGTTCGCCGATTTTCAACAGCCGTCTTTGGCTGCCGCTGTAATACGGCGGGTTCTCAAAGAGACATTCGCGCAAAAACCGGAATTCGCCTCTTCGTCGGCAGCACGGCTGCTCTCATGGGGAACATGCGCCTCCCGACACGAAGATCTCTTCATGCAGCCTCGTCTTCACTGATCTGGAACAGGAATTCCCTTGACGTTTTCACCGGTTATTGGAATAATATAATGCTAAGCGTCAATATATTTTATGCACAGGGCATATTAACCTCCCTCCTGCAAACGACATTTGAAAAACCGAACAACGAGCTATGAACAAATCATATTTTCAAGATAAATGCATCCTCGTCACCGGAAGCTGTGGAACCATCGGCAGCGAGCTTGTCCACCAGTGTCTCGAAAAGTACGGCGTCAAGAAACTCATTGGCATCGATAACAACGAGACCGAACTTTTTTTCCTCGGCCAACGATACCTTGAACACAAGGAAGCCAAATTCTATCTAGCGGACATCCGGGACCCTCAAAAACTCTATCATATCATGCAGGGAGTCGACATCATTTTCCATGCCGCCGCCTACAAGCATGTTGCCATGTGCGAGATTTCTCCCTTTGAAGCTGTCCAGACGAACATCCTCGGTGTCAAAAATATTATTTCCGCAGCTGCAGAAAACGGTGTAGGCCAAGTCATCTTCACCAGTTCCGACAAAGCCGCCAACCCAACGAACGTCATGGGCACGTCAAAACTCATGGGCGAACGCCTGATCACGGCGGCCAACCAGACGATAAACCGCAACGGAACAATTTTCGCTTCCACCCGATTTGGCAATGTTCTCGGCTCCAACGGTTCGGTCATCCCCATATTCAGAGAACAGATTCGCGAAGGGAAGCCCATTACCCTGACCGACCCTCAGATGACCCGATTCATCATGAGCATACCGGAAGCGGTACAACTGGTCATCAATACCGCACAGTTCGCATGTGGAGGCGAAGTATTTGTCACCAAAATGCCGGTCATTAGAATCCAGGACCTGGCCGAGGTCATGATTGAAGAACTTGCCCCCCAATTTGGAAAAAAGCCCGAGGACATTGAGATCAAAGTCGTCGGGATCAAACCCGGAGAAAAGCTGTACGAAGAGTTGATGACAGACGAAGAGACGAGCAGAACCGTTGAGCTCGAGCACTACTTCAGCGTACTCCCGGCCCTAAGAATGCACTATGGCAACATCGAGTACAGTTACGATGGAGTCCTTTCCGAAGGCATCGACACCGCCTACAATTCTCGCAATGCGACTCCGTTAACCAAATCGGATCTCAGGGATTTCCTGATTCGCAGCAAGCTGATTAAAGGGCTTGATTAAGAATGCCCGGGCTTGAGAAAACCTTTATAGAGAAAAGAAAAGCACACCTGATGCTGAAGAGGACCACCCTCTCCGGTGTTGGCGGTATTTTTATTGCCTGCCTGGCAATGGCTCTTATCTTGATGGATGGGTGGCAACAGGCCGCAGCACAGGACACACTCGCTCTGGATGGCAAAATATATTATAGGGCTGTCAGAAAAATCAAGAACCATTACCCTGGAGAAATTGTTGAAATTAATGTAAAAAATTTTCAACAGGTTTCCCAAGATGAGGTGCTCGCCACCTACAGGATAACCCGGGAACAACAGCAAGAGTTGCAGCACGAAATCGATTTTACTTCCATTCAGAAAACAAAGATCTCCATTGAGGAGGTCATGACCGAAATCAATAAAAAGGAAAGGGAAAAACGCTCAGTTACGAATCTCGTCAACGAAGGGCTGGCCTCACCGATGTCCGGCTATGATCTGGCCGAAGACATTCAGGTCCTTATCCTCAAAAAAAAATACCTGGAAGAGGAACTGGCGTATTTAAAGCGGCAGCAAGCCAGAGAAAAGGATAGAATTTCTGAGGAATTGGGCGGTGTTTCCCTTGCCTCCGGCATAATCCCTCGGGTCATCCCCATCACGACCAAACTTCCCGGCTACGTCGTGAAGATGGGTGTTATTCCAACCAGTAAGATAGAAAAGAACAGGGTTTGCTTTGAAGTAACTAAGCTGAGCCTGATATTGATACGTTGCAAGGTTTACGAAGAAGATTACATCAAGCTTTCCCTCGGTCAAAAAGCAGTCATAACGTCACAGGGGGCACCTGGTAAGGAGTACACAGCACACTTGTCACGGCTTCCCCTTCGCCCCACGGACAAAGGCTACGAAGCCTTGTCGTATTACCTGGTGGATTTCATCATGCCCAACCCGGATTTGAAATTCAGGGCGGGTAACCGCGTAAAGGTCAAAGTGGACCTTACCAGCAAGGTCGACCCCCTTGCTCCTTAAAGACCAGAACGAACAAATCGACGAGGAATAAAAGCCAGGACCTGAGAATAAAGACTAACGGGGAAAGTCGTTATGCTTTCCTTTTTTGCGCGCAGAAAGCATTTCCCTTCACTTTACGTACTTCGTTGTGAGCGGATCTTATTTTATCAATTCAAAGAAGAAAAGCTTTCCGTTCGGCTCACTGCATGCTTTAGAGCATTCAGCTACCCCTAGCTAACGGCTTGAACCATTTCAATGAGAACTAAACTAGGCAGACTTTTTTGCACTCTCACACCCAAAGCCTACATAGTCAGATCACTTGGGGCGCATTAACTGGAGAACGATGACTGATAACAAAGCCAATCATATCGCCTGCCGCCCATGGCTCATGCCAGTCATACTTGCGTGCTCCGACTTTTTTGCAGTGACCATTTCCGGTACGGCTAGCGTCCTCCTTCGTTACGCTTTTGGCGGTGAATTTGAATTAATATCATATTTCTACCTCTGGCCGTCAGCGCTCCTCTTTGTCCTGGCCTATGCCCTCATGGGGGCCTACAGAGTCTTGATGCCTCTCCCTTGGAACTAAAACGGTGTTCCCTTGGAACAGTTCTCATGATCTTTGTTCTGGCAGCAATCACCTTCTGGTCGAGAAATGCTCATGTTTATTCACGCCTTGTCCTGCTTTTTTCTTTTGTGACGATGCTTGTTACTGTCCCGTATTGCCGTAAGCAATGCCGGAAACATTTTGCATCGCTCCCGGGCTGGGGTCTTCCGGCCATCATTTACGGAGACAGCGAAATCGCACAAAGCGTCATTCAAAACCTTCAGTTGCGCGTCAGTCTTGGGCTGACCCCGGTAGCAATCATCAAGCACAGAGAAACGCCCGACACCTCCATAAACAATATTCCCGCATGGGATCGTTCTTCACTCCAAAAACTGGCGGGTATATATCCCTGTTCATATTTCATTATTGCGGAATCCGGGCTAAACAACGAGGAGTACTATGGACTCCTCAACACCTCCTACAAATATTTCCCTAAGACAATTGTCATCCCGGGCCATTTCGGGCAGGCCAACATATGGGCCACCACCGTTGACATAAGCGGCATACTCGGATTGGAAACCGGACAAAAAATTCTTTCCCCCACATCGCAATTCTATAAACGGATAATGGATCTCACCAGTTCGTTTATCGGTCTGCTCATCCTGTTCCCCGTATTCCTGATCATCGGCCTCACCATCAAGCTGGATAGCCCTGGTCCCGTTCTTTACCGGCAGAGACGGCTCAGCAAAGGAGGCGTTGAAGTCGATATATGGAAATTCAGAACGATGGTCAGCAATGCTGATACGATTCTTGAGGACTACCTGAGCAAGGACCCAACCCTGAAAGCAAAATGGGAACAGGATTACAAGCTCGACAACGACCCCCGCATCACCCGGGTTGGCCGCTTCATGCGGAAATACAGCATCGATGAACTACCGCAACTGTTCAATGTACTCAAAGGGGAAATGAGCTTGGTCGGGCCAAGGCCCATCGTCAAGGCTGAGGCCACAAAATATATGGACAATTACGAACTTTACTTGAGAGTTCTCCCCGGAATGACTGGATTGTGGCAAATATCAGGGCGAAGCAATCTTTCATACAGTAAAAGAATCGACCTTGATGTTTATTACATCCGCAATTGGTCGATTTGGTTTGATCTATACATCCTCATCAGAACGCCTGCCGCAATCTTCAACTGCGTCGGCGCCTGCTGATTACCTTACAGGCACAATTGCCAGCTGCAGTTAATACAATGAACCTGAAGTCCGCTCTCAACACTCTTCTCGTCAGTTTTGTCTGCTTTCAAAGTGTTTTCCTGACGCCATACGTCATCATTGTTGCGACAGACAGAACCAACCTGTTTACACCGATCCTGTCGTTATTCGCGCTGATCATTATCGCTCTTGTCCAAGGGCGGCAGGCCCCATTCGCCAAATGGGATATCCTGGCATGGTTAGCCCTCGGTGCAATCATGGCCTTCGGGGTCACCCTCACGACCGATATACCAGCGGCGGCCTATCGTGCATTCGCTCTCTATGTTCCGGCCCTGAGTGGATACTGGGCAGGACGTCTGCTAACCAATGACCAGTATTGGAAGAAACTGTCTCCATACATTATGAGCGGTCTCTTTTTCCTCATGTCCACCGTTCAGATCGGCACCGGAGTCGACGTCCCCATACTGCAACTTCATCACCATGCGTTGGCCAACCTTCTGCTCCTGCTGGCAGTTGGGCCGGCCACCATCCTCATACAGGGTTCCTTTCCAATAAAGGTAGCCTGTGCCGCAATTCTCAGTATGGGCTATTTCGCTTGCTACGTCGTCGGTTCACGCTTCACGGTTGTACTGCCAATACTGCTGCTCCCCCTCATGTCGTTCCTGAAACTCATCCGGATCAAATGGCTCGCCATCGCCGGAATCCCCTTGCTCGCTGTAGCCTGCATCTTCTTTATCCAAAAACCGGATAAGATCTTAAAATTTCATAATTATGAATCTGTTTTCTACAGAATAGAAGGGATTCCAGCTGCGATTCACATTATTAAGAAGCACCCGCTTTTCGGCATCGGCCTTAGAACCGACCGGGAGCCGTATCTTGAAGACTATGAAATGACGTTCAGCATGACGGACCGCGAACACTTCATGCAAGTCGTTCGTAAAAATGTGACCGAGGATAATATGCTGATGACACTGCTTGTGGGCGTCGGGTTTATTCCTACCATCTTGCACCTAAGCATGCTCATCGTATATTTCAGTCGACTCGTCATTGCCATAAAGACAAAACATAGTGGACCGCTCAACTCGACGGCGCTCGCTTTTGCGCTCTGCGCCAGTGTTCTCCATTTCGGCGTTCAGGACGGTCTTCTTTATCCACAGGTCAGTTGGCTCTTTCACCTGTTGATAGGCATGATTCCGGTCGAGAACAGGTCGGCTATATAATATCCGTAACGAGGTTGCACAACTGATCCGCGGCCCTGCTCCAGTCAAACGACTCGGCCTGCCTGTAACCTTCCGCTTTCAACCGGGCTTGGCCCCCCTCATCCCGGACAAAATCCAAAATGGTCCCGGCCATGTCATCGACGCTGTAGGGGTCAAAATAGAATGCAGCTTTGCCGCAGACCTCAGGCAATGACGTTGCGTTCGCCGCCAGGACCGGACAGCCGCAAGACATGGCCTCCGCAGCAGGCAAACCGAATCCCTCGTATAGTGATGGCATAATCAATGCGCTGGCCCCAGCAACGGTCCGTATGAGGTCGTCCTGATCCAGCTCCCCGGCCAGTTCGATACGATCACAAGGCATCAGTTCGTCTAGGTCCTGGAAACCGGAGACAAACCCGTCATACCTGCCAACGAGCAAGAGCTTATGGGGAATTTGTCTGCTGATCCTCTGAAAAGCTTTCACAAGCCTCTTCAAATTCTTATGGGGCTTGATATTTCCCACATATACAAGATATGGTTCCCGATAGCCGTCTGCAATGCGTGAACGTCTCCAGACATCGTCCACCCCATTCCAAATGACTTGCACCGCCTGAGGGTCATATCCTAACTTCGAAACCAACTCACTCTTGGTGAATTCAGAAACGGTAACGATCTTAATAGACCGTCTCCTAACTGCCCGGAACATCAGAGCCGCATACATACGCACCAGCGGGCTGGCGTGAACGTCCTTTATGGCAAGATGACAAATGTCATGAACCGTGGTCAAAATCCTGCCAGGATACAATGCCGGGATATTATAATGCGGAGCCCAGAACAGCTTGGTCGAACGTGGGATGGCGAACGGAAGGGTCAGTTGTTCCCTGATGGAATAGATCGGCTCGTCAAATGGAAGAAACGATACATTAGTAGCACCGTATTCGACCAAGAGCCGGCGCAGGGAATCCGGCGCGCCCATGAGTGTCAGAGAAAGCGATGTGAGACGTGATGCAAGCCGTGGGACCAGATTCTTGATATACGTCCCGATTCCAGAGTGGTCAGCCATACGGCAATCTATGGTCAGCACGGCTCCTCCCCTTCTCCGCTGCCATGGCAAAAGCGGCCATTCCTGTCCCCTGAGACACTATTCCCGGCTGCCTGAAATATTCGCAGCCAACTTGCTGATGTCAAGGATTTTGACCCCGGGCTGAATAGTCGTGCCTGGCAAATCCGCATGCAACACAGCGAAGCCATCGCCATGCGAAGTTATAGCCCGTATCTCCTCATCAAAAGGCGCAAAAAAAGCTCCGCCAGCAATAAAATCATCCGCGAAATACCGTTTATCCACGACGAGGTAGTCAATACCGTTGTCCATGCAAAACGCCACAACATCGTCTATATTTGAAGAGTAATAAGCCTTGAACAAATTCTCCAATCTTTGTCGTATCACTTTCCAATAGCCGACAAACCATGGGTGGGCCAGCTCGTAGGATGCGAAGACATTCCGCTGGCCAAAGGTAAGTACATCATCCATTTGAAATGGATGTCCTGCAATAAGGGCATCCTTGGCAGTCGATGAACGGATGAATTCGCAAACAGGACGGTCGGTTGAGTAGTCATACAGTGCGACCCCCTGAAGCCGGATGCACCCAATGACAAATGCCCCTATAAGTAAACCAAACATGAAGGTTTCGCGCTTCAAGTGAAAATATCTGTACACCCCGACCAGCGCGCAGCCCAAAAAACAACAATAAACGATATTCATCGTATATTCTAAGTAACGAGACGGGATAAACAATTGCAAAAGGACCAGCCGAGCTACAGCATAAAGAAGAATGGAAGCAACGCCGACACTCAACCATACGTCTGCGCTGGACTTGATGCGTTGCCACGGAAAGCCCTGTCCTCCGAAGAAGAATAAGCCAACGCAGACCGCAACTCCGAGACCACCTACAACTGGCCCTCCGCGATGGAAAGGAGCTATTAATTCAAAGGGGCGTACGAACAACTCCCAAAAGATTGACGGCACCGGGACAATGCCAAAACGACCGGCTTCAGAGAACTCGAGCCTTCCAATCATGTCAGCCATGCTCGCTATGGGGCCAAACCCAGCCTGATGCATTTGGAAACGCCACGCCAAAAGCCCACAACAAGCAAGGACTGAAATAACGTAATCCTGCCATTTTGCAAGGAATGGAGGAGCCGAGGCCACCCCTAACCGCCAGGCAAGCATGCCCAAACCGATGCTGACTCCGCACAATATGAAGATGTAAGGGATAAATAAAGCCTGAAGCAGCAAGGTCCCGGCCATTAACCACCGTGAACGCCGAACCCAGGCAAGGATGAACAGGAGCATCAGTGGACCGGCAAAGGCTCTGGACAACCCCCCGGATATTGAATGCAGGAAAGCGGGGATCATCCAGTAGGCGGCCACCATGGACAAGCCCAACTCTTCATCAACCATGTATTTGCCGCCCCAGAAGGCACACATTGCCATCAGGACGAACAGCCCCCCTGTCAATACCTTGGAAAACAGCAGAGGAGACATAATGGTTGCGGCTGCATAGTACAACGATTGTACTCCCCAAGGAACATACCGCATGGCATATTCATTCAAGATATCCTTCGGATACAGGGAAGGATCGACCCACCGCTGCATCCAGTAGATCTGTTGACGCGTATCATCGTTGATGATGTATGGATTCAGGAATCCGGTATGATGCGCTATGACAAAAAGAAGGGTCGAGAGGATGAAAACATAAAAAGACGTATGCCTGCATAAAGTCTCCCAGAGGGGCGCGGATAATCGGTGTACCACTGACATAGCATCCGTTCCCTATGAAGGAGTTACTTCACATCGGTTTTTTCATTTTCCATGAACATAATCCTGACCTTGTATCCCTCCTTCAGGATATTGTCGGGATTAGCTATCTCCAATTCCGCAGCATAATAGGACGGAGCTCCTATGTTGGTGTCAACCGGCAGCCACGACATGGATACCAGCTTGGCTTTCATAACTTTTTCTGGATTGAATTCCAAAATGACCTCAGCGGTATCGCCAATCTTCAAGCGATACATGTCCGCTTCATATATCTGTGTCCGGATAGTCATCGGATCCATTACTCCGATGGCAAAAACGGAATCATCAACGATCGCCCCCAACTCCACGCCGGTATTTTCCCAAATAACATAGCCAGCAATGGGAGAGCGGACATACATCAATGACGTATCCAATTTTCGGGCACCTTTCTGCCCAAGCATTTCCGCGATCAGATCTCTGTCGTCCGCAGCCCGTTTCTTTTCTTGAGCCAACTCATTCCTTGTTTGCTCAATCTGAAATTTGATGAGCGAAATCTGGTCTTCCAGGAAGGCAACACCTTTTCCCGGTGCCAAGCCTTGCTTACTCAAGGCTTTGCTCGACTCCAGCTGTTCACTCAACGTCTTGAGTCTGGCTGTCCACTTCTTGATATCCAGTTCCTGACGAGTAAATTCAACTTTCTTGTCCAGCCTCGCTTCCAAACTCAGAGCATCTTTGCGCTTGAGCCGCACTTTCATCAGCACGTCATTTTTTTTCACCAGTTGGCCAACGCTCGTCTTTTTCTCGAGCAACTCACCGGAGTAGGGCAACTTTACAGGATACGTCATCGAGCAATAGACCTTCCCCTGAAAGACTGTCGCCACTGCAGCCGTAGCAGAATCGACTCCATGCATCTCCTGCCCATGAGCAAACGGGCAGGCCAACAGCAGTATGGCCGTGAAAACTATCACAGCAAAGCTAGTTTTACAGGTCATCGTCTTTGATCTCAATATAGTGATTCAACAACCGCCCCGTCAGGGCATAGGCATCCAGTTTGCGTATCAGGTAGTTTTGCTGCTTCGATAACAGTTTGATTTTCTTGAGCTCGACAGCCACTTTTGCGGACACTAAATCTTTGTATGTCGCTTGACCGGCGTCAAACAAAATTTCACTCTTTCTCAGCGCCAATTCCTGTAACTCCAGATCAACCTTGGAAAGATCAAGATCACGTTGCATGGCACGCACTTCCGTCAACCCCTTGTACCAATTGTCTTCTTTTGTCAGTTCCGAAATCTGACGTCTATACCCTTCACTCTTTTGGGCAAGCTTTGCCCTATCGATATTTCGCCCAAGCTCACCCCAATACAAAAGCGGAACATTGATACCGAGGGTCAAATAAAAATCCTCTTTGCCGGAGGTCGTTGAACTAATCGGGTCCGGGGTTCTCACAGCAACGGTGAACTTGGGCACATAGTCTGCCCATGCGGCATAGACGCCGTAGTTCGACAGCTCCTTACGAACGGCATTCATTTTGGCAAAAAGCGCGCTGCTTCTCAGCTCCTGATAGGATATCTTCTGAGGAGCATACGCAGTATCAACCCGGTCTGCGAAATCACTCTTTGCCAAAACGATCTTTTGTTCGACCGGGATGCCCATCATCCGTTTAGCACGCATCTCCGTATAGACTCTCTGTTCCACAAATGTCTGTCGGTTACTGGAAACTTTTTTCAGCTCCTGTTCAGCCTGACGGATTTCGAGCGGCACCACCGGGGCATCGGGGTACATTTTCTGGAGATACGAAAGAGTCTCCTGCCCGAGTTCCTCCAGCTCTCGTTGTTCATGCATTATCAGATCAAAAAATTCGGCGTGAATATAAATTTTAATGACATTGGCAATAAGCTCATTGGCAGTCTTGAGTTTTTCATACTTGGCAAGCTTGGTCACAAGGAGGCTGGCGTCATGGCTCAGATACGATCCAACGGGGTCCCAAGTGCCACTGAGAAAGCTTACCGACAACTTGTTTCGCGACTTGTCGTCTTTCGTTGTCAGATTCACGTTATTAGTGACATACAGCTTCAGCTTGGGGAACATCCTCCACCACTGATTTTTCGCATCAATCTTTTTAATATTGATTTCAACTTGGGCCATATCCATGTACGGAGACTTTTCCAAGGTCAACCGGATACACTCTTCAAGCGTCAGTGGTCGGGAGCCAAAAGATTCCGAGGCAACAGGAGCAGCTTTGCTCCCGACAGGAGATGTCAGACCAGCGGTTTCATGGACAGGGGGCGAAGTCGCGCTTGTGGCTCCGCAGCCAAACGCAACGATAATCGCGAGCAACAAACACCCCGAAGCCAGCCTGCTGCCAACTTTGGACGCGAACCGCCTTCCATTGTTATTATGTTCTTTAAGCCTGCTTTTCATAAATCCCAAAGAGTCCGATCAAACGGGTCCTTCATATTCATTACCGGCAGTAAAGCCCCTGTCCCGAACAGCCACATTGCCGTATTTATTTAGCGGCAAGCCCCCATTACGTATACTTCAAGACACCGCGCAAGACAGCGCCCTTTTGCTCCTGATCCCCGAATATATGCAAACATTGGGCTTTTGGGGACAGTCTATTGCTCCTTCAATACTCCGTCTTCAAGAAGAAAGCTGCGCGTACAACGCTTTGCGACTTCCGTATCATGGGTGACCAATACCATGGCCTTCCCCTTGTTCGAAACAATTTTCTCAAAATATTTCATAATTTTGTCACCAGTCTTGCGATCAAGCTGCCCCGTCGGCTCGTCCCCTAGCAAAACCTGGGGGCGATTCACCAGGGCACGGGCGATGGCGACACGCTGCTGCTCACCGCCGGACAGACGGTTCGTGGCGTGATGAATCCTGTGCGACAAATTCACTTCCGCCAGGGATTCTTCTATAATGTCCGCTCGCATGGACCTCGGTGTCTTTCCATAGATAAGAGGATACTCAAGATTTTCATAAACAGTTGAATTTTCAAACAAGTTGCAGGTCTGAAGCACGAAACCAAGATTGTCCCGCCTGAATCCAGCCCTCTCCTTGTTGTTCAGGCCGAGTACGTCTCGCCCGAGAATCTTGTAGCTGCCGGATGTGGCGGGTTGCAACATCCCCATGATGTACAGAAAGGTTGACTTCCCGCAGCCAGACGGTCCCATGATGGAGACCATTTCTCCCGGATAGATGTTGATATCAACCCCAGTCAGCACGGGTACCTTACCCGCCGGAGTAACATACTCCTTCCGAAGATTTTTCACATCAATGATAGGATCTGGTTTCATATAACTACTCGAACCGTATTGCGGTCACGGCATCCAATCTCGATGCCCTCAACGCCGGATAATAGCCAGTAACAAGTCCAAGCAATCCGGAAAAGACAATACTCATTCCGGCATAGTTCATGAACACATCTCTAGAAGGAGTGCTCCCCAGGAAATGACTGGTAAATTCAACTACCCAATAGCCTAGCACTACACCAAGGATGGCGGCGCTGAGGCTCAGGCAAAAGGCTTCACAGAGGAACTGGCTCTTGATGTCTCTCCCTTCGGCTCCCATCGCCTTTTTCAATCCTATCTCTCGGGTCCTGGCAATGACGGAACTCATCATCCCATTCCAGATCCCAAACCCGCCGAGTGTCAGAGTTGCTCCGATTGAGACAAAAATGAACAACTGCACCCACCATACGATGAGCACCAGACGATGCAGTTGCTCCCATGAGACTTCAATAACAAGATAGTCGGCAGACTGGTGGGCTTTGACCGTGGCCAGCAGTGCATCGGCCACGGGTTTGACATCGTCCCACGTTTTGCAACGTAGGTATATCCTGTCTGAGCGGTAGTCTTTGCCGCTCCGGTCAATGGCCGTCGTCAATGGGACAAAAGCATACGACTTGCGCTGCCCGATCTGGAGCCCTCCGACGACTCCAAGGACCTTGTACATCTCCTTGCCGATATGAATATAGTTGCCCAAGGCATTTTCCTCGCCAAACAAAGACTCCGCGAGTTCTTCACCTATCACGCAGACAAGAGCGCGTTTTCCCACAAAGGATTTGTCGAACAAAAATCCGGAGACGGGCTCCAGGCTGTTCGCGGACCAATAACCGGCATCAACACCCTGAACAGGTACGACATACTTCTTGTCGTTAACAAACATTGGGACCCAATTAATCTTCTCCGTTGCCGCACTGACGACATCAACGCCCTGCAATGCCCGCAAGGCTTCCTGAGTCTCATCGGTAAAGAATTTGTCTCTGGTTCCGGGATGCTTTTCCTCATCAAAGCCCATCTTGATAAGAGTCGCGCCACCGAGAAGATCAAGGTCGTGATTAAGCTTTTTTTTGACCTCATCGCCCATAGCCATGACGGCAAGCAGACCTGCTGTTCCCAAGGCAATGGCCAACACCACGCCAAGGCTGCGCCGCCGCTGTCGAAACACCTGACGGACGCTAATATGTATCAGGTCTCGAACTGTGATCATCTTATGAAGCTATCCCAATCCAGGGAAATATTAAGGCATCCTCGCAACAAGCCGATCGCAACTCTTAATTGGCGATACTAACGCTAAGAGAGGAAGCGACCTTTTTAAAACAATCCAAGACCTGTTCAATGTGCTTGTCTTCGTGCGTACTCATAAACGCTACTCGAATGATCGACTGCCCTTTCGGAACGGCAGGATAGACTGCGGGCAGGGCAAAAACGCCTAGACTCAACAGCTCCAAAGAAAACTTGAACGCTTTCGCGTCATCTCCGATCAGAACGCCGATAACAGGGCCATCCCCTTCAACCATTTTCAAGCCGATATCCCTGAAACCCTGACGCGCCTTCCTGGTATTTTCCCACAACTTCCAGACCCGTTCGGGCTCTTCCCGGATGATCTTGCAGGATTCAAGCGCGGCTGCGGCACTGGCCGCAGGCAATGCCGCGGAAAACATCAATGTCCGGCTTTTGTGCTTCAAGTATTCCAAGAACCCGAGATCATCACTAGCAATGAACCCTCCAATGGAGGCAAGGGCCTTGCTGAATGTCCCCATGATAACATCGACATCCTGAGTGACGCTGAAATGATGAGCAGTCCCCCTGCCGTCCCCCATCACGCCTAACCCGTGGGCATCGTCAAGGTAGACAATCAAACTTGGATCTTCCCGTTTAAGAGCGATCAGACCGGGCAGATCCGCAATGGAACCGGACATGCTGAACACGCCTTCCGTAACGGCAACCCGCACGGCTTCAGGGTGCCTCTCCATGGACCTTTTCAGAATTTTACGCGCATCATCCATGTCGTTATGCGCGAAAGTACGCATTTTAGCCCTTGAATTAAAAGCGCCTTCAAAAATGCTTGCATGACTGTCACGGTCACACAACAAAAGATCACAAGGGTCGGCGAGGCAGGTGAAAGTTCCAGCATTCGCCAAAAAACCCGTAGTATGGACGACGGCCCCTTTTTTCCCTAGCAGGGCGGCCACGGTCTCTTCAAGTTCGGTGATTATGGACAGGTTCCCGCACAGAAAACGGGAACCCCCGGGACCACTGCCCCATCGCTCGATTGCCTTTTGAGAAGCTTCGCCGACCCGAGGGTGCTGTGTTAACCCCAGATAATCGTTGGATCCGACCATGATGACTCTTTTGCCACCGGTCATCACCTCATACCCAATACTCGAATCAATTTCCTGAAAAAAAACATAAATCCCGTCACGCCTACATTTTTCAACCAGACTATTGAACCCACGATTATGAAAATACGATTGCACTTGTTTCACCTTGTATATAAAATATTGAGTTCTTTAACACCTAGGATCAAAATAATCAACTGAACCGAACCCACCTCTTCCCCAACATGTCCAAATCATCCGGGTTGGCTTCCATGCTTTTGGCCACCCCCAAAGTTCTGATTCGCAAAGCATCAAGCGCCTTGTCCGCCAATTCCAAAATCCGATCATAACGGTTGCTCTCAAACACCGGGTCTTCTTCAACAGAACTAATGACTTCCTTATAGATATTGGCCAGAACATGGCCTATCAGACTCTCATCCTTTGGAAATTTTGTTGGGTCTATCGGGGTTAATTTGTAAAAATAACAATCCGAAAAGCTGACGAGGGGTGTCTTGGAGCCAATTTTATCTCGAATAAAAGCCGCATACTTAGAAAGAATCTCTAAACGTTCCTTCCTTTCCTTTCAGCATGGCTTCCCACCTGTCCATGCTTACGCCAGTACCCGATGATTTCTATCAAGTCCACAGGACGTTCCGCAAACTTCGCGGCATCCGCCTGCTTCAATGATGCCATGAAAACGGGTACGCCGATGCCCTCTTGAGCTTCGGCAAACTGCCGCATTTGTACCCTGGAGAGTTCATCGAGTTTGACCACAAGAATGGCGTCCGCAGGCTTCCCCTCATCCCCACTCGTTTTTTGATTCGAAGCTTCATCCCCACCAGTCTGGTGGACAGGCATCGGCAACACCGAAGCAACCTGTTCCCGATCAAAATTAGCCTGCCAATCGCTGCCTCGGCAGGAGATGAAGATATGAGCCCGGGCCAAGTGCGGGTGAATGGACCGCCCCAGTCTACGCAGGGCTTTCTTGAAATTCCGGAGATCTCCCAACCTGGACTCGTCTACCGAATCGAGGAAAAACCACCCCTCCTCACCCGACTCCAGCCATGACGCGAACAAGGCTTCATCCTCTGGAGACAATATTTCCCCAGGACTGGACTCGGCCAAATCGGCCAGTTCCATAAAAAAGGCAGCCCTACCTTCCTTCTTTAATCGGCGGGCCGTCGTCCGCATCTCGTACGTCTTGCCGGCACCGGCCTCGGCCAAAATAACGACCCGCTCGTTCTTAAGCATTTCCTCCCAAGGCTTGCCATCGGCGGGGAATCCACTCCAATCCCTGGCAAAATCATGATCATATTCATCCGTTTCCGAGAAGGTGCTGAACGTCCTGTGAAGATTAACGGCTTTAGTCATTGAATTTTCCTGGTTGTTTCTGGCGGATCCTACTTCACTTTCCCGCAAGCTGCCAGCCCACGCCTTCCCCTCCTCGCCCAATGTACTTCCGTTCTCTTCCCTTTAACCCACCGAATCGACAGGAAAGAGTTTATCTCTTTTTAATCGTTGATTTTTCCTGTTGACGCCCCGGCGTTTCGCGCTATGCTGGATGGTTCCGCTGACCAATTCTGGTCCGGGCAACCGTAGGCACAGTGAGGACGATAATGACGGAACTGACACCTCTCCGCCGGACCGATGCCCGGCTCGAACCCCATAAGCTGCAAGGGTTCGTCACGTCATGCGTCACACAGGGCGACTGCCTGGCCGACGTCTTCCTTGGGACCCGCATCTATCTTGAGCGGGACGGACGGATCACGCTCGAATTCCTGCCGGACGGAGGGACGTTGCACTTCACTACATTCGGCCATGACGAATGGTCCCCCGCTGAAACCGCTTCCGCTGACGCCCTTCGTCTATTCAAACGCTTCCGCCGGATACCGGACAGAGCCGAAGTGTACGACATCTTCACAGGCAAACGGCTCCGGGAGGATGAGTTGAGGGCAAGGCAAAATGGAGTAACGCGATCCGCTCAGCGTTGGGACGAGCGGCTCGCTTTTTGATGCAGAACGAGAAAACATGGGAGGAAAATGATGAAAACGAAACGCCCCGGCTACCGCGAGAACGGTGAGATTGACACGCGAGATGCCTATCAGGTCGAAATATTCTGTTCATGGCCCCAACTGTTCCAAGCGCCGGAGGGAATCGCCCGGCAGGTCAACCGGGACGGCGGCTACCTTCGCATATCCGAACCGGGGATGTCGGCCAATGACTGGGCGCACAGGGTCAATGAATACAAGCGGCACGGCCTGATCCCCGGCCCGATCCGGCATCGGGACCTGCGCTGGGACGGCCTGGACATCACGCGATTGATCGACAAGCTCGGCAGGATTCAAGTGCTTGGCACGCCGGACCTGCTCTTCCTGCCGGGCTACGACCCGCAGCAACCGGGGCTGCTGACCTGCGACATCGCGGGATTCTGCCTCGCCGACAAAAGCCTGTACGGGCGGATGCTGGGAACGGCTTTGACCATCGGGGTCGTGCATATCGACAATGTCAGAACGCTCGAAAAGGCCTCGCTCCTGCACTGTCGGCGTGCCCCCTTGACTCCCGCCGTCGTTGCGCGCCAGGGCGTGCAGATTATCGGTCAGGAGAATCTGCCCGAAAAGACGATCCTGTCGAAAGGCGTTCCTGACGGCGGGTGCTGCAGGATATCGACTCACTGCCTGTTTTGCGGAACACCGGTCAAAGTCCGAGGGCTCTTGCGGAGAGGAAAACCCCACTTCGAGATCGACACGCAGCCGATCTGCGACCACCTCCGGCTCCGCATGGCACCGGCCCCCGACGGGAAGCGCCACGAGCTGTATGTCATCCACGAACAGCAACCGCTCAAGTCCAGGGCGACGTGTGGGACCGAGGCTGCCGAGCGGCGTGAGGCCGACAGGAACGGCAATGGTTAGCCTCTGGCGAACCATCAGCCACTCCATCCCGAAACGGCCCCATTGCGGGCCGTTTTTTTTATTTTCATTTTCATTTCAGGAGCAAACTTTTTTTACTCCTCGCTGCCGTACCATGCCGCAGACGGCGATAACCTCCTGTCTAGCAAAGATTTCCCCGGCCCACAAAAAAGCAACCGACCCCCTCCCCAAGAGTTGCGAAGCCCCCCTGCGGCACGCGACAACCTAGGCGTGGAACTTCCAAAAAGGAGATAATCATGTTTTTGAATGTGCAATTAGCACCCTGGCAATTGGTGACTTTCCGCCCGCGTGTTGGAATTGAACCCGGCGACGATCTTGCCGACGACATCCGTACGGTCAAAGTGTGGTTGGGAATTCCCCGAGGGCGCACCCAAGTTAATAAGCACGGGCAGACTATTTCAACCCAATATATCCCGCTGCACCGCACCAAGCACTGTGGATATAGCCCCAACAAAACCCGGTTTGACGTCGCTCGGGTCAGGTTGCCACCCAACACGATCGTCATCGCGGGTATCTCTTTGTGGTGCAAATCCTCAAATGAACCGATTGTTCACCCAGTCGTAGGAATCGTGCCGCCCAAGCTGGATGTCACCCCCTACTTCTGCAGCAGTCGCCAAGACCCCAGGCTGGAAATCACGCTGAGCGGTGTTTGTCCGATTTGTCCGGAAGATGTGGCAGCCATTTGCACGCAGCGTTGGCAGGAAGAAAACCCCGGTGCGAACAATGGTGACGACGTATAGATAAAATCAAGGCATTTTGAATGGGAGATGGTCCTAAAAAAAAACAGCGGCGCAAAGCCGCTGTCCCTCTTGTCCGGTCAAGTCTCACTTGATGGGAATATCCGCCCACCCGCGGATGTGAAAACTCACCCCTTTTTTCCCCGGCCAGTAACTCTCCATTCCCCCGGTATCCACTTGGTCGATCAAAAGCTTGCAGAACTCGGCCACGGTCATGTCGATGGCTTTGATGCACTCGGCGGCGACTTCCATCTCCCTGCCGTCGTCGGCCATCGAACAATACCGTTCGTGACTCTCGACCCTGAGGCCGTTCTCGATGAGTCTCACCGGACCGCCAGGGGCGGCGCACGCGAAGAAGGCCAGCGCCATATCATGCCGTGTGGGGTTATCGATCAATTTCCCGATCATCTCGTACTTTTCAGAATCCGTCATATCCTTCCCAATTTCCTGCGTCTGCAAGCTTTTTTCATTTTTATTTTGTTTCCTTTTATTTCCTTATACTTCTTCTTCGCCCGCCAGGGCGGATCCTTTGCCGCCCCAAATGGGGGCGACTGATCCTTTTTAGGCGAACTAATCATCCCACATCGAGCTGGAGGAGGAATCATCCCAGCTGAAGCTGCTGTCTTCCATTGCCGAGTCATCGTGGTAAATGTTGCCGATTAAATATGACTTGGCGGGATCCGTGCTCTCGCGGAAAATGCTGGCGATGCCGTCATCGTCCCAGCGAGAGCTATCCTCCTGCCGCCCGCTATCCCCATCGCCGAAGATCGCGACCAGGGCAATGAGGCCCACGATGAATGCAGCCGGCAAACTCATCAAAACCGTTTCCATTTTTCGCTCCCTTTCTTTCTCGTTAATCCGACCTGTATTGTCGCGCGTCTCCGCGAGAGAGCCCAGCATTCTCTTCAGTTTTTTGGCCCAGCCGTCCCTTTTCCTCCTTTTTATCTTTGAGGGCGAGCGGATGAAGCAAATCGAATTGTCCCGGGGGGGGGGGACGAAATGGTCGGAACCACCTCTTTCGGCGCGGGAAAAGATTGTCTCGCGTTATACGCCAACGGTTTTCGTTTTACCGATCGCGATTTGTCCAAAGGGTGTCAGGAGAGTTCCTGACAATCTTTGAATCCTTTACTTGTTGCTTGCTGACAACACTTTCAGATCCTTGGATTGCGTGTTCGAAAAATGGCCGTTTTTTGCAAAAAACGACTATTTTTCACGAAATGGGCGCATTTGCCGAAACCGGACCGAAATACGGCTTTAGATCCTATTGGGTCAAATTCGACCGATTCGCGGGAATCGCCCTTTCCTGGCGGTGTTGATATGAGAGGTGAAAAGGCCTGCCGAAACAGTCCTTGAAATCCGGTTGGGTTATTCTTTCCTGTTATCCAGCCACCCTTGGAGGATGGAACCAGGATCGGCCCACTTGTAATACGGCGTTATGTCGTTCGTGATATATCTCCGCCCCATGTGGGAGGCCGCGATTGCCGTGGTGTGGATCCCCGCAAACGGGTCCAGGATCGTGTCGCCCTTCCTGGTGAACGCATCAATGAGATAGTGCAACACCTCAAGATGCTTTTGCGTGGGATGGAGGGCCTTGGTCTCGCCGGTCTTCGTCTCGTACATGGCCCGATGACGCCCTTGAGGAACACCCGTGACCTTGTAATTCAGTTTCCCCTTTCTGCCTTTCCGAAACCACGAACCTTCGTTCGAAGCGTGAATCGCAAGCTCGAAAGCTTCCGCGAAATCTCCCAGGTTCCCCTTCTTCAATCCATCCGGGTTAGTCTTGGGCCAGGCGAATTTTCTGAGCTGCGTGAAATACTTGCCAAGCTCCCGGTACCAAGTGCCGAACTGCAAGTCCGACCCGAAAACAAGGACGTAGCCTTTGGGCTTGGTCACCCGCGCGAATTGATACGCCAACCAGTCGATATGAATATCCCGCCGGTCCCAGGCTTGGTTCCTGATATTAATTTCGTAGGGTGGATCAGTGATGACCGCGTCCACGCAATGCGGGTCGAGACACTCCAGCAGAACATATGCGTCCGCCTGATAACGCCGCCCATATTCGTCGTCTTCCCATGGGCCTTGCCCATATATCGTGACCTTTGTTTCAGACATCACTCAATATTCTCAATGGACGTCCATTCGACCGCCCGCTTTGACCAAGTGTTCTTGGGGAGAAAATCGCGGTTCGCGGCAAGAAATCCCCACATCTCGTCCAGGGCGTCCCTGCGCATGAGGGTTTCCAACTTTCGCTCCCGCTCATGCCGGGTCTTCTCCTTCACGCCATGGCAACCTGCCGCAGCCTTTGTGAGTGGCTCGTCCAGTTTGAGGAGCATCAGGAATGTCTCGTAGACTTCGGGATGCATCGCGGCCAAGACAAGCCGTCCGAATGACACCGAGGAAATTCCGTACGCCTCGGCAAACGCCCCGATCTTGCCCACGGGAATCGGGCCCTTGCCCTTTTCCACCCGGCTCACAAAGTTCGAAGTGGTGTGCCCGAGCTTCCGGGCCACGCTTTCCTGGGTCAACCCTTTCCGTTTCCTGACCACCGACAAATATATCCCGACGTCATCCACCAATTTCTGCTGCGCACTTTTCATCACGCCCCCCATTAAATCGACTAGACAATTTATTTTCAGAATCCAATCTCTCGGTCAAAAGGCGTGTTTTGACCGCCTCAACCACCAATTTTAGACAAAATCGCCTGAATTTTGATTCGCTCTCGATTTCTCTTTATTTATAACATGCTGATTCTTCATCATTTTTTCATTTTTTTCATTTTTCTCCTTTCAGGCCCCTGTTTTCGGTTTGACTTTTTATTTGCCCATGGTGTCAGACTTAAGGGTTGGCAGAAATATCCATGTTTTCACTTCAACCCAAGGGGAAATGGAACGGGTACGCGCGAGCGGTAGGAGGCTTTTACGTTTCGTTCCTACGGAGCCCTTGAAATGTCCAATGCACCGACGCTGCTCACTATCAACGAAGTCGCCTGCTTTCTGCGGGTTCACCGAGCGACTATTTCGCGCCTGATCGGGGCTGGCGCCTTGCCCCATCTCGCGGTAGGATCCCGCAAGCTTGTCCTGAAAGAGGACCTGCTGGCGTTCATTGACAACCGAAAACGCTTGGCGGCGAACAGTCCGAGGGAGGGATAGCCTGTGGCTACCGTTACTATCGCGACGCGTTCGCTGAAGAAAGGCAAATCTTATGTTGTCCACTTCAAAGACCCGGAAACGGGCAAGAAAGTGTACTACAAAAGTTTTAGAAGGAAAGACAAGGCGCAGGAAGAAGTTAACCGACTTCGCACCCTGCTGGACAGCGGAACGCTGCCGAACAAGGACAGTCGGCAACCGAAGCAGCAGGCCCTGCCCTCTTTTGGGCAGGCGGCCCTGCTGTGCCAGACCGAATGGGATCGAAAGCTGGGGGAAGGCAAGATCGGCGAAGCAAGTCATGCTGGGTATGGCTACCTGCTGACCCCAATCCTGAAGGAATGGAAGCACACCCTGTTGCTTGACCTCACCGAAGAAATCATCAGGGACTACCGTATCGGCATTGCCAAAAAAACGCGGGCAAAGCTGGTCGCCAAAGGCGAAAAGGGCGACAACTGCAACGTTCTTGCGAACCGGCGCCTGTTCGTCATCAAGCAGGTGTTCGCCCAGGCTGCAAAGCACGGCTTGATCGAAAAGGACATTGCGCGGGACATCCCCTCTCTGTCGGAAAAAGACAGTGAACGGAAGAACGCCCAGAAGCCGCTTGAGATTGAAGAACTGCTTGCGGCGGCCCGTCAGCGTAGGGCGAAACATTACCTGCCCCTAGCGATCCTGCTGGCGGTTGAGCACGGATGCAGCACACAAGAAGTCCTCAGTCTCAAGTGGGCCGATGTGGACCTTGCGGAAAACCACATCACGTTCCACCGAACCAAAAACGGGGTGACCCGAACCCACAGGATCATGCCCCGTACCCATGAAGCTATCGCGGCTCGGTTGGAGCACCTGACGCGGTACCGGGAAAAACGCGCCGTGAGGGCCAAGGGGGACTTCGTGGTCGGCAACATGGACGGAACGCCATTCAAGTCGCTCAAGACGGCCTGGAAGGGACTATGCATCGACCACGATTTCGATGACCTTCACTTCCACGATCACCGCCACACCTATTGCACGAATATGCTGAAGGCAGGCTGCACGCTCAAGGAAACCAGCGTGATGATCGGCCACAAGACCCTGCGTATGACGGACCGGTACAGCCACCTTGAAGGCGTGCTGGAAGACGGTCCTCAGGATCGCTTGGCCGCCCGCTATGCCATGACCGGCACGGACAATACGCCGTCGGAAGCGGCGGACACATAGCGGACATATTCCTGAAATCCGCAACAGGGTACGAAAAAAGGGTTCCAAGTATTCACTTGAAACCCTTAATTTTCGTGTGGTGGAGCTGGAGGGAATCGAACCCACGACCTCTTGAATGCCATTCAAGCGCTCTCCCAACTGAGCTACAGCCCCACGTCGTTGGGAAAGCCAACTTGTCCCAAGGGGACGGTTTTTGTCAACAGAAAATGCGAACAAATTTCACCGGGTCCGGGCGCTTTTTTACCCGGCTAGAAATCCGCCCGACGGATGACGCAGCCCGGCCGCTGGACCGTGCGGTGGTATTTGACCGCGGGCCTGCCGAAGGACATGGCGCAGGCCAGGAGGTGATCCTCCGGGATGCCCAGCCGGGTCCGGAACTGCGGCACGATGCCGGTGAGCAGGGCGCGGGCGATGCCGTTCCAGACCGTGCCCAGGCCGTGGCTGTTGGCCAGCAGTTCGAAATAGCTCATGGCGATATGGCAGTCTGCCATGGGTGCGAACGAGTCCTCCGGGGCCGAGGCCACCAGCAGGTGCGGGGCGTTGCGGAAGAGGATGTCCGTGCCGTCCTCGCAGCCGCGCACGTAGTCGGCCATGCGCTCCCAGCCCGCCGGGAAGCCCTCCCCGTGCAGCATTCTCAGGGCCTCGGCGGTGACCTCGGCGCGCAGCCGGTCCATCACGGCCGGATCATCCACCACCGTCAGGGTGACCGGATGGCGGTTCACGGCCGTGGGCGCGTGGGAGACGACCTCCAGCAGATGGCGGATCAGAACCGGATCCACACCCTCTTTCCTGTAGCGTCGGGTGGAGCGGCGGCCCATGATCAGGGTCTCCATCTTGGCCGGGTCCGGGAACATGCCCTTGAGCGGCAGGCTGTCGGCCGGGTCCTTGCCGAAGACGCTCACCGCGCCGGGCTTGCACACGGCCAGGCAGTGCTGGCACTCGATGCACCGGGCCTCGTTTTCGGGCCGGACCACGGGCAGGCCGTCCATCTCGATGACGCCCCACAGGCAATCCTTCGCGCATTCCCCGCAGCGGGTACACTTGTCCGCATCCACCGTGAAATTCAGCATGATCCTTACTCCCTGTCAGGTTGATTTCGTCCAGTATAGCAGGCCCGGCCGAAAACGGAAGCAGGCACTTTCCCGTGCGGCGGTTCCGCGGAGGTAGGAATCATGCGTTTCCACCCGGTTGCAGCCGGCCACAGGGTATCGAGCATGTTCACAAATACGCGGCTTTGGTATAGAGACAAGTATTCTGCGTCAATCCGTGACGCCTGTTTCAAGGAGGGTACATGCAACGCACGATGAAGAAACTGCCGCTCGCAGCGGCCCTGGTGGTCCTGGCCGCCGGCCTGGCCTGGGCATCACAGCTCATGAGCGTCCAGGTACGCACCGGGCAGCTCCGGGACAAGCCGGGCTTCTTGAGCAAGGTGGTCGGCGAGTTGGAATACGGCGACCGGGTCGATCTGACGGTCGAAAAAGGCGACTGGCGGCAGGTCAAATCCCTGGGCGACGGCCGCTCCGGCTGGATGCACTTCTCCGCCCTGACCGAGCGGGAGATCGTCCTTCACCCCACCGACAAGGACGTGCAGGCCGCCGCCGGTTCGGACGAACTGGCCCTGGCGGGCAAGGGGTTCAACAAGCAGGTGGAGGACCGGTACAAGCGGCAGGCCCGGCTCGACTACGCCCGGGTGGATGAGATGGAGAAAATCGTGGTCCCGCAGAAGTCCATCCGGCAATTCATCCTGGCGGGGCGCCTGGGAGGTGCCCAATGAGACGCAGGCGCTTCCTGAAGACCCTGGCCATGACCGCGCCGCTCCTCCTCTCCCCCCTGGCGCCCAAGGCCTTTGCCGGGCTGTTCGACGAACTGACCGACGTCCTGCCCGACGAAGTCGCCTCCATGCTCGAGAGCGGCAAGAAGCTCATCTCCGGATTCGAGGACATCACCCCGGAACAGGAGCACTACATCGGCCGCTCCGTGGCCGCCGTGATCCTGTCCAAGTACCCTTGCTGCAACCACCGCAACGGGCAGCGGTACGTCAACGTCATGGGCCAGGCCCTGGCCCAGGCCTCGGACCGGCCCGAGACCTTCGGCGGCTATCATTTCCTGATCCTGGACTCCGATGAGATCAACGCCCTGTCCGCGCCCGGCGGGTTCGTGTTCGTGACCAAGGGGCTGCTCGGCTGCTGCCGATCCGAGGACGCCATGGCCTCGGTGCTGGCCCACGAGATCGGCCACGTGCAGCGCAAGCACGGGCTCCAGGCCATCCAGAAGTCGCGCATCACCGGAGGTGCCACGGCCCTGGCCCTGACCGGCACCGCCACCCTGTCCGGGGGCACGCTCAAGGAAGTGACCCAGACCTTCGACGACTCCATCCAGGACATCACCACGACCATGATCGACAGCGGGTACTCGCGCACCTTCGAGAAAGAGGCCGACCACGACGCGGTGGTCATCCTACAGCGCATGGGCTACGACCCCAACGCCATAGTGGACATGCTCAACGTCATGCGCACACGCTTCACCCCGCAGAGCAAGGGGTTCGCCCGGACCCACCCCTCGCCCAAGGAACGGATCAACAACGTCCTGGCCACGATCGGCACCTATCACCGGCCCGCGGCCGTCAAGCCGCGTAACGACCGGTTCGCGAGCATGACCAAGGGGCTGTAGGGTGTCCCGGCGGCTGAAAGAGGCCCTGGCCGGACTGGCCGTCGGGCTCCTCGGAGCGTTTCTGGCCCTGGGGGCGCAACGCCTGGGCTGGCTCGACGTCCCGGAGAACCTGACCTACGACCTCCGTGTACGGGCCCTGGCCGAACCCGGCGCGGCCACGGACCGCATCCGCCTGATCCTGCTCGACCAGAAATCCCTGGACTGGGCCAGAGAGTCCTTCGGGCTCGCCTGGCCCTGGCCCAGACAGGCCTATGCGCCCATGGTCGATTTCTGCAAACGCGCCGGCGCGGCCTCCCTGTCCTTCGACGTGGTCTTCACCGAGCCGTCGGTCTACGGGGTGGACGACGACCGGGCCCTGGCAGAAAACCTCCGCGCCATGGGCCGGGCCGTGCTCGCGGCAGATTTCGCCCGGTCGGACGCGACGAGCGAAACCTGGCCCGCGTACGTGCCCGAACCGGTCTTCGCGATCAGCGGCGACGGCCCCCTGCGGGGGGCAAGGGCAGCCGCCTTCCCTATCCCGGACCTTGCGGACGGCGCGACGGGCGTGGGCAACGTCAACGTCTCGCCCGATGCGGACAACGTCTACCGACGCTTCCCCCTGCTCCTGAAATTTCACGGCCGATACGTGCCTTCGCTGCCCCTGGCCGCGTACATGGCCGAAAGCCCCGAGCCGGTGGTCCTGGCTCCGAGCATGCTGACGGTGGGCACAACGCGGGTGCCGCTCACGCCCGGCGGCGATGCCATCCTCAACTACCGGGGCCGGGGTGCGTTCACTGCCTTCGGCGCGGCCGCAATCATGGAAAGCGGCATGCGCCTGGCCGAGGGCGGGCGGCCGGTGGTCGACCCTGCGGCCCTCAAGGGGAAACACGTGCTCTTCGGCTTCTCGGCCACCGGACTGCTCGACCTGCGCTCCACGCCCATGGGCGGGGTCTCGCCCGGCGTACTGGTCAACGCCACGGCCCTGGACAACCTGCTCTCCGGCGACTTCCTGCGCCCGGTCCCGCCGTGGTCGGACGCGGCGGCCACCCTGCTCCTGGCCGTACTCGGCGGACTGGGCGTAACGCTGCTGTCCAGCCTGTGGGCCGCGCTGGCGGTTTCGGCGGGGACCCTGGCCGCGCCCGTGGCCCTGAGTTCGATCCTGTACATCCAGGGCATCCGCTCGGGCATGGCCGCGCCGCTGGCCGGGTGTCTCGTAGCCCTGTTCCTGGCCGGAACCTGGAAATACGCCACCGAGGGACGCCGCAAACGGTTCATCAAATCCGCCTTCAAGCAGTATCTCAGCCCCAAGGTCATCGACCAGCTTCTGCAACATCCGGAGCGTCTCGCTCTCGGCGGCGAACGCCGGGAGCTGACCATCTTCTTCTCGGACCTCCAGGGGTTCACCGCCATCTCCGAAGGACTGAGTCCCGAGGCCCTGACCGGGATGCTCAACGACTACCTTTCGGCCATGACGGACATAATACATTATTATGAAGGAACCGTGGACAAGTACGAGGGCGATGCCATCATCGCCTTCTGGAACGCCCCAGTGGACCAGCCCGGCCACGCCCTGCTCGCCGTCAGGGCCGCCCTGGCCTGCCAGGCGAAACTGGCCGATATGCGCCCGGCCCTGAGGGAGCGCATCGGCGCGGACATGTTCATGCGCATCGGACTGAACACCGGCCCGGCCGTGGTCGGCAACCTCGGCTCCAGGGAGCGCTTCGACTACACCATGCTCGGAGACGCCGTGAACCTGGCCGCCCGGTTGGAATCCCTCAACAAGCAGTTCGGCACCTGCACCATGGTCTCCCAGGCCACCCTGGACCGGCTCGGCGGGGAAATCCCGGCCCGCAAGCTTTCCCGCCTCCGCGTGGTGGGCAAGAAGAAGGCCGTCACCGTGTACGAGCCCATGTCCGCCGAGGAGCACCGGGCGCGGCGGGACGATCTGTCCGTGTTCGCCCGTGGGCTCGCCCTGTTCCAATCGGGCAACTTCACCGCTGCCGCCACCCTCTTCGAGTCCATAGCCCACCGCGACCCGGCCGCCGGGAAATACGCGGCCAAGTGTTCGGAGTTGGCCGCCGCCCCGCCCTCGCAATGGGACGGCGTCTGGACCATGACCAGCAAATAGCCCACGGCTCCGGGGCCTTGCGGGTCCTCGGAAACGCCCTTCCCCATATCCGGTTCGTGTTTTCCCGATCACAGCTTATGGAGTCGGGCTCCCCCGCAATCCGTACAAGAATCGGAGGAATCCCCTCCTTAAATATTTTCCCCTTTCATATTAGTGTATTAAAATAGAATCCGCAGGTCCTCCGCATGGGGAAAACCACTCGCCGACCATTTTTTTTTAAACATGCCTATGTGGACAGAGATTATTAATCGCGAAAAATCAAGTTTAATAGCCATTTCAAATCGGCCATGCAACTCCAGCCACAAGCCCCCTCTTCGACTCTTTATCCACACTATAACCTACTGGCTTATTGCATGATTTAAAATTGACTAAAAAACAGGCAATGCGTATAAAATAGGATAGTTTGCTCACGAGAAAATTTGTGACCACGTTCAGACCCAGGAGACCACCATGGCCGATACAAGCATACATGCGTTACTGATTTCGCTCCCCGGGAATGGCAACACCGAGGTGTATCAACTGGATGCCGATACCCCGGTCAAATTCGATTTTGACCTGGCCAACGCCGTATTCACCGGCGAAAATGGCAACCTTGAGATTGCCGTCGACGGCGGCGGGACCATTGTCCTCGAAAATTACCAGGCGCTGGCCGACACGGGCCACCTGCCATTGTTCGAGATGCCCGACGGCGAGATGGTGGCGGGCAACACCTACCTCTTCGCTTTCGCCGGCGTCGACCAGAACGGCGACATTGAAACCGCTGCGGCCAACGCCACCAGCGGCTCCGGAGCCGGTCAGTACAACGACGATCCCGGCACACTCTCCGACGGCATCAACGCCCTGGGCGGCCAGGGCGATGCCTTCAGCTCGCATTCCTTCCCGACCCTCGGCGGCACCCCGGCCCCGCTCGCCACCACAGCCGACGACGGCGGCGGGACCATCGACAACCCGGTCCTGAGTGCCGAGAGCGACCTGGGCCACGGAGCCTGGGTCACCGACTCCGAGGGCATCCCGACCTCCGAGTTCGTCGAGGGCGACACCTCCCACGTGGACTTCGCCGCCGTAAGCGGTCCCGACAGTTGGAGCACCCTGGCCAACGGCCTCGGCCTCGCAATCAGCGGGACCACCTCGGTAGGCAGCAGTTCACAGGTAGTGCAGGTGAATGACGACGGCATCGGCCTGTCGAGCATGGACCTGGCCAACAGATATTATGACGGTTCAGATGAGATAGGCCACGGTTTCGTCTCGGGCGCTTCCGGTTATGTCACCACCACCGAGTCCATCATACTCGACTTCGGCAACAACACCGTCGAGAAGCCCCTGAACGTGGCCGTCACCCTGGACAACGTCACGGACATCGAAGACGTCGTCTTTACGGTCACGGGCAAGGACGGCGACGGCAACCCCCACACTTTCACCTTCCACACCTTCGGGGTGGCCGACGGCACGACCTTGACCGATGCGGGCGGCAGCGGCGTGACCCTGTACAAGAGCAGCAACGGGCAATATACGGTCAAGGGCACGGCCATCGACTCCGACGGCAACGGCGAGATGCTCATCGACACCATCACCATCACCGCAGGCGACAGAGCCTCGTTCATCCTGGCGGCCATCGACGTGACCGCCGAGGGCTCGTGGCAGACCGGCACCATCCCCGGCGAACAGTCCATCCTGCCCGCACACGGCAACCTCCTGGACAACGCGTACAGCTCGGACGGCTCGGAAATGACTGCGGCCATCGTGGGCGCGGGCGTGGGCCTCTGGGGCACCCTGGCCGTGGACTCCGCCACCGGCGATTGGACCTACACGCCCCACGACAATGCGCTGAACGCCGGCAACGCACCGGACGGCCCCACCGTGGAACAGTTCACCTACCAGGTGACCGACGCCCACGGTCTGACCGACACCGCCACCTTGTACGTGCCGGTGCACCTCAACACCACCGCGACCGACACTCCCACCGAAGGCGGCGACGTGGTCTACGGCGGCGACGGCGGCCACACCATCTCCGGTCTGGGAGGCAACGACTTCCTGTACGGCGGGGCGGGCGAGGACACCCTCTACGGCGGGGCGGGCCACGACTACCTGAACGGCGGCGGCGGCAACGACCACCTGTTCGGCGGCGACGGCAACGACTACCTGTTCGGCGGTAACGGCAACGACGTCCTGGAAGGCGGGGCCGGCAACGACCACCTGTTCGGCGGGGCCGGCAACGACACCCTCTGGGGCGGCGCAGGCAACGACGTCATCGACGCCGGATCCGGCGATGACAACGTCTTCGTCAGTTCTGGCCACGACACCGTTTCCCTGGGCTCGGGCGAGGACACCATCACCATCGACCCGACCTATCTGACCGCCGGCGACGGCGGCGGGTCCATGACCGTGACCGACTTCAACATCCACGAGAACGATCACTTCGCCTTCGGTCACCTGAGCTCCGGCGTGGTGGAAGTGAGCTCCTTGGCCAACAGCGGCGATCTGGTCCTGACCATCGCCAACGTGAACCCCGCCGGGGACGACATCAGCATCACCCTGCAGGGCGTGCTGCCCCCGACCCATGATATGGTCACCGACCATGTGGACCTGTCGGCCACCGGCGACGACCTGAACACCGTGGTCCAACACATCATCAATTCCGGCGGACACACGTCCTAAAACGACCAATACCCCCGACCCGGCCATGCGGCCGGGTCGGGACCATGTTTCGGAATGCGGTTTTCTCCACCATGGAGACAGGGATATGCCCGACGAGGCGAACATGAACGAAACCACGATGCTCGGCACCTACACCCTTGACGGAAACGTTCCGGTCGATCCGGAGATCGTCCTGTCCGACTGCCGCGACACGGCCATGCTCGGCCAACTGGTGAGCATGTTCGCGGGCGATGCCGACATCCGGTTCTTCCTCCTCCCGGACGTGGACCGGGCCTCCATCGACCTGGGGGCGGCCTTCCACTTCATCAAGGACACCGGAAGCTGGGTGCTGGCCAACAACGACACCATGCACGGCGTCCTGTTCGACGACGCGGGGTTCAACCCCGCCGGGCACGAGGGGACCTTTTCCATCTCCCTGCTGGGCGACGGCTCCTACGCCCTGAACATCGGTTCCGAAACCGATCCCGGCGCGGACCTGCCGCACGACGCCCTGCTCGTGGACCTGCCCGAACACGACCTCTTCGTGGACGGGCACCCGGTCCATCCGGGCGGACACGAGGGCCACGAGGGCGGCCATGCACTCCACGCGGGCGCGGAATCCGACGGCCTGTTCATCGATCCCTCGGTCCTCGGACACGGCCAGAGCGAGATCGTGGTCACCAACTTCTCCCTCGGCAGCAACCACCTGGAACTGCCCGACAACATGTCCGTCAAGGACGTGGTCGTGGACAACGAGCACGACCTGACTTCGGTAATCATCGGCCAGAACGACCATACGGGCGACGACATCGTGGTCAAGCTGCTCGGCGTTTCGCACCCGGATATGCCCGCCCACGATTTCCATATCGACGCGGCCCACTCCGGGGACGACCTCATCACCCATCTGATCCATTCCGGCCGACACGTGGGATAACCCCGCGCCGCAGCCGCGTTTCGGCAGAGAACACGTGTCCGGGGACGCTCACGCCTCCGACGGCGGAGTTACGGTAGCAGCAGGGGGCTTCGGCGAACACATCCGGCTGTATTCATAGGAAGTAGCGCAGCCGGGTTCCTGACCCAGGGCCTTCCCGAATTTAAGAAGAACGGGTCCGTCCTTTCTTGACCATATTTGCACAACCGGCTACAAGTATAGCAGTAAGTACCTTACAAAACCCGAAACGGGGAAGAAAATGAAAAAACTTGTTCCTGCAATTCTCCTCTTCACGTTGGCGCTGTCGGTGCCGGCTTTCGCCGCCAACGGCACGATGACGCTCAAGGACAGCGTCATCGCGGCGGTCAAGCAGCATCCGCAGATCAAGGCGCTTTTGAACAACAAGGACGCCGTGGCCATGGCCAAGCGTTCCGCGCTGGGCCGCTTCTTCCCGTCCCTCGACCTGACCGGCGAATACGGCAAGCAGCAGTACGACGACGCCAACAACCGCCGGAACAATACCGAAGAGCGCTGGCGCACCCCGACCGACTTTCGGGCCACCCTGACCCAGCCCATCTTCGACGGCTTCGACCGTTGGCACGATTTCAAGCGTGAAGGCTTCCGCCTGACCTCGGCCGAAGGCCGCCTGGTGGACAACGTCGAGACCGTGGGCCTGGATGCCGTCCGTTCCCACGTGGATGTGGTCCGCCTGCGCAAGCTGGTCGCCCTGGCGGAAGACAACATCGCCGCGCACCAGCACCTGCTCGATTCCATCACCGAACGCGTCCAGGGCGGAGCGGGCAACCGCGCCGACGAGATGCAGGCCAAGGGCCGCGTCGCCCGCGCCCAGACCACCCTGGTCACCTATACCGGCGAACTGCGCACCGCCGAGGCCCAGTACATCCGCACCGTGGGAACGGCTCCCACCTCTCTGGCCGATCCCCAGTATCTGCCGAACTACATCCCCGGCAACGCCGACCAGATTCTCAACCTTTCCCTGGAAAACAACCCCAAAATCGCCGTGTACAAGGCCGAAATCAACGTGGCCGAGCAGACCAAGGGCCAGCTCGAATCGACCATGTACCCGACCGACGACGCCTATCTGTCCACCCGACATACCGACAACCTCGACGGCGTGGACTCCTATATCCAGGACAACAAGGCCATGCTGCGCGCCCGGTGGAACATCTTCAACGGCACCAGTGACTACTACGACATCAAGACCGCCGCCGCCCGCATCCGCGAGGCGCAGGACAACCTGCAGGACACCACCGACGACATCATCCGCCAGGTGGCCTCCACCTGGGCCGACTACCAGTCCAGCCTGGACCAAATCCAGAAGTACCAGGAAGCCCTGCAGTACAGCCTCGAATCCCTGGACATGTACCTGATGCAGTTCAACGTGGGCCAGCGCTCCCTGCTCGACCTCCTGGACGCCACCAACGAGGTGTTCACCAACCGCGTGCAGCTTGAGACCGCGACCATGAACCGCGACTTCACCGTCTACAAGTTCCTGGCCCTCGAAGGCCAGCTCATGAAGACCCTGGAGATCGCGCCCAATACCTACGAGAACATGTCCACGGAGACCACCGCTTCCAAGTAGCCGGAACGCTACTGCGAGAACAATCGTTCAAGGGGCGCAGCCGTGACGGCTGCGCCCCTTCTTCACTGGGCCGCCCCGTGACTTTCCCCACGACGCTCCGCCGGGACTCCCCGGCGCTGTCCGGCAGGCGGCCCGCAATCCGGGCATCCCGCCGAGCGATGCCGGCTTCATCGCAACATAGAGCGGCGCGGAAACGGCGCACACCCGAAAGCCCGCCCGCAGACAGTCCCCACGCAACACCCGCCCCCTAGGCGCGATCCGCTTGCCCCCCAGCGATTTTCCTTCCGCAGCGTAATGGCGGGCATTCGAACACCGCCCAGAGCACACAAAAAGGCCCCGGCACGATGCCGGGGCCTCTGCATGACCAGATGGATGGGGTCGGTGCTATGCCTTGTCGGCGAGGAGCCGTTCCCCGGCCGGAGTTTTGATGACGTCGGCCAGGGCGGCGACCACGGCGGGGTCGAAGCGGTCGCTCTCCCCGGAGAGGATCTCCAGGGCCTGTTCCGGGGCCTTGGCACCCCGGTAGGAGCGGGGACGGATCATGGCGCAGAACGAGTTGAGCGCGGCCAGGATGCGGGCGAGCACGATGATGTCACCGTCGGCCAGCTTCTTGGGGTAGCCCGAGCCGTCCAGGCGTTCGTTCATCTGATAGATGGCCATGAGCACGCCCTCGTCGATGTCGATGTCCTTGAGGATGCGGTAGGCGTATTCCACGTGTCCCTCCATGACGGCCATCTCCTCGGGGGTGAGCTTGCCCGGCTTGGTCAGGATCTCGTTGGGCACGAACATCTTGCCGATCTGCGACAGGTTGGCGGCGGTCTCGATCTCGGCGATGTCCATCTCGGACAGGTGCATGGCCTTGGCCACCTCCACGGACAGCCCGGCCAGGAGCTTGGTATGGCCGCCCAGATACGGGTCAGCGGCCTCGATGGTCGAGCCGAGCGCCTCCATGGCGTTCCTGATCAGCCGCTTGTTCTTCTCCTGGGCGGCCACGAACTCGGTCACGTCGCGGTAGACCTCGACGATACCCTGGCAGGTGCCGTCCTTGGTGCAGTACGGCGACTTGGACACCTGGAACTGGTGGCGCCGGGAGCGGATGAAGATGGGCTCGCTGATGGTCATCTTGCGGTTCTCGCGCACGACCACCTCGTCGATGGACTCCAGCCGCTTGGCCGTGTCGAAGCCGAATACGGCGGCGGTATCCATGCCGATGAGTTCCTCCTTGGGACGCCCGGCGGCCGAGGCAAAGGCGTCGTTGACGTAGGTGAATTTGCCGAGCGCGTCCTTGAGCACGATGAACTCGTCGATGTTGGCGTTGATGGAATCGATGAACAGCTTCTGCGCCTCGATCTGGGTGGCCAGGGCCCGGAACTGCTCGGCAATGCGCTGGCTCTGTACGCCGGTCAGGATCCACCAGGCCAGCCCGGCGATGAGCAGCGCGGTCAGGATGCCCAGGCCGGCCACGATGTAGACGGTGCGGTCATAGTCGAGGATCGGCTTCATGGCCTGGCCGTAGTCGATCTCCTGGACCAGCCACCAGGCCGGGCCCGGGATGCGCACGCCAAGGGAATAGACCTTGGTCTCGGCGTCTTCGATGCTCGGCCGCAGCCCGAAGGGAATGTGGCCGTCCTCGTTCACCTTGACCGGGAAGCCTACGTCCAGGAAGCCGTCGGCCGTCCAGGGCGCGACCTCGCGGTATCCCGCCCCGCCCTTCTGCATCAGCCGGGTCTTCTCGCCCTTGGCGGCCAGGGGCGAGTTGGACAGCAGTTCGGTGATCTTGCCGGAAATCTGGCGGGTCATCATGAGCACGCCCACCGCCTTGCGGCCGGAGGTCTCCTCCGTGCCGCCCACGGCGTCAGGCGGATAGACCGGCACGAAAATGTCCATCTCCAGCCCCTGGGCGGTCTTGCGCAGGGTGGAATACTGCGGTTTGTCCTGCTTGATGGCGGCCATGGCCAGCCCGGTCTGCTCCTGGTTCATGGGCGGCAGGTAGCCGTCGGTGGCGATGTACGCCTCGCCCTTGCGACTCAGGATGCGGGCGTTGAGGAAGCCCGCGTAGGTGGAGAACTCGCGGAGCATGTTCTCCATCATGGGCAGTTGTTCGGCCAGGGTCATCCCCTCCTGGCCCTCCACGGACTGGTCGGAGTGCAGCCGCCCGAAGAGGTTGGACAGGTCGCCCGCATAGGTGTCCACCTCCGAGGCGTAGAGCCGGAAGAGATCGGACTTGATCAGCCGGTCGCCCTGGTGGGACAGGTTGTCGAGCCAGGAGGCGATGACCTCGGTGCGCCCCTGGGTCAGCAGTTGGAAGCGTTTCTGCTGGTTCTCGAGCACGGAGGCTTCATTGTCCCGCACCGCCCTGGCGGCGAGCAGGGCGATGCCCACCGAGATGACCAGCACGAAGGCCAGGACAACGCCGATCTTGACGCCCTGCCCGGCCCCTCCGATGGATTTGGGGACCTCTGCGGTCTTTGTAGGATGTTCAGCCATGTCGATAACTCCATCTGGTTTGTGCCCAGCCCGAGAGGGCGGGCCTTATTGCTTCGCCTTTTCGTAGGTGGTCCGCTTCTGCGGGGCCACGTGCATCCAACGGTAGTGCTCGTTGACCGAGTACTGCGGGATGTAATGTTTGTACTTGGTATGGGACAGGACCATGTCGGTCTGGTTGTCGAGAATATAGATGTCATCCTTGGCGTAGACCGCCAGGACCGCATGGCCGATGCCCCGGATGGCGTCCCGGACGGCCACGATGCGCAACTGATCCGGGGAGAAGCCGAGTTCCTGGAGAGCATAGAACTTGGCGATGGCGTAGTCCTCACAATCGCCTGATTTCTTGAGGAATTCCCAGGGAGTTTCCCAGTAGTCGCTGACGCCCCAGTTGGCCTTGTCCAAGCGGTACGGCCACTTGTTGAAGAATTTGGTCACGGCCCTGAGCCGTTCCAGTTCGGATTTGCCCTTGACCTGGGCCTTGAGGGTCTCCCATGCCTTTTTGGACGGGTGGTCGGCGGTCTTGCCGTCCCGGAAATAGCCCTTCCAGGCCTTCATCTTTTCAAGGACGCGCGTCCACTTGGGCAGCTTCTGCAGCTTTCCCTTGAACTCCATGGTCCCGAAGAGCCGGCGCGTATCCGGCTTGGCCGCCGAGGATTTCGGCGCGGCGGGCTCAGGCGTGGTGGCGTCGGCGGCCAAGGCGTTGGAGGGCCTGACCAGGGCCAGGGCGATGCAGGCCGCGCAGAGCGCGGCCGCAGCCGCCGAGTATATCCCCCGCACCGGCCTCATCCACGCCTCATCGTTCCCTGAGCGCGTTCTGCTTTGCCTTGAGCAACGGCTTGAGCAGGTAGGCCAGGACCGATTTGCGTCCGGTCAGGATGTCCACGCTCGCGGTCATGCCGGGAATGATGGGCAGTTGCTGGCCACGGTAGGTGATGGCGTTGTCCTTGGTGCGCACCTTGACCAGGTAGTGGCTCTCGCCCTTCTGGTCCTCGATGGTGTCGGCCGAGATGTTCTCCACCGTGCCGTCCAGCCCGCCGTAGATGGAGAAGTCGTAGGCCGTGATCTTGACCTTGGCCTTCTGGCCGGGGTGCAGGAAGGCGATGTCCGAGGGCTTGACCTCGGCCTCCACCAGCAGCGTGTCGTCCAGGGGCACGACCTCCATGATGGACTCGCCGGGCCGGATGACGCCGCCGATGGTGTTGACCATGATGTGCTTGACCACACCCCGGACCGGCGAGCGCACGTCTGTGCGGGTCACCCGGTCGCCACCGGAACTCAGGTTCTCCAGGATGGAGTTGAGTTCCTGCCTGCGGGCGTTGATCTCCTCCAGGGCGGTACTGCGGTACTCGGCCTTGGCCTGGTCGATGCGCCCTTTGGCCTCCTTGGCGGCCCGTCGCACGCGGGGAATGCCCAGGGTCAGGGCCTGCATGTCGCCGTGCAGTTGCACCACGGTCTGCTCCAGGCGCAGATAGTCGAGTTCGGAATGGATGTGCTTCTCCACCAGGGGCTTGGCGATGTCGCGCTGTTTCTCGGCCACCTCCAGGCTCTGCCTGAGCTGGTTGCGCCGGGCGATCATCTCGCTGACCTCCTGCTGGCGCTGCTGGTACTGGTCCTCGAGCAGGCCGATGTCGATGTTCAGCTTGTTGCGCTGGGCCTTGAAGATGCGCCGCTGGTCCTCGACCAGTTGCGGAGCCTTCTCGATGACGTCCGCCGGGAACTCCGGTTCGTCATCGCCGTTGGCCTCGGCCGTGAGCCGGGCGATGGCCGCCTGGTGCTCCAGGGCCTTGCTCTGGGCGTCGCGGTAGTAGCTGGCGGCCTGTTCGTTGGACAGGCGGCAGAGGATGTCGCCCTTCTCCACGGTCTGGCCCTCCTGGACGAACAGCTCGTTCATGATGCCGCCCTCCAGGTTCTGGATCTCCTGAATGCGCTGGGACGGGATGACCCGGCCGAAGCCGCGCGTGCGCTCGTCGAGCATGGCCCAGTTGGCCCAGAGGATGAAGATGACGATCAGCAGAAGGATGGCCGTGGACATGATGTAGGCGAGCCGGTGGCCCTTGCCGTACATGGCCTGGTCCACCTCGCTCATGAACAGCAGCGTTTCTCTATCGTATTTATTGCTCATTCCGTCCTCACAGGGAAACCTTGATTTGGCCTGACCGGAGTCCGTCCAGCACGGCCTTCTTGGGCCCGTCCACAACGATCCTGCCCCGGTCCATGATCACCAGCCGGTCCACGAGATCGAGCATGGAGTGGCGGTGGGTGATGACGATGAGCGTCTTGTCCTCGATATACGGCTTGAGCCTCTCCTTGAGGCGGTATTCCGACTGGTTGTCCATGTTGCTCGACGGCTCGTCCATGATCAGGATCTCCGGGTCGGGCAGGATGGCGCGGGCGATGGTCACGGCCTGGCGCTGGCCGCCGGACAGGGAGGTGCCCCGCTCGCCGACCATCATGCCGAAGCCCGCCGGGTGGTCGCGCACGAAGTCGTTGACCCCGGAGATCTCGGCCGCCGCGTTGATGGACTGGTCGTCCGCCTCGGGCAGGCCGAAGGCGATGTTGTCCTTGAGCGTGCCATAGAAGAGCAGGCTGTCCTGGGAGATGTAGCCCACCTTGCGACGCAGGTCGGCCACGTCCATCTGCCGCAGGTCGATATCGCCCACCTGCACCGATCCCTCGACCGGCTGGTAGAGGCCCACGCAGAGCTTCCCCAGCGTGGTCTTTCCCGCGCCGGTGCGGCCGACGATGCCGACCTTCTCGCCCGGTTTGAGCTTGAGGTTGATGTCATGGAGCACGGCCTTGTCCGTGCCGGGGTAGCTGAAGGCCACATCGGTCAGGGTCACGGACGGCTCGATGGCCCCGTAGTGGAAGGTCTCCTTGTCATCGGGCCGCTCGGACGGCATCTCCATGAGCATGTCCAGGGCGTTGAGGGCCATGCGTGACTGCTGGAAGCGGGAGAGCAGCCCGGCAACGGCCGACAGCGGGGCCATGGACCGGCCGGACAGGATGTTGCAGGCAATCAGCCCGCCCACGGTCAACTCGCCCTTGGAGATGAGGTACACGCCGGTGATGACCACGGCCACGGAGACCATCTGGGTGACGAAGACCGAGAAGGTGATGGACATGTTGGCGATGGTCTTGGCGTGGCTGTTGGAGTGGGCGGACAGGCCGACCACGTTTTCCCAGCGCGCCTGGATACGGCCCTCGGCCATGCTGGTCTTGATGGTCTCCAGCCCCTGCACGACCTCGAACAGGAGCGCGTATTTCTGAGTGGATTCCTTGTAGTGGTTCTCGATGATCCGCTGGAAGGGAATCTGCATGAACACGCCCACCAGGATGACCAGGGGGACGGCCACGAAGATCGGATAGGCGATGGGCCCGCCGATGTAGTAGATGACGCAGATGAACAGGATCAAAAACGGCAGGTCGATGAGCGCCACCAGCGACGACGAACCGAAAAACTCGCGCAGGGACTCGAACTCGCGGATGTTGTTGGCCACCGCGCCCGCCGACTCCGGCATGTAGTCCAACCGCGCCGAGGTCAGGTGGCTCATGATCTTGGAGCCGATGAGCACGTCGGCGTTGCGCCCGGCTACATCCACGAAATAGGCGCGCAGGTTCTTGAGCAGGAAGTCGAACAGATAGGCGATGGCGATGCCGATGGCCAGCGCCCAGAGGGTCTCGGTGGCGTTGTTGGGGATGACCCGGTCGTACACGTTCATGACGAAGAGCGGCGAGGCGATGATGATGATGTTGGTCATGATCGAAGCGCCGATGACGTGTTTGTAGATGGGCCAGAACTTGCCGAGGACCCCCCAGAACCAGCGCTTGGTCTTGAGCAGCTTGAGCTCGCTGGCCCGCTTGTCCAGCTTGGACTTGCGGTGGCAGAAAATGGCGTACCCGGTGTACTCCTCGTTGAGCGTGGAGAGCGGGATCTCGGTCTCGTCCATGCCGTGGCCCGGCACGATGACGCGTGCCGTGGTGGCGGTGAAGTCCAGGAGCACGCAGGCGTTGCCGCCGCGCAACAGCAGGATGCACGGCATGACCAGCTTGGTGATGGCCTGGAGCTTTTCGCGGTACACGGTCTTGGCCTTGATGCCGATGCGTTCGGCCGAACGCACTATGGAGGCGGCGGTGATGACGCCCTCCTGCTGGGGAATGCCCGCCTTCAGCGTGGCCGAGGAGACCGGCTTGCCGAGCAGACGGCTGATGATCGACAGGCAGATGACCAGGGGCGGCTGAAAATCGATGTCCTTGGGGGTCAGGCGCTCATCGGTCTCCACCCGGATGGGCTGCTGCGCGCCGGGCATGCCGGGCATGGCGGCCATGCCCGGAGGTATCTGTCCCTTGACCGGCTGGGCGGCCTGCTGCGGTTCCGGCTTGGAGCCCGGCCGGGCCTGGGGTTGCTGCGAACCCGGCTGCGGGCCCGGGGCATCCTTCCCTGCCGGGACGGAACGGCCCTGCGCGGGTTTGCTCCCCGATGCGGCCGGTCCGGCGGGCTTCGCGGCGGCGCCCGGCATGGGCCCGTTGTCCAAGCGGATGGACCGGGACGCGGGTTTCCCGTCGCCGGCCTTGCCGGGCCCCGGACGGGGCGCGCCGGCGGCGGGCTTGGGCCCGGCCTGTTTCGGCGTGGCTTCGGGCGCGGTCCCCGAGTCCTGAGCGGGCTTCGAGGCGGCTGGTGACGCTGTATTTTTCTCGGAAGGCATAGAGTCCACTTGGATGAGGATTGGTATTGCGCGCGGAGACCTCCCCACATGAGGCCGCCGTCCAATTCTTACAGTTATAGTGACACAATCTTTCTCGTGAGGCCTGTTTTGTCAAGTCTCAATTGGATTATTCCTTGTATCCCGCACAGTTCACAAAATCAGGCGCCGACCGCGACCCCGATCTTGCCCATGGCCCGCCCCTCTTCCCAATAGCGGTGGGCCGAGGCGATGTCGCGGAAATCGAAGCGGCGTTCGTCCAGAAGCACGGCCAGTTCGTCCGCGTCGACCAGCCCGGCCACGAGGCCGAGAATCTCGCCCAGCCGCTCCCGGCCCTTGCCCGTAACCAGGGGCAGGAGCATGAAGACCACGTGCAGAGACAGGCTCTTGGCGTGCAGCGGGCCCAGGTCGTGGCTGGAGCGGGTGTTGGTGGAGACCACCCGGCCGCCGATGCGGGCCGCCTGGAAGGAGTTGTCCAGGACCGGTCCGCCCACGGTGTCGAAGACCGCGTCGAAGCCCTCGCCTCCGGTATACTCGGCGACGTACTCGTCCACGGCCATGGCCTTGTAGTCGATGGGCGTGCCGCCCAGGGCCTCGACCACGGCGGCCTTGTCCGGGGACGAAACCGTGGCGAAGACTTGGGCCCCGACATGGACCCCGAGCTGTACGGCCATGTGCCCCACGCCTCCGGCCCCGCCCTGGACCAGGAGCCGCTCGCCGAACTGGAGCCCGCTCTTGTCGAACAGTGCCAGCCAGGCCGTGGTGGCCACCAGGGGCACGGCCCCGGCCTCGGCCAAATTCATGGTTTCGGGAGCACGGCCCAGCAGCCGCTCGTCCGCGGCCACGTACTCGGCCAGGGTGCCGGGCAGCCCCCTGACCCCGCCGGGGCAGCCGAACACGCGGTCGCCGACCTTGAAGCGGTTCGCACCGGGCCCGACCGCCTCCACCGTGCCGGCCATGTCCATGCCCAGCAGGGCGGGCAGTTCCGGCGCAAAGGCCAGGGCCGGGCCCAGGGTGGCGATCTTGTTGTCGATGGGATTGAGGCTCGTCCCGGCCACGCGGACCAGGACCTCCCCCGGCCCGGGATCGGGCACGGGTACGTCGCGTTCGGCAAAGGGATACTCCCTGCCGTATTCCGTGAGCAGCATGGCTTTCATGGGCATATCCTCCAATTGTTCCATACTACCCGTATACTCCCGGCCTGTACAGGCCCGGAACGCGGCGGGAGGCGGAGGCCCGGACCGGTGGACGGGAACGGGCCCGGTGCGGAAAAGGAGTGGACCTCGACCGGCGCGTGGTTCATCATGCACGGATGTCACGCAATGAACACACGCAACGCCTCCGCCAACCCCGCGTCCTGCCCATGTCCCGCGAAGAGATGGACGCTCTCGGCTGGGAGGAGCTGGATATTCTCCTGGTCTCGGGCGACGCCTACGTGGACCACCCCTCCTTCGGCGCGCCCCTGCTCGGGCGCTGGCTGGTCCGCCACGGCTTCCGCACCGGCATCTGCGCCCAGCCCGCCTGGGACAGGCCCGACGACATCCTGCGTATGGGCCGCCCGAGGCTGTTCGCGGGCGTCACCGCCGGGTCGCTGGACTCCATGCTGGCCCACTACACGGCCTTCCGCAAAAAGCGCTCGGACGACGCCTACACCCCCGGCGGCAAGGCGGGCGCGCGGCCCAATCGGGCGTGCATCGCCTACACCAACGCGGTGCAGCGGGCCTTCCCCGGCCTGCCCGTGATCCTGGGCGGCATCGAGGCCTCGCTGCGGCGCATCTCCCACTATGATTTCTGGTCCGATTCGGTGCGCAAGTCCGTGCTGCTCGATTCCAAGGCCACGGCCATCACCTACGGCATGGCCGAGAACTCCATCGTCACCCTGGCCCGGACCATCGCGACCATCCTGGAGGAGACCGGCGAGGTGGACCTGCGCGCCCTGCGCCCCCAGCTCGTCGGACTGCCCGGCCTCGCCGTGACCGGGAGCGCGGACGACATACCCGAGGGAGCCGAAATCATCGAGCTGCCTTCGCACGAGGCGATCCTGGACGACCCGAAACAGCTCATCGAGGTCACCAGGCTGCTCGAAAGGCAGGTCCACCAGAACAAGGCCTGGGCCGTCCAGGCCACCGGCAACCGAATGGTCCTGGTCGCCCCGCCCGGCCCCCTGCTCGACACGGCGGGGTTGGACGAGTTGGCCGGGCTGCCCTTCACTCGGCTGCCCCACCCGTCCTACCGCGAACGCATACCGGCCGCGGACATGATCCGGACCAGCGTGACCACCCACCGGGGCTGCTCGGGCGGCTGCTCGTTCTGTACGCTCGCCCTGCACCAGGGACGGACCATCCGCTCCCGCAGCCGCAAATCCATCCTGGGCGAAGTCCGGGCCATCACCGAGGTCAAGGGGTGGACCGGGTCCATCTCGGACGTGGGCGGCCCGAGCGCCAACATGTGGGGCGCGCACTGCGCGTCGGATCAGTCGACCTGCGAGCGGGCCAGTTGCCTGACCCCGCGCATCTGCAAACACTACCGCGTGGCCCAGCGCGACTTCGTCTCCCTGCTGCGGGCCGTGTCCGACGTCAATGCCGTGGAGCACGTGCGCGTGGCCTCGGGCTGGCGCATCGACCTGGCCGTAACCGACATGCAGGCCCTGACCACCATGATCCGCGAGTTCGTGGGCGGCCAGGCCAAGGTCGCGCCCGAGCACCAGGTGGACCACGTGCTCAAACTCATGCGCAAGCCCGGCTTCGAGACCTTCGAGACCTTCCTGGACCTGTTCGACAAGGAGTCGAAAAAGGCCGGAAAGAAGCAGTACGTCATCCCGTACCTCATGTCCGCCTTCCCCGGCTGCACCGAGGAGGACATGCGCGCCCTGCACGCCTGGCTCGCCGAGCGCGGCTGGAAGCCCGAGCAGGTCCAGTGTTTCATCCCCCTGCCCGGCACGGCGGCCGCGGCCATGTTCCACGCGCAGTGCGACATGCAGGGCAAGCCCATATACGTAGCCAAGACAGACGCCGAACGGCTGCGCCAGCACGCCATCCTCATGCCGGACACTGGACGCGCCCCGGGCGGCAAGCCGGGCCACGGCAAGGGACGCCCGGGCAAAGGACAGGAACGGACCGGTTCCGGACGCGGCCGGCGCCCCCGCAAACGACACGGAGGGAGCGCCTAATATTGCAGATATGTACATCCTTTACTCCTGAATGACATATTTGTTAAATTAATTCTCCCTTTTCGTATGTGGCGACGGCCCGGAAAGCCAAGCCCTGCGCCACATTTCGCGCATGGCATCGTGTTTGCTATTCACTGGCCATGCTAGCCAATGTCCCCGGATTAAAACTGTCGGCCCTGCAGTCCATCTGCCAGGTCATCGACCAGGCCATAGACCTGCAGTCGGCACTGGACGGCGTTCTGAAGATCCTTTCCGAACAGCTGTCCATGCAGCGGGCCACGGTCACTCTCTTCGACCCCGAGACGGGTCAGCTGTCCATCAACGCCTCCTACGGCCTGACCACCGAGGAGAAGCAGCGCGGCGTCTACAAGCTCGACGAGGGCGTCACCGGGCGCATCTTCCAGACCGGTGAACCGTACTACGTGCCGGACATCGACAAGGAGCCGCTCTTCCTCGACAAGACCGGGTCGCGCCGGGTCAAGCGCGGCATGATCTCGTTCATCGGCGTGCCGATCCTCCTGCACGGCGATCCCATCGGCGTGCTCAACGTGGACCGCCTCTTCGAGGATGATATCAGCTTCGAGGAGGACGTGGACTTCCTCAAAGTGGTGGCCACGCTCATCGGCCAGTTCCTCAGCCTGAACGAGAAGATCATGGCCCGCGAGGCCGCGCTGAAGCGGGAGAACACCTCGCTCAAATACCAGATTTCCAAGAATTCCAAGGGCCCATACATCGTCGGCCAGAGTTCGGCCATGGTCGAGGTGCAGCGCCAGATGGAGAAGGTCTCGCCCACCCGGGCCACGGTCCTGTTGCTCGGCGAATCCGGCGTGGGCAAGACGCTCATCGCCCGGATCATCCACGAGCTGTCCGAACGCAAGGGCAACCCCTTCATCAAGGTCAACTGCGCGTCCATCCCGTGCAACCTCCTGGAATCCGAACTCTTCGGCCACGAGAAAGGGGCCTTCACGGGCGCAACCAACACCCGGCCCGGCCGGTTCGAGGAGGCGGACACCGGGACCATCTTCCTGGACGAGATCGGCGAGCTGCCCATGGGCTTGCAGGCCAAGCTGTTGCGCGTGCTCCAGGACAAGGAGTTGGAGCGGCTCGGTTCCAACCGGACCCGGACCATCGACGTGCGCATCCTGGCCGCCACCAACCGCGACCTGGGCCACCTGGTGGAGCGCGGGCGGTTCCGCCTGGACCTCTACTACCGGCTGAACGTCTTCCCCATCCGCGTCCCCGCCCTGCGCGAACGCAAGGAGGACATCACCGGCCTGCTCAACCATTTCCTGCATAAGATGGCCAGCGACTACGGGCGGAGCATCCACCTGACCTCCACCGCCCTGGACGCCCTGATCCGCTACGACTGGCCCGGCAACGTGCGCGAGATGCAGAACCTCATCGAGCGCCTGGTGATCATGTCCGAGGAAGACCGCATCAGCCTGGAATTCCTCAAGTCCTACCTCGCGCCCGGGCAGTCCGCCACGGTCCAGGAGGCCATTCCCATGTCCGAGGACGCGCCACGCCACACCTCGCTCAAGGAGTTCGAGCGCAACGAGGTCATGGCCGCTCTGGAGCGCAACGGCTGGGTCCAGTACAAGGCCGCCGAGGCCCTGGGGCTGTCCGCACGCCAGATGGGCTACCGGGTCAAGAAGTACGGGCTCGAATCCATGATCGCCGAGGGCCGGGCCAAGCTGCGGCGCATCAAGGAAGGACAGACGTAAAATTTCGGCATACATACCTCCACCCCATGCAAGACACCCCTCGCCGGACGGACCGGCGGGGGGTGTCCGTCGTTTCGGTTGCCTCCTTGGCCGGAGGACTTATTATATGGGGAGACGAACGAATCCGGCCCCAGGCCGGAAAGGAGGCTGCCAAGACCTACGTTACCGCAGCACGATTCGACAAAGACCGTCTGGCAACCGATGGCGCGCTCCGCGAAAAGGCGAACCGGGTCCAGCACTATCTCGAAGAGATCGCCCTGGACGTCGGCCTCGACCCGAACAAGAACGTGACCCGCGTCGAGGTGGACGACGAAGTCCGCATCGGCATCAGCGAGGAAATGGACGAGTTCTATCGCGAGGCGCCCGGAAGCTGGCGCTTCTACTAAAAGCGCCTTCGGACACCAACGAAAAGGCCCCGCCGTGATCGGCGGGGCCTTGTTTTTCCGACAGGGCGGGACGGCTTATTCGACCGTGCCCAGGGTGCGCACCGAGGCAATCTTCTCCCAATCGTAGTAGGTGTTGATGTTCAGGCCGTCCTTGACGCAGGTCACGCGGACGAACTCCTCGCCCAAAAACAGGGTGGCCCCCTCGTAGACCTCGCCCTCGTTGACCTGGATCTTCACGTCCTTGCGCAGCTTGCGGGACATGGTCCCCTGCACCGGCTTGGACGCGTACTCGAAAACTTTTTCCAACGTCGCCTTGTTCATGTTTCCTCCATGGGTTCCTTCTGGTTGCGGGCCGGAAATGACCGGCCCGGAAAAGACGCTGTCAGGCGCCGCGATCAAACCGAGGCAGCCCTTTCACAATCGCGGCCGGATCGGTTCGAGCGCTCGGCGCAAGGGGAAAGCCGGTGCCGAAGCGTATTCTCATACGGAGGGCCCGGCTTTCCCGCAGCAACGACGCGATGGGGCCGATACGGCCGCGATCAGCCGCAGCCCGCGCCACCTCCGGCGCACCCCGATCCGATGCCCGCGCGGCGGACCTTGAGGGCGTTGATGTCACCGCCCTCGAAGACGAAGCGCAGGGCGTCCTCGATGAAACCGTCCACGGTGTAGGACTTGATGTCGTGCTCCTCCAGGAGCATGCGCGGGGTCTCGCCCACGGCGGCGCAGAGCACCGCCCGGCAGTCCTTGAGGGTACCGGCCAGTTCGGACCAGCGCTTGGGGCCGCAGCCCGCCTGGGGCGCCTGACGCTCCTCGATGAGCCGGTAGCCGCCGGACTCGGACTCGCCCCAGATCTGGAAGGACTTGGCCTCGCCCAGGTGCTGGTTGACCAACAACCCCTCGCGGGTGGCCACGGCCACGAACGGGCGGGCCATGGTCGCCTCCAGGGGCTTGAGCTTGGAGCAGGCCTGGAGCGTGCCGCACAGGGCCGTGGACTGGTCGTCGCTGAGCAGGCCGACCGCATCGGCGCGGCAACGCTTGCAGTGGGTCATCTGCTCGATAAACGGCTCGGCCTCCTTGCGCAGGGGCAGGACGGTCTCGCGGCCCGGCTCGGGAATCCCGGCAAAGGGCGTGTCGGCCGTGGGCTTGAGCGGGATCATGTTCTGGATGTCCGCGCCGAGCGAGGCGCAGACCTTGGCCACCTCGACAATGTGGTGGTCGTTGACGCCGGGAATGACGATGGAATTGATCTTGACCGTGATGCCGCGCTCCTTGAGGCCCTTGATGGCCTTGAGCTGGCGGTCCAGGAGAATCTCGGCGCCCTTCTCGCCCCGGTAGACGACGTTGCCGTCCTTGACCCAGGCGTAGATTTTGGCCCCGATGGCCGGGTCCACGGCCGAGATGGTGATGGTCACGTGGGACACGCCGAGCTCGGCGATGTCGTCCAGGTACGGCAGGATGCCCATGCCGTTGGAGGACAGACAGAAGAGCAGCTCGGGGTGGCGCTCGTTGAGCAGGCGCATGGTCTCCAGGGTCTCGCCGGGGTTGGCGAAGGGATCGCCGGGACCGGCGATGCCCGCCACGGTGATGCGCGGCTCCTTCGCCAGGACCTTGTCCATGTATTCCGCGGCCTGGAACGGCTTGAGCACGCCGCTGGTCACGCCGGGGCGGGACTCGTTCACGCAGTCGTACTTGCGGTTGCAGTAATTGCACTGGATGTTGCACTTGGGGGCCACGGGCAGGTGCACGCGGCCGCAGCTTCCGGCGCTCTTCTTATTGAAACAGGGATGTCTGGTAAGATCCTTCTGCATGTCGTTCTCCTGAGGTTGCCTCCCCGGTCCTCCATCCCCCGTGTCCGCTTGGCTAGGGGTGGCCGGGATACGTTCCACTTCGATATCAGCCGCGTTGATGTTCGTTCGGGTGATTAAATATATCCGTAGCCGATGGGAGAATCGGCCTGCTTCTTCTCGATGACCGCGTTGACCACGCGGTCGAACAGGGTCTGGGTGCCCTTGTAGCCCAGCGTCAGGGTGCGCTGGCCGCCGAAGCGGTCGTGGATGGGGAAGCCCACGCGCACCAGGGGCACGTTCCATGCCTTGGCATAGCGGTAGCCCTTGGAGTGGCCCACCAGCAGGTCCGGGGCGAGCTCGCCCGCCTCGGCCGCAATGTCGTGGAAGTCCACGCCCTCGCGCACCTCGGGGGCCATGCGGGCCACGCCGTCGGTGACCTTGGCGATGGCCTCCTCCAGCCCCTTGCCGCGGGCGCCGGTCCCGGCCAGGACCACGTCCACGCCGATCTCGGACAGGAAGGCGCACAGGCCGACGACCAGGTCCTCCTCGCCGTAGACCACGGCGCGCTTGCCGAAGATGTACTTGTGGCCGTCCACATAGGCGTCCACCAGACGACCGCGCTCCAGCTCGTAGCGGCGCGGCATGGGCCTGCCGGAGATTGCCTCCAGGGTCTCGAAGAAACGGTCGGACTCGCGCAACCCCATGGGCAGGCCGATGCGGTGGTTGGCCACGCCGAAGCGCTCCTCCAGGCTGGTCCCGCCGGTCTTGGGGGGCAGGCAGCGGCCGAACTCGATGGTCCCGGCGGCAGCGCTCATGGTCTTGATCTCGCTGATCGGCGTGCCGCCCTCGGGAATCTTGACGTAGTCCTCCAGGGCCGGGCCATCCAGGGATTCGGAGATGTCGGGCAGGATGGTCGCCTTGATCCCGAAGTGGTCGCAGATGTCGCGCAGATGGCGGACGTCCTCGCAGGAGACCAGGCTGGGCAGGATGTTCACCCGGCCGTCGTCGGCCGCCTTTTCCAAGCAAAGCTGCTCCACCAGGGAGCGGACCGCGCCGTGCCAGCCGTCCATGTGCGTGCCGTTGTAGCTGGGGGTCGAGACCCGAACCAGATCGGGCAGATCGAGGTCGCCGAACTCCTTGTAGAACTCGTGGAAGTACATGGGCACGTCGTCGCCGATGGTCTCGGTCAGGCAGGTGGTGGCCACCCCGATGAGCTTCGGCTCGTACTTCTTCATGACGTTGAGGATGCCCTTCTTCAGGTTCGGGCCGCCGCCGTAGATGGCGTTCTTTTCGCCGAGAGCCGAGGAGGCGATGTCCACGGGCTCGCGGAAATGCGAGATGATATAGCGGCGCATGTAGGTGGCGCAGCCCTGGGAGCCGTGCAGGAAGGGAATGGCCCCTTCCACGCCCCGGAAGGCCAGGGAAGCCCCGAGCGGCGTGCACAGCTTGCAGGCGTTGGTCGTGGAAACAAAATTGGGCCTTGCGGTCTTGACCTTACTCATTGGCGGCCTCCTTCCGGGCTTCCTTGGCGAGATTGGCGCGGTTGGCGCGCCGGGGGGCGAACTGCCAGACCGGGGACATGGCCGAGGCGTGGATCTCGCGGGCGAAGTTGAGCATGCCCGCGAACCCTTCCAGGGCCTCCTTGCGCTCGTGGTTGTGGTCGCAGAACCCCACGCCCAGCTTGTAGGCGATGGGCCGTTCCTTGACCCCGCCCACGAACACGTCCACGTCCTTCTCCTTGATGAAGTGGGACAGTTCGAGCGGGTTGGCGTCGTCGATGATGACCGTGCCGGGATCGGTGATCTCGGCCAGCTCGGCGTAGTCCTCCTTGGTGCCGGTCTGGGAGCCGACCATGACGACCTGCATGCCCAGGTGGCGGAAGGCCTTGACCAGGGAGAACGCCTTGAAGGAACCGCCCACGTACATGGCGACCTTCTTGCCCTCCAGGTCCTTGCGGTAGCGGGCCAGCTCGGGCATGAGCTTGTTCAGTTCGTCGCGGACCAGGGCCTGGGTCCGCTCCACGATGCCGGGGTCCTTGTCCTTGAAGAAGTCGGCCACCTTATACAGGGAGTCGGCCATGTCCTCGATGCCGAGGTAGGAGACGCGCTTGTACGGGATGCCGAACTCCTCCTCCATCATCTTGGCCAGGTCCAGGGTCGCCCCGGAACACTGGACCAGGTTCAGGGCCGCGCCGTGGCAGCGGGCGATGTCGGCCACGCGGCCGTCACCGGTCACGTTGGCGACCACCTGGACGCCCATCTTCTCGAAGTACTCGCGGATGATCCAGATTTCGCCGGCAAGGTTGAAGTCGCCAAAAATATTGATGGAGACAGGCGAGACGTCGGACGTGTCGCCCTGGCCGATGAGCCGGAACATGGCCTTGCACGCGGCCAGGTACCCGGCCCGCTTGTTACCCTTGAACCCTTCGGACATGACCGGGAGCACCGGGATGCCCTTCTTCTCGGTCATCTTGCGGCAGACCGCTTCCATGTCGTCGCCGATGAGCCCCACGATGCAGGTGGAGTAGACAAAGGCGGCCTTGGGGGAATGCCGGTCGATGAGTTCGTCCAGGGCGGCTTCGAGCTTTTTCTCGCCGCCGAAGATCACGTCGGTCTCCTGCAGGTCCGTGGAAAAGGACAGCCGGTGAAGCTCCGGGCCGCTGGACAGCGAGCCGCGGATGTCCCAGGTGTAGACCGCGCAGCCGATGGGGCCGTGCACCAGGTGCAGGGCGTCGGCTATGGGATAAAGGACCACGCGGGAACCGCAGAACACGCAGGCGCGCTGGCTGACGGCGCCCGCCAGGGACTCGCGGTTGCAGGCGATGTCGATGGCGCCTTCGCCGGTCCGGTGGATCTGGTCCTGTCTTTCCTCGAGTATGGTCGAACTGGTCGTACTCATTATACTTCCCCTATATCGATAGATTACAGTCGGTTGCCCGGACGATGGGCGGTATATCCAAATCCGGGAGCCGGGGCCGCGTCCGGGTCTGCGAGGAGCATCAGCCTCCCCGCGCTGTCGGCCCTGGCCCACTCGGTGAGCCGGTGAATCAACAATTCGCCGAGGCCCTGGCCCCGCCAATCCTCACGGACAACCACATCTTCGATGAGGACGGCGGGACCGCCTTCAGCCACTTGGATCGTCAGCCGACCCGCGCACAAACCGACCACAGTCTTGTCGGCGACGCTCGCGATCAGGATGCGTCCCCGACCGTTTTTCAGCATCAGTTCCGGATCGCGCCGTTGCCCGTCCGTGCAGGCGGAACCCTCGCAAAACGAGGAGACCGAACCGAGCAGGGACACGAGACCGGGTAGGTCCGCGCGGGTTGCGGGGCGGATGACGACGGCTTCAGGCATGGGACTCTCGATTCCTTAGGAGGCCAGGTAGTCTTCGGCGGGTTCGCCGTCTTCCAGGCCGTCCAAAATTGCGTCGATCGCTTCTTCGGAATTCACGCCCTTGAACCACCAGTTCTCGGGCTGGATGACCATCATGGGACCGGATTCACACTGCTTCAGGCAGGTGGAACCGACCACCAGGGCGTCGAGGCCGCGATCCAAAATTTCTTCCTCCACGTACTGCAGGAATCCGTCGGTCTGCTTGTGGCAGATGCCTTTGGGGTCTCCGGCCGCGCGGAAGGACTGACAACAGATGATCATTCTCTCTGGGATAGCCATTTCCTTTACTCTCCTTCTGGTTACTTCTTGTTCTTCTTGCCTTTCTTACCGCCCCCGTAGAGCACATCCACGGTTCCCTCGATCTCGCCGTCCGTGATCAGGACGGACAGACCCTTGCGGCTCAAAATTTTTCTCGGGTTCTCGCCGGCGGAAGCGGTCAGCAGGACGAAGCAGTCACCCAGGGTGTCGGCCAGTCTCTCCCAGCGCTGGTTCCCGGCACCGGGTTCGGGCAGGTCGCGGACGCCCAGCAGGCAGGCCAAGCCGTCGCCGCGCGGGCCGTAGATCATGGCCTTGATGGCGTGGCCCAGATGCAGGTCGATATCCATGCCGGTGGAACTGACCACGGCCACGTTGGGCCGTTCCTTGGTGGGCTTGGGCAGGACCGAGACCGGGGCGCCCGGCTTGTCCGGGGCGTCCAGGCCGACCATGTTCTCGCCGCATTCGCTGAAGGCGGGCATGAGGTCGATATGCCGGGCAGCGCGGTCGCGGATCTCGGAGAGCAGTTCCATGTCGGTGGCCTGGGGCGCGTCCTCCACGCCCTCCTCGGGGTGGAACGGGACCACGGCCATGATGTCCGCGCCGAGCCCGGCCATGGTGGAGGCGATCTTCTCGACGTGCCCCGCGTTGTAGCCGGGGTACACGGTGGTGTTGACCTTGACGGTGACCCCCGCCTTCTTGAAGGCGGACACGGACCGGGCCTGGTCCGTGATCAGCAGCGCGACGGCCTCCTTGAGCGGCAGGGTCCGCTTGGCGGGCCGGATCCAGGCGTAGATGTTCTCGGCCACCTCGGGGTCCACGGCGTCCACGAGCACGGTGACGTGGGACAGGCCGATCTCGGCCAGCTCCTCGGCGTACTCGGCGCCGTTCATGCCCAACGTGGTCAGGCAGAGGGAAAGATCGGGATACTTCGCGCGGACCAGGCGCAGGGTGCGCAGGGTCAGGTCCGGGGAGGTCAGCGGGTCGCCGGGGCCGGTGATGCCCACGATGGAGATGGGCTTGTCCTGCTCCATGACGTGGTCGAGCCAGACCAGGGCCTCTTCGGGCATCATCGCCGGCTTGTTGCCGTTGCCGCCCGTGAAACGGACACGAGCGTTGGCGCGTGGGGCCACGGGCAGATGCAGGCGGCCCACGGTCTTGCGTGCGGTCATGCCGAAACAGGGATGGGAGGTGTTGTCAGCAATTGTGGACATGACGGTCTTCTTGGGTTGAGTGTTTGGTCCGGGGCGGAGGGGGAAGGACTCCGCCCCGGACCGGGTATGAACGCTACAGGACGAGCTCGAAGGTCGTCTCCGGATCGTCGCGGTCCTTACGATCCAGCAGCAGGCCCAGAATCTTCTCAAGAAGCCTGAGTCCACCCTTGTAGCCGACTGTCGGGAAGTACTGATGCCCCTGGCGGTCCAGGATGGGGAAGCCCCAGCGCAGCAGCGGAATGTCCTCGTCGCGCGAGATGTACTTGCCGTAGGTGTTGCCGATGAGCAGGTCGACCGGCTCGTTCTTGATCCACTGGTGCATGAGGAACATGTCACCCTTGGCCTTGACCTTGACCTCGAAGGGCTGGTCGGCGCAGATCTCCTTGATGCGGGCCTCGAACTTCTTGCCCGGGGTGCCGGTGACGACGTAGACGGGCTGCATGTCGAGGGAGACCAGGAACTCGCACATGGAGATAAGCTGGTCCGGGTCGCCCCAGATGGCCACGCGCTTGCCGTAGAAGTACTGGTGCATGTCGGAGATCATGTCCACGAGCTGGCCGCGCTCGAAGGCGACGGAGTCGGGGACGGAGACGCCGGCAACGGTGCGCAGCACGTCGATGAAGCGGTCGGTGGCGGCCAGGCCGAAGGGCATGTCCAGCACGGTGCACGGCACCTTGCACTTGGCGTCGAGCCAGCGGGCGGCATCTGCCGAGCACCACTCGCCCAGCGCCAGGGTGCCGAGAGCATCGCCGGTCTTCTTGAGCTCCTTGATGGTCACGCCGCCGTCGGGGAACATCTTGTATTCGCCGGTCAGGGGGGCGTTGAGCACGCCGTCGGTGTCCGGGAACAGGGTGATGTCCACGCCGACCATGGCGCACAGGCGCTTGATCTCGCCCATGTCGGAGGGCTCGACCCAGCCGGGGATGACGTTGACCTTGTGGGTCTTCTTCCCGGAGGGCTCGGCCAACTGGGCCATGGCCTTGACCATGTTCGAGAAGCCGGTCACGTGGGAGCCGACGTAGCTCGGGGTGGGCGCGCCGAGGCAGGTCTTGCCCTCGGGAACCTTGCCGCTCTTTCGGGCCTTGTCGAAGATCTGGTTCAGATCGTCGCCGATGGTCTCGGACAGGCAGGTGGTGTGCACCGCGATCACTTCGGGGTCGTAGACCGTGAAGATGTTGTCGATGGCCTGGATCAGGTTGGCATGGCCGCCGAACACGGAGGCGCCTTCGGTGAAGGACGAGGTCGCGGCGGAGATGGGCTCCTTGTAGTGCCTGGTCAGGGCCGAGCGGTGGTAGGCGCAGCAGCCCTGGGAGCCGTGGGAGTGCGGCAGGCAACCGTGGATGCCGAGCGAGGCGTACATGGCCCCGATGGGCTGGCACGTCTTGGCCGGGTTGACGGTGAGCGCCTTGCGCTCCTTGATTTCAACGGGTGTATGCTTCAGTAAAGCCATTGTATTCTCCTATTCCCAAACAAAGGTGGCGGTCAGTTCGGGGGATTCCTGCCAGGGGGCCTTCATGTAGGACCACACCTTGGAGGACACGAGCCGATCAATTTCCTTGTAGAAGTTGATGGCGCCCTTGAACCCGGCATACGGGCCGCCGGAGTCGTAGCTGTGCAGTTGCTTCATGGGCACGCCGAGCTTCTGGATGGAGAACTTCTCCTTGATGCCCGCGCAGAAGATGTCGGGCTTGAGCAGTTCGACCAGCTTGTCGGCCTCGTACTGGTTCAGGTCGTCGATGATCAGGGTGCCCTTGTCCATCTGGTCGTTCATGCCCTCGTAGTGCTTGAACTCGAAGCCGGCCTCTTCCAGGGCCTTGAACTCGTCCGCCGTCTTGCGCGGATTGTAGAGCTTCTCGTCGGCCTCGACCTCGATCTCCTCGATGTTGCGGGAGTCGGCGTCGGGCTTCAGCTCGGGGATGACCTGACGGCCTTCGTAGTCGTCGCGGTGGGCGAACTCGTAACCGGCGGACAGGGTCTTCATGCCCATCTCGGCAAAGAGGTCCTGGTAGTGATGGGCGCGGGAGCCGCCGACGAACAGCATGGCGGTCTTGCCCTCAGTATGCGGCAGGACCTTGGCGCGGGCGGCCTCGACCTCGGGCATCTCCTCGGCGATCACTGCCTCGACCCGGTCGATGAGCTCCTGGTCGCCGAAGTATTCGGCGATCTTGCGCAGGGACTTGGCCGTGGACTTGGAACCGATGAAGTTCACCTTGATCCAGGGAATGCCGTACTTGGTCTCAAGCATGTCGGCCACGTAGTTGATGGACCGGTGACACATGACGCAGTCGAGGTCGGCGTGCTGGGCGGAGGCGAACTGGTCGTAGGTCGAGTTGCCGGAGAAGGTCGAGATGTTGGTGATCCCGCACTTCTTGAAGATGCGGTCGATCTCGAAGCCGTCGCCGCCGATGTTGTACTCGCCGAGCAGGTTGATCTTGTACTTGCCTTCCTTGGGCTCCTCGTTCTCGCCGACCAGGTTGGTGAAGACCTGGTTGTTGGCGATGTGGTGGCCGGCGGACTGGGATACGCCCTTGTAGCCTTCGCAGGAAAAGGCGAAGACGTTGCAGTCGCCGAACTTCTCCTTCATCTTCCTGGACACGGCGTGGATATCGTCGCCGATCAGGCCCACCGGGCAGGTGGCGAAGACGCAGATGCCCTTGGGATGGAAGATGTCGTAGGCTTCCTGGATGGCCGCGGCGAGCTTCTTCTCACCGCCGAAGATGATGTCCTGGTCCTGCATGTCCGTGGAGAAACAGTAGGGCATGTAGTTCACGCCGTCCGAGCTCGCATCGGTCTGGTTGCGACGGGTGAGCCAGGAGTAGAATCCGCAGCCGATGGGGCCGTGGGTGATGTTCAGGATGTCGCGGGTCGGGCCCATGATAACGCCCTTGCAGCCCGCGTAGGTGCATCCGCGCATGGTGATGATGCCGGGGATGGTCCGGACGTTCGCCAGAATCTCGGGCGGCGCCTCGGCTTCCGTGGCTTCGTTGATCAATATCTGCTTGGCGCGCTTCCGGGCCACCTTGGGAGGATACTTCTTCAGAAGTTCTTCCTTGATGTCGGTAGGCATGAGCTGCACCACTTTCTTGGTCTTGGCCATTCTCAATACTCCTTACTATCGGCTAGGCTATGGCCTTTGCACCGGTTTCAGCGGTTCTGACGCGGACGGCATCGCCCACGGGAAGAACAAAGATCTTGCCGTCGCCCGGCTTGCCGGTCTTGTTGGCGGCGATGACGGCTTCGATGATGTCGTCGACCATGTCATCGGGGACCACTACCGTTACCATGCGCTTGGGATACAGCTTTCCTTTCTCGCCGAGCACTGCGGCGGCTTCCTCGTAGCCGCTCTCAGCGCCTTCGACGACGGCCGAGTTGACGAACCCCTTGCCTCGGCCCTCCGCCGCGTGGGCGAAGAAGGCGTCGACGCCGGCCGCGGTCAGGGCGGCCTTGGTCTGGTTCATCATGTTCATGCGCACGACTGCGATGACTTCCTTCATTAGGCGGCCTCCTCGCTGGCTGCGGCGGTCTCGTTCACGCCGGAGCTGATGGTGTAGACGTCCTCGACGTCGGAGACGAAGATCTTGCCGTCGCCGAACGCGCCCTTGGTGCCGGAGCGGGCGGCGTCCATGATGGTGGTGATCACGAAGTCCTTGTCCGCGGCGTTGACGACGCACATGAGCATGGTCTTGGGGATCTCGTCATAGGTGACCTCGCCGATCTTGATGCCGCGCTGCTTGCCGCGACCGGCCACGGAATATTTGGTGACGGCGGGGAAGCCGTTGTCCATCAGGGCGGCCAGGACAGTATCCGCCTTCTCGGGCCGCACAATTGCTCGTACCATGATCATCATTTTTGCTCTCTCCTATCTCTTCGTTATTAAAGGACTTTAATTGTTTTTTGTTTTCACATCCGCCATGTTTTTGGGCTGGTTGTCCCCTGTAGGCACGGAATTCTCTCGAATTCCGCGCCTGCCGGGGCCGCCGACCGGGCGAAATGTGGGGGAGAACTAGGCGGCTTCCATGATGCCGTAGTCCATGAGCAGTTGTTCCAGGTCTTCAATCTCGAGCGGGGTCGGGATGGTGAACATCTCGTTTTCGTCGATGGCCTTGGCCAGACCGCGGTATTCGTTGGCCTGCGGCACGGAGCCATCCCATTCAATGACGGTTTTGCGGTTGATCTCGGCGCGCTGCACGTCGTTGTCGCGGGGCACGAAGTAGATCATCTGGGTGCCCAGCTTGGCGGCCAGCTCGGTGATCAGTTCGGCTTCGCGGTCGGTGTTGCGGGAGTTGCAGATCAGGCCGCCCAGACGGACGCCGCCGGATTCCGCGTACTTCATGATGCCCTTGCAGATGTTGTTGGCCGCGTACATGGCCATCATCTCGCCGGAGCAGACGATGTAGATCTCCTGGGCCTTGCCGTCGCGGATAGGCATGGCGAAGCCGCCGCAGACAACGTCGCCGAGGACGTCGTAGAAGGCGTAGTCCAGACCCTCGGACTCCTCGTAGGCGCCGAGCGACTCAAGCATGTTGATGGAAGTGATGATGCCGCGACCGGCGCAACCGACACCGGGTTCCGGGCCGCCGGACTCAACACACCAGGTGCCGCCGAAACCGGGCTTGCGGATATCTTCGAGTTCCACGTCCTCGCCTTCTTCGCGAAGGGTGTCGAGCACGGACTTCTGCGCCAGGCCGCCGAGCAGGAGACGGGTGGAGTCGGCCTTGGGGTCGCAGCCGACGACCATGACCTTGCGGCCCATCTCGGCCAGACCGGCAACAGTGTTCTGCGTGGTGGTGGACTTTCCGATTCCGCCCTTTCCGTAAATTGCTACTTTCCTCATGATTTCTCCTCCATGGGTTTGTTTGCGTCGATGAAGCCCTTAAGGCAAGCGCCGTGCCAAACCCGCAACGACATTATAACAAGCTGTTTTCAAAGGAAAAACCAATATGACCACAACAGTGTAGCTTCCTACGAAAAGTGTAGGTTCGCACCACGAACGCAGACACAAGTGTCGCAACCTACAAAAGCGTAGGCAAATCTCTATCTTTTTCGTCAACAAATTTATGTAATGATATCGATATGATATACAAATAATGAGAATTGGCATCCTTCCTGCTCATGGAGAGGCAGCATCACCGCAACAATACTACAAGGACAAACCACATGTTGATCGACACCACACTCAGAGAAGGCGCACAGCTCTTCGGGGCCTACTTCTCCATGGAGGCGCGGAAGCGAATCGTCAGCGGCCTCCTGTCCATCGGCGTGGACGAGATCGAGCTCGGCTGGGTTGGCCAGGAGGGGCTGGACGAACTTATACAGAGTATGGGCAAGCGGCGCGGCCGCAGCGCCCTGTCCGCATGGTCGCCCTGCCGCGAGGCGGACATCCGCAAGGCCGCGTGCCTTGGGATCGACCGCATCAACATCGGCCTGCCCGTGTCAGACCTGCATATCGAAAACCGACTCGGGACCGACCGCGAGGGGCTTCTGGAACGCCTGGCCCGCACCGTGCTCGCGGCTCGGATCCTGGGCATGGAATATGTTTCCGTCGGCTTGGAGGACCTCTCCAGGGCCGATCCGGACTTCGCCCTGAAGGTGGCCGGACTGGCGCAGGACGTGGGCGCGTCCCGCGTGCGCCTGTCCGATTCACTGGGGCTGCTGACCCCGCCCAGGACGGCGGAACTGGTCACGATCTTCAAGAAGGAACTGGACATCGACCTGGCCGTGCACTGTCACGACGACTTCGGCATGGCCACGGGCAATGCGGTCACCGCCCTGTCGAGCGGCGCGGACTTCGCCGACGTCAGCCTGCTCGGCATCGGCGAACGGTCCGGCATCGCGGCCACCGAGGAGCTGGCCGCCTACCTGACACTCAAGGAGAACAGCCATGCGTACAAAGTTGAAGACCTTTGCGACCTCTGCCATTTCGTTTCTCAAGCTGCCGGGGTGCCGATTCCCCGAACCAAGGCGATCGCGGGCAAGGACATTTTCGCTTGCGAGTCCGGCCTTCACGCGCACGCCCTCAGCAAGTCGCCTGAGCTTTTCGAGCCCTTCGACCCCGGTCGCATCGGGGCGAACCGGATGGTCGCGGTTGGCGGAAAAAGTGGGCGAGCGGCGGTCGCCAACGCCCTTGCGGACCACGGCCTCGAACTTCCGGAGCAGGGCCTCCCGGCCCTTGTCGATGAAGTAAGAAAGCTGGCCTGGGAGCTGGAACGCCCCCTGACCGACAACGAACTCTCGAAGCTCGTCAAGAACTAGGAGGTCCCCGTGTTCAAGAAATTCCTGTACATCTGCCTGTGGCTCTGCGTCCTGTCCGGCACGGCCACCACGGCCACGCCGCCGAACGCCGCCCCCGCGGCCGCCGGGATCCAGGCCCGGACCACCCTCAACCCCTAGGGCCGGCATGGATTTTACGGTGCTTGCGATCACCGGCAAGCCGGCCCTGGCGGTCACGCCCCAGCCGCGCTGCCCGTGCTTGCCGCCCGTCAGCTACGCGATCCTGCTTTTCATCGGACGCCACGGCCTGGCCGGACGCCCCGCACACTCAAGTATTCCGGACGGCCGCCAATCCCGGCACCGCCCCGCCTTTCAAGACTCCAGGAGAGGTTTTCATGCAGACCATATCCACGCAGTACGGTGATTTGATTCCCCAATACACGGACGACAACCTCAGGAAACGGGAGATCCTGCCCGTGGAATACCACGCCTCGGGTACGGTCAAATCCGTCCCCCTGGAGAAGCAGACCCTGTTCTCCACTTCGGCCGGCGACATCCCGGGCGAATTGATTTCCTTCCACGAAAACGGGACCATCAACCGCATCTTCCCCCTGAACGGCAAGCTGTCGGGCTACTGGAGCCAGGATGACGAGGCCGGGCTGGCCAAGCCGCTCACCCTGACCACGCCCATCGGCCTGGTCCGGGCCAAGGTCCTGAGCGTCAGCTTCTACGACAACCGCAACCTGCGCAGCCTGACCCTGTGGCCGGGCGAGACTCTGTCCGTGCCCACCCCGGTCGGACCCGTGGAGGCGCGCATCGGGGTCAGCTTCACCCCGGAGGGCAAAGTCCGCTCGCTGGAACCGGCCAAACCCGTCACCGTGCCCACCCGTGCGGGCGAGATGACCGCGTACGACCCGGACGCCGTGGGCGTGAACGGGGACGCCAATTCGCTGGTGTTCGATGAGGACGGGAAGGTCCGCCAGGTGATCACCACCCTGACCAAGCTGACCGTGGTGCACCCGGACGGGCACACCCACTGCCATATCCCGGAGACCCGGGAGAGCCTGTGCAGCGAGGCGGAGCAGGAGGTGGTGCCCATGACCGTGACCTTCAGCGAGGACGAAGTGAGCGTCTCCACCGACCCGGACGTCGCGCCCCTGGTCCTGCCCAGGGAGGGACACGTTTTCTTTGCCGAGCCCCACCTGCCGCAACTGGCCAACCCCTTCGTGGAGTTGCACTGCTCGGTCTAGGCCTGGCTATTCAAGCCCCTGCCGCATCATGAACCGGAAGATGGTCTCCACGAACTTGCCGGAGACCACGTCCGGCAGGGCGAAGCGCGGCATGTCGCCAGACGCCATGGAACCGGTGTAGGCGAACCATATCTCCGAGGATATCTTGTTCAGGGCCGGATTGATCATGGTCCCCCACATACCCCCGGCGTCGTGCTGGTCCAGGCCGAAGGCGCGGCACTGGATGGGCCGGTGCTCGAATATCAGGCATTTGCCGTCCTTGAGCAGCGGGCAGACGGCCCCGGCCTCGGACAGGCAGTATTCCCCGTCCCCGCCGGAGGCCAGGTCGCTGTCCGCCTTGCGCTCGGCCTGGGCCGTGGCCACGGCCCGCTCGATGACCTTGAGGCGCTCCTCGCCGGACAGCTTCTGGTTGATGCGATGGGAGATGTACACGGCCTCTGCCAAGCTCAGGGAGACCGGGGTGGTGCAGCACTGGCTGTGGTCCAGGCCGCAGGCCAGCCCCTTGGTGGCCTGGCCGCTCTCATCCACCCGCGCGACCAGCTCCGCATAGTCGTTGAAGAACGGCGACAGATCCACCAGCCGCTTGAACTCCAGGGACGGCTCGCGCACGGTCAGTTGGCCGGACTGCTTGCCGTACTTGCGCACGGTCCGCCACTGCACGAAGTTGGCCGGCTTGCTCTTGAGCTTCTTGAGCGCCTTGCCCGCCAGCTTGTGGCCCAGGCCGCGCCGCAGCAGGTAGGCGTTGAGCACCGTGCCGGTGCGGCCGATGCCGTGGCGGCAGTGGATGAGCACCTTCTTGCCCAGGTAGATGGCCTCGTCCAGCCAGGCCAGGGTCTTTTCCAGCTCGATCAGCCCCGGCGCCTCCTCGTCCTCAAGGGGCAAATAATAGACCTCGAAGCCCGAGTCCTTCTCGATGTCGTGCAGGTCGCAGAACTCGCCGCACAGGTTGAGGATGGCGTCCACGCCCTGGGCGCGGATGGCGTCCAGTTGGGGATAGCTCATGGGCGCGCTGCCCACGCCGAGCTGGTCCGTGACCCAGGTGATCTTGTAGGCGGCGGTCTTGTCAGCCATCACGCGACTCCGCGTCGTGGATGAACCGCTCGACCTCGGCGGCGACCTGTTCCTCGCTGTCCATGCGCATGTCCATGAGCCGGGTCACGGCCATGAGATAGCCAAGGCGCATGAGCAGCCGCCGAATGTCGTTCTCTGGCAGCCTGGAGCACTTGGCGTCTATCATGTCGCCGCGCGTGGTCGTCTCGAACCCGTAGCGGTCCAGGACCCGGCGGATGAACTCCAGCCGGAGCAGCCGCTGGTCGAACCCGGCCCCACCGCCCTTGAAACGGAAATTGATGTAATTGGCCCCCTGCTCCGGCCCGCAGATGGTGTCCACCACCGAGAAGTGATAGCCGAAGCGGACCATCAGGTGCAGGTAGTCCTCGGAGATCAGCCCGTAGCTGGCCAGCAGCTTGGAGTCGAAGCTGAAGATGCCGCCCGAGACCTTGTCGAACTCCTCCCAGTCCATGGCAGTCAGCCGGGAGGGCCACTGGACCCGGTCGTCGGACAGCCCGTACCACAGGGCCCACATGGGGCGGCACTTGATGTCCTGGGGCGAGACGGTCTTGCCCTCGCCCGCGTTGGCGAAGAAGCCGCCGCCCAAATCCAGGACGTACATGACCAGGGGCAGGCTGGTCTCCAGCCGCTTGGCCGAGTGCATGCCCCGCCCCTTCTTGTCCATGACCGCGAACATCTCGTTCACGGATTTCTCGTGGCAGAAGCGGACCACGTCGTGCAGGGACCGGCAGCCCATGGGGGTGAAGTCCTCGGCCTGGGGGTCGGTCAGGTTCAGGCGCACGGTCAGGGGGGCGACCTTGGCGTACTGTTCCACGACCCGCTCCGAGACCTGCTGTCCTTCACGGGCGCGGGTCATGATGGCCTCCACGCAGCCTTCGTAGATGGCCCCGTGCGTGCCGTCCACGGTGACCAACTGGCCCTGTTCGAGCTGGGCGCGCACATCGCCGACCACCACGGGCACGCCCGATTCGCGGGCCACGGAAGCGAAATGGCTGGCCCTGCTGCCCGTGGCCGCGATGACCCCGTTCATCCGGCCGATGAAGGTCAAAAGCGACGGTTGCAGGCTCGGCGTGACGACCACGGCACCTTCGGGGATCTGGGCGATGCGCTCGCCCGAGGAAGCGAAGTACACGGTCCCGCAACCCGCGCCGGTGGAGGCGCGTTCCAGCCCCTCGGCGATGGGCCGGGTGGCCATGGGTATCGGGTCCTGCCCGGCCAGGGCCTCCTCGCGCTCCTCCTGCAGGGGGCGGGTCTGGAGGACGAACAGTTCGCCGGTGACGTCCTCGGCCCATTCAATGTCCTGCGGCCGCCCGAAGGCCTCTTCCAGGCGCATGGCCAGCCGCCCGAGCCTGACCAGGGACTCCTCGGAGGGCAGGCCGCCCGCGTCCGGGGTGCAGTCCGCGTCCAGGCGCGGAGTCTCCTCGCGAGTCAGCACGGCCTTGTCCGGGGAGGTCGAGCCGTCCACCAGCCCGTGGCCCAGGCCGCGCACGCCATACACGCCCATGGCCTCGCGGCCCCAGCAGTCCGGGTCGCGGGTGTAGAGCACGCCCGCGGTGTCCGCGTCCACCATGGGGATGACCAGCACCGCCATGGCCGTCTCGCTGTCAGTCAGCCCGTTGGAGATGCGGTAGGCCACGGCGCGCGGACAGTACTTGCCCGCCAGGACCCGCTTGTAGGCTTCGAGCACATCGTTGGGCTGGACGTTCAACTCCGAGGCGTACTGCCCGGCGAATGATATCTCGCCGTCCTCGGCCAGGGCGCTGGAACGCACCGCGATGAGGTCGTCGCCTTCGATGATCTCGGACACGCCGAAGCGGATGCCCCGGGCGATCTCCTCGGGGACCTCGGCGGCCAGGATGAGTTCCTGCATCTCGGCCGTCAGCCGGGCCAGCAGGTCGCGGTCGCCCACGACCATCTGCCGCAGCCTTTTTTCGATCTCCTCGCCCAGCCCGTTGAAGTCGATGAAATAGTTGAAGGCATTGGCCGTGACCACGAAGCCGGGGGGCACGGGGATGCCGTCCAGACTCTTGGCCCGGCCCAGGTTGGCGGCCTTGCCGCCCGCCAGTTTGGGCATGGCCCCGGCCTCCTCCAGGGAGAGGATGTACGGCGGGCCGACCTCGGGCTGTTCGAGCTCAAGCGCCATGTGCACGTAAAAGTCGATCTTGCGGAAATACTCGGGCAGGTCCATGTACCGGGTCGGGTTCATCTCCACCAGTTGCCCGGCCATGGTGGACACGGCCGAGGACAGCCGGTTGGTCATCCAGACCGCGCACTGCCGGTCGGCCAGCCGCTTGCCGTAGAACATCTCCTCCAGGTCGGCGATCAGTTCCAGGGCCACCGCGTCGTGGGCCAGCAGGGACTTGAACGCCTCGTACTTGCGCCGAAGCAGGGTGCCCGGCGCGAATACCTGATAGGTCCAGTGCCTGAAGAGCTGTTTGAGATACATGGATCGTCCTTGGCTAAACGGTATGATTCACTGCCCGCGGGCTCCGTTCCCTATGCCCCGCCTTCGAGGACCTCGGCCACCTTGACCTCGAGTTCCTCCTTGTTGATGGGCTTGACGCAGTATTCCTGGGCTCCGAGCCGAAGCGATTCGCGGGCGGTCTCCAGGGTGGGATAGCCGGTCAGCATGATCGCCTTCATGTCCGGATTGACCTTCTTGAGTTCCTCCAGCGCCTCCACGCCGGTCATCTTCTTGAGCTTGATGTCCAGGATGGCCAGGTCGATCTTCGTCCCGGCCGCGTGCTTCAGGGCATCCTCCTCCTCGGTGAAGCTCCACACCTGATGGCCCTTGCGTTCCAGGATGCGCTTGACCAGCATCCCGGCGTCGCTGATATCGTCGAGCACCAATATATTCGCCATGATCTACTCCTTTTCGGGCTCCCCGCCTTCCGGACCCTCATGGTCCAGCGGGAGGTTGACTTCAAAGACCGTTCCGCCGCCCCCGGCCCCGCGCTTGGCATCGGACGGGAACCCGAAATCCTTTGGGACAGGACTCTCGGCGCGGATGTCGCCGCCGTGGTCCTCGATGATCCCGAAGGAGACGGACAACCCCAGGCCGGTGCCCTTGTCAACGGCCTTGGTGCTGTAAAACGGATCGAAAATCTTCTTGAGCGCTTCCTCGGCGATGCCCGAACCGTTGTCGGCCACCCACAGGGAGACGATGCCGCCCGGCGTGTCCAGGCGGGTGCGGATGAGGATGGTCCCGCCCTGCCCGGCCATGGCGTCGCGCGCGTTGGTCAACAGGTTGATCCAGGCCTGCTTGAGCTTCTCGGGGTCGCCGTAGATGATCGGGTAGCGGTCGTCGAGCTGGGTGATGATCTCCACCTTGTCGAGCTCCAGGGTGTGGCGCACCAGGGAGACCGCCTCCATGACCGAGTTGTTGAAGCACATCTCGCGCTTGGCCGACTGGGTCTGGCGGGAGAATCCGAGCAGGTCGGCCACGATCTTCTTGCACACCTGGGTCTGCTTCTCGATGATGGCCAGGTCCTGGTGGATCTGACTGCCCGCGTCCACGTCCTCCTGGAGCAGTTGGGCGTACCCCAGGATGATGCCCAGCGGGGTGTTGATCTCGTGGGCCACACCGCCCGCCAGCAACCCCAGGGACTCCATTTTCTGGGCCTGGATGAGCTGGTTCTCGTAGCGCTTGATGTCCGAGATGTCGCGGTCGGTCCGCAGCAGCCCGTCGATGTGCCCCTTGTCGTTGAAGACCGGCACGCAGACCACGTGAAACCAGTGCTCGCCGCCGCCGGCCTCGACCATGAGCTGGGTGTCCAGCCTGCGCCCGGACTGGAGGATGTCGCGGGCCGCCATATGGCGCTCCTCGGCCTCGGCCTCGGGGAAGAGGTCGAAGTCGGTCTTGCCCTCGATCTCGGCCAGGGACATGCCCACGGACTCGGCGAAGCTCTTGTTGCAACCCCGGTAGCGCATGGTCGAATCCACCAGGGAGACCCGGTCCGGGGAGACGTCCAGGATGGTCCGGGTCAGCCGCTGCTGGTCGCGCAGGTTGCGCTCGGCGTCGCGCAGCTCCTCGATGTGGCTCTTGAGCGACAGGGCCATGACGTCGAAAGTTTCGGCCAGGTCCTGGATCTCGTCGCCCGCGTTCTCGCGGTAGACAGCGCACCGGCGGCAGGACTCCAGGCGGCACTGGAAATTGCCCTCGTTGTTGCAGTCCGGGCACATGGTCCCGGCGATGTACCAGCACCGCCGCCGGGTCTCGCCGTAGGCCGGGCACTGGGTGGTGTTGCACTGCTGCTTCTCCCAGCAGTGGATGCCCCATTCCGGGCCGGAAAAGGTGTCCAGGTTACCGGTCAGCATTTCCTCCGCGTGGGCCCGCAGCCGCCCCAGCCGAGCGGTGACGCGCCGGGCGAAGACCGTGCCCAGCGACGTGGCCAGGATCAGGGCCCCGGCGAACAGCGCGGCCATGAGGGTCAACTGGCGCTGTACGGCCATCTGGATGCGCGCCTGGGACAAACCGATGCGTACGGTCCCGAGCCGTCCGTCCGAGACCAGGACCGGAGCCGCGAAATCATAGATGCGCCGCGAACCGTCGGCCAGGAGCTGGATATGCAGGGGCTGGCCCGTGGCCACCTTGTTGGCGTCGATGAGGTCCACGGGGAAGCCCTTCTGGAAGGTGTGGACCAGGACGAAGCCGTTCTTGTCCTGGACAAAGGCGTAGATCACGTCCTCCACCGAGGACTGCTCGTCGACCATGTTCTTGAGCCTTAGGAAGTCGCGGGCGAGCAAGGGGTCCACGGCGCGCACGGACAGCCCTTCGGCCAGGGCCGAACCGCGCTTCTTGCTCTCCTCGACCAGGGAGTTGGCGCTCATGGTCCCGATGAGCGGCAACAGCAGCACGGCCATGCCCACCAGGATGGCGGACATGCCCAGGTTGAGCTTGGTGCGGAACTTGAGCCGGGGAAAGATGCGCATGGACGGCTACCGGTCGAGGTTCAGTTTCTCGGCCAGTTTCCTGACCGGATCGTAGTCGATGTCGCGGGCCGGAATGATGCCCTTCATGCCCGCGGCGCTCAGGATGGCCCGGTGCTCGGCGGTGTCCACGTTCAGGGCGAACATGGCCCTGGCGATGGCGTCCACCACGGCCGGGTCGAGCCCCTTGCGGGCCGCATACACCCAGCCGGGATAGGCGCGGGTCTCGGCCAGGACCCGGATGGAGCCGAGGTCGATCTTGTTCCTGACCACGTCCAGGGTGCCCTTGCGGATGGTCCCGATGTCGTACACGCCGGCGTGCACGGCCAGGACGACCTTCTCCTGCTTGCCGCCCGGTCCGGGCGCGAAGTCCACTGTCTCGAAGTCGGAGAGCTTGATGCCGTGGTTGTAGAACAGCCCCAGGGGAAAGAGATAGCCGCCCGCCGAGTTGGGGTCCACGGCGATCCACCGCTTGCCGCGGCAGTCGTTGATGGTGTTGATGGCCGCGTTGTCAGAGCGGGCGATGATCTGGCCTCGGAAATTGGGCTCTCCCGAGGGCTCGATGACCCGGGCGAAGGCCTGGGCCCCGGCCTTGGCCAACCGCACGTAGACGAACGGGTTGGAATAGGAGATGTCGATCTCCCCGCGCTCGACCATCTTGACGTGCTCCTCGAAGGTGTCGGGAAAGATCTGCCTGAGCGGCAGGCCGGTGGTCTTGCGCAGGTATTCGAGCAGCCTGCGGTGGCGCTGGTAGGAGATGGTGTGGGAATACTGCGGCAGGTAGGCGTAAGTGATGGCCTCGACCATGCGGGGGGCTACCAGGTCCTCGCGCTTGGACAGGTTGACCTTGACCGGCTTCTCGTCCGAGCATCCGGACGCGAAGGCCACGGGCACAAGCAGCGCGAGCAGGATCGCCCAGGTCGTCATTCGGAATCGCATGGTTGTCTTCATCGGATCAATCGCTCTCGCATCTGGTCAATCGCTCCCAGCGCCATGTTTCGGACGCGTCTTGAAAGCCTACAGAAATTCAGGCCGCATTCCAACAAGTCTTATCCCTTGGCAACTCGCCCCCAAGTCAGTATGAAGGGGGCCAGCACACGGGCGTGCCCAAGCAAGGAGATTCCCATGACGACTATTTTCAAGATCCCCATGAGCAAGACCGTGCTCACCTTTTTCCTCCTGGTCGTGGCCGTTGTCGCCGCGGCCGTTGCCTGGAGCTTCAACTCCGGCCTGACCTGGACCGGCATCTGCCTCATCGCCGTGGCCGGACCGCTGTCCATGTTCTACTGGTACATGCTCTACATCACGCCCAAGCGGGCCTCGGTCACGGTGGCCGACGAGGGCATCCTCCTGGCCGCCCCGCCGTTCGCCTCGGCGGTCATCCCCTGGGCCTCGGTGGTCAAGACGTTCCGCGTGGACCTGAAAAAGGACGAGGACTTCAAGTTCACCAAGACCAAAAAGTACATGACCTTCGGAGCGTACCGGTCCGGCATGGTCGAGATCAAGGACGGCAAGGAGGCGGTGGTGGTGACCAACCGCTCCGACGTGCTCTGCGTCCAGACCGAGGAGCGGTTCTACCTGATCGGGCCCTCCGACCTCCCCGGCTTCCTGGAGGCCGTGGAAAAGGCCGCTCCCTAGCAGTCCGGCCCGGCCGATCATATCAAAGAACAAAGCCGCCCCGTGGGGCGGCTTTTCCTTTTTTCGAAATCGCTAGGACCCTTCGGGGACCGGCTTGCTCTCGATGAGCCCGGGCTTGTGTCTGCCCCGCTCCTTTTTCCGCATGTATTCCTTTCTGTCCTCTTCGCTGAGCAGGTCCGTGAATTCCAGCATCTCGTCGCCTGCCTCGTTGTCCTTGACCTTCTGGCGGATGGTCTTGAAGACCGGCAGCCACGGCTTGGCCAGGCTGAACAGGTAGCGGACCAGAATGTAGACCGGGATGAACAGGAATGCCGGGCCGACCAGGCCCAGGTACGGCACGGTGAAGTCCACATGGCCGAAGCGGTAGAACAGCCAGCCGATGCCGAACGGGACCACCCACAGGGACGAGGCAAACAGCGCGATGCGGGCGAAGAAATTCTTGCCGAAGGCGTCGTTGGCGATGGAGTTGCAGGCCTTCCACGCGGTCTTGTTCTTGGCGCCCAGCGCCTTGACCGACAGGTTGTGGTGGTCGACCATGTCCCGGTTGATGGTCCGGAAATGTTTCTTGTTGGTGAAATAGACCCCGGCCATGCACAACTCGCCGATGACGGTTGCCACGAGGGAGACCCAGATCAGGCCGATGGTGAAGCCCACGTAGGCGTTGCCGGTGGTGCGGAAGGCCCAGATCATCCAGGGGTCGAGAAATTCGTATACGATTTGGCCGGTCATGTTCGTTCCTGTGAAAGTTTGGTTATGGGGGCCGCCCGAAATGGGCGGCCCCTCTTTCTTGCCGTCAGTTCGCCCGACTTAGAAGGGCGGGACGATGGAGTAGCCCAGGAAGCCCTTGGTGGTGTAGCGGAGACCGACGTACACGGCCAGGACGATGAAGATGTACTTCAGGACCTTGTCCGGGATGAACTTGGAGGTCTTGGGTCCGACGATGGAGCCGATGACGATGCCGACGAGCTCGGCGCCGATCAGGCCCCAGGCCACCGGGGTCTGCTTGAGCAGCATGTAGGAGGCGATGGAGTTGACCATGCCGATGAGGACCGCCAGGGCGGAGGTACCGGCAACCAGGTACATGGGCAGGCCGGCCACGGAGGTCAGGAACGGCACCAGCAGGAAGCCGCCGCCGACACCCAGGAAGGAGGCCAGGGCCGCGATGCAGAAACCGCCGACCACGGGGATCAGGGGGTTGAACTTGAACTCGACGCCGAAGAAGGTGAACTCGCAGATGGTCGGGGTGAACTTCTGGACCTTCACGCCCATCTCGGCCATGTCCACGGTGCCGCCGCCATGCTGCTGTTCCTTGACGGACTTCTGGAAGGCCTCGGCGGCCTTCTTGGCGGCCTGCTTGCCGGCCTGCCCCTTCGGGGTGGTCTGGTAGAACAGGTAGCAGCCCAGGAACAGGACGAACAGACCGAAGTAGCCCAGGTAGGCCTTCAGGCTGATCTTACCGGCGGTCAGCCAGGGCACGAGCCAGGAACCGGCCACGGAACCGATGGCCAGGGCGATGCCCAGCGGCAGCACCAGGCGACCGGCCTTGTAGTAGTTGAAGGAGGACAGGGCGGCGGAACAACCGACCAACCACTGGTTGGACACGCGGATGGAGTCGGTGACGACCTTGTTCATCTTGGAGCCCTTGCCGAAAGAGCTGGCGTAGTCGCCCAGGCCATAGATGGTGATGTGACCGACACCGGCCATGATGCCGCCGAAAGCGCCGACGGTGGAAAAGATCCAGCCTACCCAGATCGCCCACAGGAAACCGATGATGATGTTCAGTTGCGGACCGCCGGGGATACCCATGTAGCCGGGCTCACCGGTGGGTTTGGCCTCGGCGATGGCGTCGGCCAGACGATCGGCCAGGGCGGGCTGTGCCATCAGGCAGACAGCCGCAACCAGCGCCAGCATCAGGAGAGTTTTCTTGGAACGTAACACAGTTACCTCCTCCTCATAAATTAGTGTTAAAAGGACCCCAAAATGTCACCCCGCGCCCCCCAAGGCCGCGAAGTTCGGTACCAGTCTATTCCGGCCGCACAAAGCTCAGGGCATTCGCCGTGCAGCCGACAACGCAGGCAGGGGTGCCGCCGGCATCGACCCTGTCCACGCAGAAATCACACTTCATGATCTTGCCGGTGGCTTCGTTGAACACCGGCACGGTCCACGGACAGGCGTCGATGCAGGCCTTGCAGCCGTCGCACTTGTCCATGTCCACCAACACCAGCCCGTCTTCGCGCTTGTACATGGCCCCGGTGGGGCACGCGCTCACGCATTCGGGTTTCTTGCAGTGCCGACAGTTGGTATACTTCAGCTTTGCCGAAGGCTTGCCGTCCTTGTCGGCGATGGGCCCCTCCGCCTCGAGGCGATTGAGGGAAAGCCCCGCGGGCACCTTGTTTTTCACCTTGCAGTGAACCAGGCAGGCGTTGCACGCAATGCACCGCTTCTTGTCAAATTTCATTCTGTAACCAGCCATTTTCCACCTCTGCAGACTAGAATTTGGGCGCGCAGTCTTGTTTGTAGTCCAGGAACTGAAGAAAAATCCGGGGTTGGTCAACAACCACCTTGCTTGTGATTTATTTCGCAATCGGAAACGATCATAACCCATTTTTTTCATCGAATGGAAGAAAAATCATGTTATAGATTTCACATGCCGGGTATGTATTGCCCAGGGTTGACCAGCCCGCATAAGGTCCACCCTAACTCAAAGAGCGCGCAGAATCATCACTGTCTGTACAGGAGGAGTGTATGGGTAAGGAATTTGTAAAGAGCATATGCGGCATGTGCTCGGTGCGATGTCCCATCGAGGTCGAAGTGGTCGACGGCAAGGCGGAGTACATCCAGGGCAACCCCGATGCCCCTGGCATCATGGGCTCCCTGTGTCCGCGCGGCGCTGCCGGAACGGCCCTGACCTATGATGAGGACCGCCCGCAGTACCCCATGGTACGCACGGGCAAACGCGGCGAAGGCAAATGGAAGAAGGTGTCGTGGGACGAGGCCCTGGATTACGTGGCCGACGAACTGACCCGCATCCAGGACGCCTACGGCAAGAACTCGGTCCTGTTCTCGGACCGCGGCGGCCCGTTCCGCGACTTTTACCGCGCTTTTCTGCGCGGCATCGGCACGGCCAACTACAACAACCACGACTCGGCCTGCGCCCGCAACGTGCAGAACGCGGCCCTGTCCGTGTTCGGCTTCGGACGCAAGGGCGTGTCCTACGACCTGAAGAACGCCAAGCACGTGGTGCTCCAGCAGCGCAACATCCTCGAGGCCATCAACGTGGCCGAGGTGAACAACCTGTTCACCGGCATCGAGGGCGGGGCCAAGCTGACGGTCATCGACATCCGGGCCAATGTCCCGGCCACCAAGGCGGACAATTTCTTCATGGTCCGGCCCGGCACGGACTACGCCTTCAACCTGGCGGTCATCCATGTCCTTATTAATAATGAACTGTACGACAAGCAGTTCGTGGCCGACTGGGTCGAAGACTTCGACAAGCTCGTGGAGTTCGTCAAGCCCTACACCCCGGAGTGGGCTGAGGCGGAGACCGGCGTGCCCGCGGCGAGCCTGATCGATTTCTGCAACCAGTTGGCCGAGGCCGCACCGAGCGTGCTCTGGCACCCGGGCTGGATGACGGCGCGCTACTCCGATTCCTTCTACATGACCAGGACCATTTACATCATCAACGCCCTGCTCGGCGCCATCGGGGCCAAGGGCGGCCTGCCGTTCATGAACAAGCCGGGCGACGTGGGCGCCAAGGGCCTGAAGAGCTTCATGGAGCTCTATCCCAAGCCCGAGGGCCAGCGCGCCGACGGCGTGGGCTGGATGGAAGGACGCAAGCACTTCGACGCGGGCCCGGGCCTGGTCCACCTGGCCTACGAGGCCGCGGTGGAGGAAAAGCCCTACCCGATCAAGGCGTACATCGCCCAGCGCCACGACCCGCTCATGGCCTTCCCGGACAAGGACGACGTCAAGGCCAAGTGGGACGACATCGAACTGCTCGTGGCCGTGACCTTCTCCTGGTCCGACACCGCCTGGAACGCGGACGTGGTCCTGCCCATCTCCCCGTATCTCGAACGGGACGAGATCCTGATGACCAAGAACGGCCCCAAGCCCGCCTTCCAGGTGCGCAAACGGGCCATGGAGCCCATCTACGACACCAAGGCCGTGTGGGAAATCTACGCGGGCCTGGCCAAGCGCATGGGACTCAAGGAGCTGGACTACACCGACATCGAGGACATCTGGAAATTCCAGCTCGACGGCACGGGCGTGTCCATCGAGGACTTCGCGAAGACCGGCATCGTCTCCCTGGCCGCCGATCCGCTGTACAAGCCGGTGAAAGAGGGCTCCTTCAAGACCCCGTCCGGCAAGGTCCAGATCATCGACGCCAAGCTTGAGGCCGACGGTCTGCCGTCGCTCAAGCCCTACGAGGCGCCCGAGCGGCCCCCGGCGGACAAGTTCCGCATCACCTTCGGCCGTTGCGCCCTGCACACCCAGGGCCACACCGTGAACAACTCCCTGCTCTTCGAGCAGATGCCCGAGAACGTCCTGTGGATCAACACCGAGCGCGCCAAGGCGCTGGGCATTGAACAGGACGAGTACGTCACCGTGGCCAGCAACGGCTACAAGGCCAAGATCAAGGCGTTCGTCACGGACTTCGTCCACCCCGAGGCCGTCTTCATGATCCACGGCTTCGGCCACGACCTGCCGTGCGAGTCCCGGGCCAAAGGCATGGGCGCGGCCGACAACCTGCTCATGCCCAAGGGCATCAACAAGTGGGACCGCGGCGGCGGCGCCGTAGCCATGCAGGAGCACTTCGTCTCCGTATCCAAATAAAAAACCTACCCACCCCCATAATACGAAAAGGCCAGCATCTTTTTGATGCTGGCCTTTTCTACATTAAGCGGCTTCCGATAGCGGGCCATCCGCACATTTTTTCCGGCCGGGACAATCCTCACGTAGACGGCTACGCTGCGGTTGCCCCGGCCGGAAGAAAATGCACGGCTGACCCACTCTCGAAAGCCTTGTGCGAGCGCGGAGGAAGAGCCGCTGTCGGGTGCGGCGCACCCGAATCGCTCCAGAGGGGAGGTCGACCGGGGCCCCGCACAAGGTTGGGTGATGGGACGTTTGAGGCGCCTCGCCCCGCGAAGCGGATAGAAAAAGTTTAGGAAAGGATGGGATGGAGGTCCGGGAAGGGAAGGAAAGCCCTTTTCAAAGGTTTTCCTTCCCTTCCCCGGCCGCCGGAGGCATCAATCAAAAAGGGCGCGGACCATCAGGTCCGCGCCCTTTTCGTCGGTATAGTTCGGTCCGCCTAGCCTTCGGCGATCCAGGTTTTGAGTTTATCCTCGAACATGGAGCGGATTTCGTCGAGTCGTTCCGGGGTTTCGGCCTCGAAGCGGAGGACCAGGACGGGCTGGGTGTTGGAGGCGCGGATGAGGCCCCAGCCGTCGGGGAAGACGGCGCGTACGCCGTCGATGTCGATGGCGTCGAACTTGGAGCTGAAGTATTTGACGGCCTTGTCGACCACGCGCTGCTTGAGGGCCTCGGGGCAGTCCACACGGATTTCCGGGGTGGACCAGGTCTTGGGCCAGTTGAGCTGTTGGCTCATGGGCTTGTCGGACTGGGACAGAATCTCGACCATGCGCAGGGCCGCGTAGGTGGCGTCGTCGAACCCGTAGTAGCGGTCGGCGAAGAACATGTGGCCGGACATCTCGCCCGCAAACTTGGCCCCGATCTCGCGCATGCGCGCCTTGATCAGGGAATGGCCGGTCTTCCACATGACCGCGTCCCCGCCATGGGCCCGGATGTCGTCGTACATGAGGTGCGAGCACTTGACCTCGCCGATAATGGACGCGCCGGGGAAAGCCTTGAGGATGTCGCGGGCGTAGATGGCCACGAGCTGGTCGCCGAAGAGCAGCTCACCCTTTTCGGTGACCACGCCGATGCGGTCGCAATCGCCGTCCAGGCCCACGCCGATGTCCGCCTTTTCCTTGAGCACCGCCTGTTGCAGGGCGGCCATGTTCTTCTCCACCACCGGGTCGGGATGGTGGTTGGGGAAGTCGCCGTCGGGCTCGCAGTACAGGCAGGTGACCTCGGCCCCGGCCTTGCGCAGGGCCTCGGCGGTGAGCAATCCGCCCGTGCCGTTGCCGCCGTCCACGACGACCTTGACCGGCCGCGCCAGGTTCACGTCGCCGGACAACTCGGCCACGTACTTGTCGAGCACGTCCTCGTGCCGAACCGTGCCCACGCCTTCGGGGAACTCGCCCGTGTCCATGAGCTCGAAGACGTCCTGGATCTCGTCGGAATGGATGGTGCTGATCCCCTGCCATACCTTGAACCCGTTGTATTCCGGCGGGTTGTGGCTGGCAGTGATCATCACGCCCGCATGGGTCCCCTGCTTGGTCACCGCCCAGTAGAAGGCCGGAGTGGAGACCTCGCCGATGGTGATCACGTCCACGCCCGTGCCGTTCAGGCCGCGCGTCAGGGCCTCGGCGTAACCGGGCGAGGAGTGGCGGCAGTCGTGGCCGACCACGGCGGTCTTGGAGCCGCGCTCCAGGAAATACCGGCCACAGGCCCGGCCCAGCCGCTCGACCCATTCCTCGTCGAAATCCCTGTCCACCAAGCCGCGAATGTCGTAGGTCCTGAACACTTCCCGCGAGATAGGCTTCATCCGTATTCCTCCCTGCCCGTCCGCCGGGCGATAGGTCTTGTCGTACGTTGTCCCGGCCGCATGGCCGGACCGTCATTCAATCATGAACCAGGGGTTGTTGCCAGAAATTTCTCCCCTACCCGGCGTTTTCCGTGGGTACGCACCCCGGTACCCGACATCGTATACAGACATTTCGGCGAAAATTCCACCGGCCGTTTCATGCCCCCGGCACAAAATCGTCACCTGATTGCCATTGACATATCCGCATAAGCGGATATTTATTTGCCCATGGAACAACTCGCACTGCGACTGAAGGGGCTCAGCGACCCCACCCGGCTGCGGGTCATCCGGCTGCTCGACCACGGCGAACTGTGCGTCTGCGACCTGATGGCCGGGCTCGATCTGCCACAATCCACGGTCTCCCGGCACATGTCTTTCCTGCGCAACGCGGGCTGGGTGGACGGCCGCCGCAAGGGCAAGTGGGTCTACTACACCCTGGCCGAACCCGCGGACGCGATCCAGTCCGAGGTCCTCGAAATTCTCCGGCGGCGGCTGCCGGACGTTGACCAGGCGCGACTGGACCATGAACGGCTCATGACACACCTGGCGAACAAAACCGAAGAAACCTGCTCGACCTAGGCAGAGGAACCCCACAATGACCGAAACCGCTTTGAAAAGACTCTCCTTCCTGGACCGCTACCTGACCCTGTGGATCTTCCTGGCCATGTTCGTGGGCGTGGGCACCGGCTACTTCTTCCCCGGCGTGAAGCGGGTCATCGACGCCTTCCAGGTGGGAACCACCAACATCCCCATCGCCATCGGGCTCATATTGATGATGTACCCGCCCCTGGCCAAGGTGAAGTACGAGCAGTTGGGCAGGGTCTTCCGCAACGGCCGGGTGCTCGCCCTGTCCCTGGTCCAGAACTGGGTCATCGGCCCGGTCCTCATGTTCGGCCTGGCCGTGACCTTCCTGTCCGGGCAGCACGACTACATGGTCGGCCTGATCCTCATCGGCCTGGCCCGGTGCATCGCCATGGTCATCGTCTGGAACGACCTGGCGGGCGGAGACGCCGAATACTGCGCCGGACTGGTGGCCTTCAACTCCGTGTTTCAGGTCCTCTTCTTCTCGATCTACGCCTACGTGTTCATCACGGTCCTGCCCGGCTGGTTCGGGCTTGAAGGCGCGGCCGTGGACGTGTCCATGAGCCAGATCGCCCAAAGCGTGTTCATCTACCTGGGCATCCCGTTCCTGGCGGGCATGGCCTCCCGCTTCATCGGGCTCAAGGTCAAGGGGCGCGAGTGGTACGAGACCGTGTTCGTGCCCAGGATCAGCCCGCTGACGCTGATCTTCCTGCTGTTCACCATCCTGGTCATGTTCTCGCTCAAGGGCGACCGCGTGGTGGCCCTGCCGTTTGACGTCATCCGCATCGCCATCCCCCTGACCGTCTACTTCCTGGTCATGTTCCTGGTCTCATTCTACCTGTCGTGGAAGGCGGACGCCACCTACGAGCAGGCCGCGACCCTGAGCTTCACCGCGGCCTCCAACAATTTCGAACTGGCCATCGCCGTGGCCATCGCGGTCTTCGGCATCGACTCGGGCGAGGCCTTCGCCGCGGTCATCGGCCCCCTGGTGGAGGTCCCGGTGCTCATCGCCCTGGTCAACGTGGCCGTGCGCTTCCGGCGCCGCTACTTCCCCTTTGCCAGAAACACCATCGGCGGCGTCTGCCACGTCCGCTGCGAAACCTCCAACGCCGAGTAGGAGCGACGCCATGAACATTCTCTTCCTGTGCACCGGCAACTCGTGCCGCAGCCAGATGGCCGAAGGCTGGGCCAAGGCTCTCAAGGCCGACGAATTCACGGCCTGGTCCGCCGGGGTGGAGACCCACGGCCTGAACCCGCTGGCCGTGCAGGTCATGGCCGAGGCGGGCGTGGACATCTCCGGGCACACGTCCAAGCTGACCACCGACCTGCCCGAGGACGTGGACTTCGACTACGTGGTCACGGTCTGCGGACACGCCAATGAGAACTGCCCCTATTTCCCGGCCAGGACCAAGGTGGTCCACGTCGGTTTCGACGACCCGCCGGCCCTGGCCAAGACACTGGACGACGAGGCCGAAATCCTGGACGTGTACCGCCGCGTGCGCGACGAGATCAAGGCTTTTGTCCAAGGGCTGCCCGGCTCCCTGGAGGACCCGGACGGCCACTGAGGAGTGCAACATGAAAAAGCACTTGCGGAAACTGATCCGGTCCTGGTCGCCCCTGAGCGCCTGGACCAGCTGCATCAGTGTCGGAGCAAGCGGTGAACTCCGCTTCTCCCTGTTCGCCTAGGCAATACGAAAACCGAACATACGACAAGGCCCGGCGGGATTCCCGCCGGGCCTTCGCTTTCATGGGGAAAGGAGTTCCGGTCAGCCTGCGCGCAGGGGCAGAGCCACCCGGACACAGGGGATACCGCGTGCGCTGATATCCAGCACGGCGATGACCCGGAAGGTCCGCCCGTTCCGCCGGACCGCGCTGGGCCGCACCTCGCAGGGGAAGGTGGTCCCGTTCTTGGGCAGGACCACGGATTCGTAGGCCTCCTCCCTCAGACGGATGCTGCGTTCGACCCGTTCCCGGTGGTCCTCGCGGGCCAGATCCAGGCCGGAGAGACGCATGATCTCCTCGTCCGAATAGCCGAACATGCGGCGCGCCGCGCGGTTCTGGCCGATACAGCCCCCGTTCTTCGAAAGAAAGATCGCCTCGAAGGCGGCATCGGAAAGAACACGCTACAATTCGTCCCCGTGCGGCTGCCCGCGAGCGAAGCCTCGGTCACGAGGCAACCGGCCCTGGCGACGGCACGTCCCATCCATATCCCCAAGGCGTTCCACCCTGGGCTTTCTCCTGTCTGACGGCATCCTCCACCTCTGAAACATATATTCATACCATCAGACATAAGCTCAACCACATTGCCGTCGGGAATTGAAGGCCCGCAACGGTTCCCGGCCGCATAGCCCGGTGCGCGAGCCGCCCTTTCACCCACCGCCGAAATCCGTCCGGAACCCGTCTAAAACATTACGGAACAAAAGCACTTTTCAGGCGATGTTAATTGCGATTAACAAGCAAAAAATCACCTCGTACAGTAAATAAAAAATCAATTTTTGACATGATGAATTTATTCCGATAATATCCAAATTTGTAATTCCATGATGCACATTAAAAACTGTTGTTTTCAAACTGTAACAAAAAATAGCAACGCTAATACAGTAATAAATTAGATACTACAGTTATAGTACTCTAATACAAAAAGTTGTTGCAACAATTCAGAACTGTACTATCGATAAAACAACATAAAGATTCGTGCACAAATAAAATTTACATGTCACGGACCTCGAAATGCCATAGCGGGCCGGGAATCCCGTCCGCACGCCGACCTCGCGCGGCCATCCCTCGCGGTCTCCGCGATCGGGTTTCCCACTTCTGAATCCATTTCGACAGTCTTTTTCCGGATGCTCCCACACCCTTCGGCGCGGGGCGTCCGTCGCCACTTTCAACGGAGTAACAATGGGACAAATCAGCGTAGAAAATCTTTACAAAATTTTCGGGAGCAAACCCCGGAAGGGCCTTGAAATGCTCGAACAGGGGTTCGACAAGGCCGCGGTGCTGGAAAAGACCGGCATGACGGTGGGCGTGAACAACGCCTCATTCACCATCGAGGATGGCGAGATCTTCGTCATCATGGGCTTGTCCGGATCGGGCAAGTCCACCATCGTGCGCATGCTCAACCGGCTCATCGAGCCCACGTCCGGGCGGGTCCTGGTCAACGGCGAGGACGTCACCGCCATGGACGACGACGAGTTGGTCAAGTTCCGGCTGCACAACATGAGCATGGTCTTCCAGTCGTTCGCGCTCATGCCGCACCAGACCGTGCTGGACAACGCCGCCTTCGGCCTGGAGCTGGCCGGGGTGGACAAGGAGAAACGGCACGAACGCGCCCGCGAGGCCCTGGCCCAGGTCGGCCTGACCGGGTGGGAAGACCAATATCCCAAACAGCTTTCCGGGGGCATGCAGCAGCGCGTGGGCTTGGCCCGCGGGCTGGCCGTCGACCCCGAAATCCTGCTCATGGACGAGGCCTTCTCCGCTCTAGACCCGCTCATCCGCACCGAGATGCAGGATGAACTGATCAAGCTCCAGGAGGAGCAGCAGCGGACCATCGTGTTCATCTCCCACGATCTGGACGAGGCCCTGCGCATCGGCGACCGCATCGCCATCATGGAAGGCGGCAACGTGGTCCAGGTGGGCACGCCGGACGATATCCTGCAAAACCCGGCCAACGACTACGTGCGCGCCTTTTTCCGCGGCGTGGATCCCACCGGGGTCATCAGCGCGGGCGACATCGTGCGCGACACCCACCCGACCATCACCGTAACCAAAATGGGCGGCGGCCTGCGCACGGCCCAGGAAATCCTGAGCGGCAGCGAACTGGAGTACGGGTACGTGCTCGACTCCAAGCACCGCTTCCTCGGCGTGATCTCCACCGAGGGCATCCGCAACGCACTCGAAGCGGGCCTGCCGGAAAAACCCCTCAGCCAAGTCTTCCTGACCGAGGCCCAAGCCGTGCACCGCGACGACTCCATGCAGGACATCCTGCCGCTGGTGGCCGACGCTACCTGGCCCATTCCGGTGGTGGACGACGCAGGCCGCTACCTCGGCGTGGTCTCCAAGAACCGGTTCCTCAAGACCCTGCACAAGACGGAAGTCGCCCTTTCCGACGGAGGTGAGCAATAATGTTTCAAGACGCGATCATCCCCCTGGACCAATGGGTCTCGGTGGCCGTGGAATGGTTGGTGGACAACTACCGTGAATTCTTCCAGATGCTCAAATGGCCGGTGGACTGGCTGTTGAGCGGCTTCGAGCACGGCCTGACCAATGTGCACCCGCTCGTGGTCATCGTCATCGTCTGCTTCCTGGCCTGGAAGTTCTCCGGCAAGCGGCTGGCCGTTTTCTCCCTGGCCTCCCTGCTCCTGGTGGGCTTCCTGGGCCTGTGGGAGGACACCATGATCACCCTGGCCATGGTCCTGTCGTCCGTGGTCATCTGTGCCGTGATCGGCATCCCGCTCGGGATCATGTCCGGCCGCAGCGACCGCTTCGAAGCCGGGCTCAGGCCCGTGCTCGACGCGATGCAGACCACGCCCGCGTTCGTCTACCTCGTGCCCATCGTCATGCTCTTTTCCGTGGGCAACGTGGCCGGTGTGCTGGCCACCATCATCTTCGCCCTGCCCCCGATCATCCGGTTGACCGGACTGGGCATCCGCCAGGTTCATCCGGAGTTGGTGGAAGCGGCGCAGGCCTTCGGGGCCACCCGCTGGCAGGTCCTTATCAAGGTCCAGATTCCCCTGGCCATGCCGACCATCCTGGCCGGCCTGAACCAGACCATCATGATGGCCCTGTCCATGGTCGTCATCGCCGCGCTCATCGGCGCGGGCGGGCTCGGCTCACCGGTCATCCTCGGGCTGAACACCCTTGATATCGGACGCGCCGTGGTCGGCGGCCTGGGCATCGTCCTCATGGCCATCGTCCTGGACCGAATCACCCAGTCAATGGCACAAAAGAAATAAACCGCTACAAATCGAGGTATCATCATGAAACTGTTCAAGCGATCTCTACTGACCGCACTGTTCGCGGTCCTCGTTGCCACATCAGCAATGGCCTCGGGAATGAAACCCGGCGAAGGCGTCACGCTCCGTCCCGCTCGCGCCACCTGGAACACGGGTTTCTTCCAGGAAGCCCTGGCCCGGCGCGGGCTGGAAGAACTCGGCTACGATGTACAAAAACCCAAGGACCTGACGAACCCCATCGCTTATAAGTCCATTTACCTTGGAGACATCGACTACTGGTGCAACGGCAACTTCCCGCTGCACACGCCCCAGCTTCCCAAGAATTTTGAGAAGCGGGCCGTGATCCTGGACCCGATTATCAAAGCCGGCGGCATGCAGGGCTATCTGGTGTCCAAGAAGGAAGTCGAGAAGTTCAACATCAAGTCTCTGGAAGACTTCAAACGCCCCGAAGTGATCAAGGCGTTCGACCTCAATGGCGACGGCAAGGCCGACCTGACCGCCTGCCCTCCGGGCTGGGGTTGTGAGAAAGTCATTGCCAAGCACATGAAAATCTACGGCCTGGGCGATTATATCAAACCCAGCAAGGCTTCTTACGAAGCGGGCATGGCTGCGGCGTTGGGCGCGTACAAGTCCGGCCAGCCGGTCTTCTTCTATACCTGGACACCCAACTGGACCGTATACAAGTTCAAGCCCGGCAAAGACGTCATGTGGATCAATGTCCCCGAAAAGGGTGACACCGGCAGCGTCGTCTCCGGCGTGACCGGCGCCGTCACCGACCCCCTGCGTCCGGGCTTCGTGGTCTACGACATCACCGTTGTGGCCAATAAGAAGTTTCTGGAGAAGAACCCGGCAGCCGCCACCTTCCTCAAAAACTTCAAGCTGACCATCAATGACGTCAGTGCCCAGAACACCCGCATGAACGAAGGCGAAAAGTCCGATCGCGACATCGCCAAACATGTGGACGAGTGGATCGCCGCCCACCAGGATACCTGGAACGGCTGGCTCGACGCCGCCCGCAAGGCCGCAATGTAGTTGACAAGGGAAGCTTCCCGAGTACGGGAGGCTTCCTTTTTTTACCCCTATATGCCCCGGAAACGGGGTTGTCTCTGGCCTGATATTCAGAAGTCACTAGGGCTAATCAGTAACCAAGGAGTGTGTATGCATCGTATCCTCATGCTTGTCCTTTCAATTGTCTTTATCGCAAGTAACGCCATGGCAATGAACATGACCCCCGGCAAGGGCGTCACCGTCCAGCCCGCACGGGCCACCTGGAACACCGGCTTCTTCCAGGAAGCACTGGTCCGCAAGGGGCTTGAAGCGCTCGGCTATGAAGTCAAAAAGCCTCGCGACCTGACCAACCCCATTTTTTATAAGTCCGTCGCACTAGGCGACGTGGACTACTGGACCAACGGCTGGTTCCCCATGCACAACGCCCAGCTGCCCAAGAACTTCGACCAGAAGGCGCAGAAGATCGGCTATGTCGCCAAGGCCGGCGGCATGCAGGGCTACCTGGTGTCCAAGCGCGATGCCGACAAATACAACATCAAGTCCTTGGACGACTTCAAACGGCCCGAGGTCATGAAGGCCTTCGACACCAACGGCGACGGCAAGGCCGACCTGACCGCCTGCCCCCCGGGCTGGGGCTGCGAACAGGTCATCGCCCACCACATGAAGGTCTATGGCCTGGACAAGTACATCAACCTGATCAAGGCCTCCTATGAAGCGGGCATGGCCGCCGAACTCGGCACGTACAAGTCCGGCGGGCCCGTCTTCTTCTACACCTGGACGCCCAACTGGACCGTGTACAAGTTCAAGCCCGGCAAGGACGTGGTCTGGATCAACGTCCCCGAGATCGAGCCCACCAAAGCCCAGGCCACCAATGCCGACCGCATGACCGTGTCCGGCGTCGAAGGCGCTGTCTCCGACCCGCTCAAGGCCGGGTTCGTGGTCTCAGACATCCGCGCCGTGGCCAACAAGGAATTCCTCGAAAAGAACCCGGCTGCCGCCAAGTTCCTGGAACTCTTCACCCTCCCCCTGGCCGACATCAACGCCCAGAACACCCGCATGAGCGAAGGCGAAAAGTCCGACAAGGACATCGCCAAGCATGCGGACGAATGGATCGCCAACAACCAGGACAAATGGAACGCCTGGCTCAAGGCCGCCCGCGAAGCAGCCATGTAGCTTTGTTTGACTGACGAAAAATGCGGCGGCCCCTTTTGGGGCCGCCCTTTTTTTTGCCGATGAGCCCCAGGACGGAGCGAACCAAAGCCTGTCCCGAAGTCGCAAGTACGACGGGAAAGAGAGAGCCGCCGGCGGGTGCTGCGCACCCGGATCGCTTCCAAAAGAAGGAAGGCCTCCGACTTATTGATGGGTCGGAGGCCCTTCTGGTGCGCCCGCACTGCGAAGCGGCGCTGAAAAGTTTAGGAGGGTGAGAGAGGATGGGGGTCCGGGGGAGGCGGAGAGAGGAAGCCCTTTTCAAAGGGTTCCCCTCTCTCCCCTTCCCCCCGCCGCCGGAGGCTCCTTACTCGCTCGTCAGTTCGTAGCGGGTGGAGGGGCCTTTGCCTGTTTTGGTCAGGAGGCCCCGTTTGACGAAGTCCTGGAGGTCGTAGATGGCGGTGCGGGTGGGCAGGTTGCCGCCGACCAGGTCCTGGTATTCCTTGCGGGTGATGGTGCCCTGCCTGCGGATGACGTCCCAGGCTTCTTTCTGCCGGGGGTTGAGGCCGGAGTCGGCTTCGGGCGCGGCGGGCTGCGCCGCCGGGGCCGGGGGGGCGTCCGGGGCCGGGGCGTGCGCGGTATTGCCGTTGAGGGATTCCGCGGGTTGGGGCTGGACGGGCCAGGTCTGAAAATCGCTCTCCAGACGGATTTCCTCGGGCTGGATCACATCGGTCTCGGCCATGACCGCGGCGCGGGTGATGCAGTTGACCAGTTCGCGGACGTTGCCGGGCCAGTCGTGGGACACGAGCTTGGCCAGGGCCCCCTTGCTCAGGTCCAGGTGCTCGCGCCCGGCCAGGGCCTCCGCCTGCTTGAGATAGTAGACGGACAACAGGGAGATGTTCTCACGGTTCTCGCGCAGGGCGGGCGTGTTGATGGAGATGACCTTGAGGCGGTAGTAGAGGTCCTCGCGGAAGGTCTTGTCCTCGATGAGGGACGGGATGTCCACGTTGGTGGCGGCCAGGATGCGCACGTCCACGGCGACCTCGCGGTCGCTGCCCAGCGGCTTGACCTTGCGCGAGGCGAGCGCCCGGAGCAGGGACTGCTGGACCTTGGGGGAGGCGGACTGGATCTCGTCCAGGAAGAGGATGCCGCCGTCGGCCTCGACGAACGCGCCGTTGCGGTCCTCCTTGGCCTCGGAAAAGGCCCCCTTGACGTGGCCGAACAGGGCGTCGAGGAGCAGGTTCTCGTCCAGTGCCCCGCAGTTGATGGAGATGAACGGACTGCCTGCCCGGTTGGAGTGGGCATGGATGGCCTCGGCCACCAGTTGCTTGCCGGTGCCGGTTTCTCCCGCGATGAGCACGTCCACGTCCACCTGGGCGGCCTTGAGGATGTTGACCTTGAGGTTGGCCGTGGCCGGGCCCACGCCCACGATCTCCGGGATGCGGCTCAGTTCGTTTTCGACCAGAAGCTCCCGGTCGCGGTCCAGGGAGGCGCGCTCCCGCTTGTTCACGTTGAGGATGGCCTCGTCCTTGGCCTGGATCTCGACCACCTGCTGTTTGACCCGGCGGATGATGTTGTTGATGGACTCCTGGAGCACGGTGATGTCGTAGCCGCTGTACGGCAGATGAATTTCCTCCATCTCCTCCAATGAATTCAAAGTATTCATACGCGCTGCCAGCTCGCGGATAGGCTTGGTCAGGATGCGCCCGAACAGGAAGATGAGGATGGAGATGACCACGATGCCGCCGATGGTCACGAAGAGCATGACGTCCATGTTCTTGTATCCCGCGATGATCGGCAACTGGCTGCGGTCCACGAAGACCACGCCGCCATAGACCGCCGGCGGCCCGGCCGGGTCGGTCCGGAACAGGACCGGGGCGTAGCTGAAATAGTGGAAATCCACGCCGGACTGCTGCGCGCGCCTCTCGGTTACACGGTCCAGGCCGTTCTCGCCCTTGTCCATGGCGGCCACGGCACCCCAGTAGAGGGCGTATTTTTCGTTGGGCCGGAACGCGGCCGCATTGCCGGGCTTGCCCAGGGAACCGTCGAAGCCCTCGCGGGCCAGATAGGTGGTCAGCTCGCGCCCCTGCTTGTCGTAATCCTCGGACTGAAAAAGCATCCACCCATCATGATTGAGAAAATAGCTGAACCGAAGTTCGTCGCTGCGGGGATAGGCCCACAGGGGCGACTTGCGCGAATTGTACCAGGAGAGAATATTGCGCAGGGTGGTCGCCTCCACGGACAGGAAGAGCAGGCCCGGAGGCTCGGCGCCGTTTCCGGGACAGGCGGTGTAGAAACGGACCACGTTGGCCGTCGTGTATCGGTTGGCGCTGTCCTTGGTGGGCATGGGATAGGAGACCTCAAGAACGTCCGAGGCCGCCACGTGGCCCGGCTTGAGGGTTGTCAGGCGGTCCAGTTCGGCAAACGGATTGGGCCGCACCCGGTCCAGGGTGTCCGGAGCGACCGTCCGGACGGTCCCGTCCTGACGGATGAGGACCACGGGCTCCCCGCCCGAGGCCGGGAGATAGCATAGTTCGAGGTACGGCTTGCCGCCCGCCTTTATGAGCCGGGCAAAGGCGTCGCGCAGACTCGCCGCGTCGGTGCGGCCCCCGGCGAAGAAAAGCAGGTCCGTGCGGCAGCCGTCCAGGTACTGCTCCATCTCGTGGGCCACGGCCATGGTGTTTTGGCGCACGGTCCGGCTCAGTGCGATGTCGATGAATTCGTCGGAGACCCGATAGGAGGCCCAACCCGTGAACAGAAGGATGCACACGATGGAAGGCATCAGGGCCAGGAGCAGCTTGCCCCGCAGTCCGAGCCTGCGCACCAGGCCGGGCAGGTGTCTCCGTATCCAGTCCGACATCCGGGAACCCGAGGTGGAAAATGACGGCATTGCAACCTCCATCGCTTGCTTGCGGCGGTTCCACGGATGACCGCCGCCTCAGATGTTTTTGCCGTTATGCTGCTCGGAGCCCCTTTGTCAAATCCTTTTCGGCACGATGGTTGCTAAATACTCCACGACGCCATCATGCGTGGCGTGAATTTTGCGCGATTTTTTAACTATTTGTAATAAATAATTATTTAAAAGACATCTTGCAAAAAAATCAGGCAGAGAAACCATGGCCAAGCAAAAGACCCTTTGCGGGATTCACAGGCTCCTCCTCGTCACTATGATCGTCATCCCGGCGATCCCCCTGCTCATATCGGCAGCCATCGGGTTCTACTCCTTTGCCGGGGCGTCCAAGCGGTTCGCCGTTTCCTCCATCCGCCAGGCCGCCGTGGACCGGACCGCGCTGATCGACGAATTCCTCCATGAGCGGCGCAGTGATCTGGAGTCGTTTCTAACCCTGCTGCCCGAGGACGCCCTGCGCGGCCCCAGGGCCCAGGCGGAGGTGACGGCCTGGCTGCACTCCGGCGGCCAGGTCTTCCAGGACATGGGGCTCATCGACCCGCAGGGCAGGCACGCGGCCTATGCGGGGCCCTTCGGCCTGGCCGGCAAGGACTACCGGGACGCGGACTGGTACAGGGAGGCTCTGCAAAACGGCTATTTCATCAGCGACGTGTATCTCGGCTACCGCAAGGTGCCCCACTTCGTCATCGCCGTGACCCGGCGCATCGCCGGCCAGGTCTGGACGCTACGGGCCACGGTCAACCCGACCGTCTTCGGCAACATGGTCAACGCGCCGGGCATCGGCGACACCGGCGAGGCGTACATCATCAATCGGAAGGGGCTGTTCCAGACCAACCGGCGGTCCGGCGGCGCCCTGCTCGAACGCGACGGCTATCCCTACCCGGCCCAGAACGAAAACCTTGTTTCCTTCACAGGCTCGGACGGCGGCGAGGACTACCTGTTCGCCTCGGCCCGCCTCAACGACGGCAAGTGGCGGCTCATCGTCCGCCAAAAGGAGGAGGAGGCCTTCCAGACCGTCGTCATGGCGGGCTACACGGTTATCCTCGTGCTGCTCTGCGGCGGGGCGGTCATCGTAGTCCTTGCCCTCGTCGTCAGTCGCCGCCTGTCCGAGACCCTGCGCGGCCAGGCCGAGGCGGTCAGCAAGCTGGAAGGCCAGTTGCTCCAGGCCGCCCGGCTGGCCGAACTGGGTGAGATGGCCGCGGGCTTCGCCCACGAGATCAACAACCCGTTGCAGATCATGAAGACCGACCTGGCCCTGCTGGAGCTGACCCTGAAGGACGTCACCGACGTATGCGCCAACCGGGAGGCCTGCGACGAACTCAAGGAGATCGCCGACCAGTTCCAGATTCAGATCGGGCGGTGCGCGGCGATTACCCGCGAGATACTGCGCTTCGGGCGGCAGGACGCCCCGCACGTGGAGGATATGGACCTGGCCGAATTCCTGCCCAAGGTCGGGGCCATGGTCCAGAACAAGGCCCAGGTCAACGGCATCGACGTGACCTGCGAGGTGGCCCCGGACATACCGGCCGTCCTGGCCGATCCGGGCCAGTTGCAGCAGGTCATGATCAACCTCCTGAACAACGCCATCCACGCGGTCGTGGAGCGGCACGGGTCAAAGGGCGGGCGCATAGACGTGGTGGCCCGCCGCGACGACCGGAGCCGGGCGGTTATCACCGTGACCGACAACGGCAGCGGCATCAATCAGGAGAGCCTGTCCAAGATATTCATGCCCTTTTTCACCACCAAGGCGCCCGGCCAGGGCACGGGGTTGGGCCTGTCCGTCTGTCACTCGATCATCGACTCCCTGGGCGGGGAGCTGACCGTGTCCAGCACAAAGGGCGAAGGCACGACCTTCACCGTTCGTATCCCCGGCAAGAGTGCGTAAGTCCGTCCTCCTCCCGGGACGGGACCCCATCGGGGGACGGGGCTTCGGACCCGTCCCCCGTCATTTTCAGCAGGGCCACGCGGGTCATCCTGCCGATCTCGTCCAGGTAGGCCGGATAGCGCGTCAGGTAGAAGGACAGCCCCTTGGCGAAGTTGCGCCCCACCAACCCGTCCACGAAGAGCATGGACACGGACTGTTCCTCGCGCAGAATCTGCTGCGAGGCCAGGAACACGTCCACCTCGTCCTCGGACATGGCCTCCAGGGCCTGGCGCAGCGCTTCCCGGGCGCGCGGCTTGTAGGCCATGATGTAGAGCAGGTCCAGGGCGTTGGCGATGACCTCGGGCACGTGGTTGAAGTTCGATTTCCGTGAGAAGTCGATGAACTCGGCGGGCCGGTTGAGCATGCCGAGCATATCCCTGGTGGGAAAGGCTATCTCCAGGCGCGAGTATATCTCGAAAACCTGGCGGAGCTTTTCGGAATAGTCCCAGCGGCGCATGGCGATGTTCCGTCTGCGATCCGCAAACCCTTCGATGACCCCGGCCACGCAGTCCGAGGCCAGCTTGGAGATGACCGCCGCCCACAGTTGCAGCACGGCCATGGGGTCGGCCGAGCCGGCCAGGACCAGCATGCCCTGGATCGCCCAGTTGAAGAGCATGGCGATGGGGATGGACAGGACGCTACGGAAGAAATTGGCCGCGGCCGCCTCCCGGGGCAACCCCCGGACCACATTATGGGTCGAGATGTACACCCCGTTGGTCAGGGCCATGATGGTATAGAGCAGCAGCGGGTTGGTGGAGGTGGTCACCCCGAACCCCTGGTCCAGGACCACGGACTTGCACAGCCAGTCGAGCAGGGGCACGGAAAAGCCCGTATAGAGCAGGGATTCCGAGATGCGCTCCCAGTCGACGTAATCGTTCCAGGCCAGAAATGGCGAGCGCCTGAGCCCGCCGCCGCCGAGCACGGACTGGATGACGTTGCGCAGCCCGGTGATGGAGAACCAGATGACTCCGCCCAGGTAGGCCAGGACCCACCAGTCCTTGGTCAGGTAGAAGGTCAGGAAGGCGGGAATGAACCCGGCCAGGATCTTGAGCACGTTCTTGAGCCCGGTGTTCAGGTGCCCCGGCGAGGGACGGCGCTTGCAGGAGTCCTCGGACTCGAACAGGGTCAGGCCGTTGCCCCGATGCCGCTTGCCGCCCAGGGCGATGACGTTGCCGCCCGTGGCGGTCACCGTGTATCCCTCCACGCGCCACCGGCTGCACATCCGGCAGACCAGCCTACGCAGGCCGGATATCTGCGCGGCCATGTGGACCAGCCCGCTCCAGACCCCCTTTGTCTGCCGGGGCATAACGTATTCGTTGGACCGGATGGCCGTGCCCTGCACCGGAATGCGGTCGTCGGGCCTGAGCCGCGCGGCCTCGCGCTGGGCCCGCAGGGGCAGGGTCTCCAGGACCGCGAAGCCCATGCCGTGGGTCCGGGTCGACCGACCCGTGGAGCCGGAACCGATGCTCGTGCCCAGCGGCACCCGCCGGTAGAATTCGAGGAGCCTGTCGAACCGCTCCAACAGCCCTTCCAGAACGCGCAGCCGGTCCTCGCTGTCCGGTCCGCCCCGCTCGTGGACGGAATCCATGCACCCCCGGATGAGCCGCTTGAGCTTGACCGCGTTCTGCTCGTTGAGGGCCTGCTGCAACTGGCTGAAGGGCATGCGCAGCCGGGTCTGGCCCGGATCGAGGTGCTTGGTGTTGAAGACCTCCAGGTGGGTGATCCGGCCCTGGCACTGGAACAGGATTTCCAGGGCGTCCTCCAGTTCGAGGTCGGCCAGGATCAGGGTCAGGTGACTGGAGTGGGCGGTCTGGCGCAGCCGGGCGGTCAGTTCGCCCGGGGTCAGGGAGAGGAGCGCGGGCATGCCCTCGCCGCGTGGCAGGTCCGGGTCCGGGATGTCGCGGTTTTCCTCCGGGGAAAGATAGCGGGCCACCAGGGTGTCCACGTCCAGGGCGTCCAGGGACTCCACCTGCATGGCGATGGCCGCCTTGGCGTCGTAGTCGGCCTCGTCGAACCCCTGGCGCAGGGCGGCCACCCGTTCTTCGAAGAGCGGCATGGCCAGGGCGTGGATGTAGTTGCCCAGGTGCAGGACGGAGGGCTGGTCCACGCCCACGGCGGCGACCATGTCCTCATATTTGATGGGCGGCAGCATGACCCCGAACTCCTGGCGGATGGACTGCCGGTGGCGCTCGTTGTAGGCCTCGATCACGGCCCGGACATACTCGGAGCGGGCCGCGCGCACCTCCCTGCCCTGCTCCATGAGATCGCGCACGGCGTCCACCCGGAACAGGCTCTCGATGTCGAGATCGTCCCGCAGCCCGCCGGGGCACCAGACGATCTTGACGAACCGGCCCCGGTGCATGGCCCGGTACTCGATCCCGATGCGCACCTTGATGCCCAGGATGGCGGCCGAGGCCAGCAACTCCCTGGCCACGGGCAGGTCCACGCAGTCGTAGTAGACCACGGTCAGATAGCGGATGCCCTTGATCCAGGCGTCCATGACCAGATGGGTGGCGGACTTGCGCCCCTTGCTGTTGGCGTCGTGCACGCGGTCGTCAAAGGCGATCTGGTTCCACTCCTCGGGCATCTCCAGAAGGTGGTAGCGGCGCATCTGCTCGCGCAGGAAGCTGATTTTCCCGGCCGCGACCCGGCGGAAATCGTGGGCCAGGGCCAGTTGCCGGCAGCGGTCGCCCTTGGCCCGGACCAGCTCCTTGCCGATCTGGACCAGTACACGCGCCCGGTTGTTGCGCATGGCCCCCTTGGCCGCGGTCAGGGTCTCGTCCCGCAGGGCGATGAGCGCCTTGGTCCTGTCCGAGGCTTGGTCCGACTTCAGGGATTCGAGCAAGTGCATGATGGCATAGGCGATGCGCAATCCCCTGTCCGCTGCCAGTTCCTTGATGCCGTGCGGCTTCAAGTAGGGCTCGAGCAGGGTCTTGAACTGCGCCTTGTCCACGCCCCGATTCAACACATCTTCTACTATTTCAAGCAGTTTATGATCATTTTTATCGTAATACAACGAAGGCATGAAAGACCACGCTCCTTGGTCGCAAGAACCTTTTTCGTGACACAAACGTAACATAGCCTAGCAGTATCCATGCCTCCCGTCATGTGGGATGTGCGGGCTCGGGCCGAATTTTTCCAGCCATCCCTTGGGGCTGTAGACCTTCGCCCCGTCCCGGCACGGCCCCGGATATCCCCCTGCTCGGCCCCCACGGCCCGATTTTGCGCGCAATATCATCTCGCAAAGCTGTCACGCAATCTATTTTGCAAGAAAATATTCTAACAAATCAATTGCTTATTCTTGGCATGCGAGTTGCTTAGTCGTGGCAGCTTTTGCGGAATACTAACCGATCAACCAAACGGTGACATCATGGAACAGATGAAAATCCTGCTCGTGGACGATGAAGAGCGACTGCTCAGCACCACGAAAAAGCTCTTCGAGAAGCTCGGCATCGAGACGCGCACGGCCACTTCCGGAGCCGACGCCCTCGAGGTGCTGACGACCTATGAAGCGCATGTCATCTTTCTCGACATCAAGATGCCCGGAATGGACGGCATGGAGACGCTGCAGCACATCAAGAAGGACTACCCCCTCAGCGAGGTCATCATCCTCACCGGCCATGCCACCATGGAGACGGCGGTGGAGGGCCTCAAGCTCGGCGCCCTGGACTATCTGATCAAACCCGTCAGCATGAAGGACTTTCTCGGCAAGGCGGAGGAAGCCTTTGAAAAGGTTACGCTTCAAAAAAAGAAAATACACTCTGCCCGGATGGCTGAGTCCACCGGTCAGGGTGAACTGCGCTAGCTAACTTCAAGGAGGTTGTAATGGTTAAAATCAAGGTCCTCATGGTCGACGATGAGGAGCGCTTCCGCACCACCACTGCGAAGATATTGGCCCGCAAAGGATTCGACACGATCCTGGCGGCCAGTGGGGAAGAGGCGTTGGAAAAGCTGGCTGAAAAGCCGGACGTCGTCATTCTGGATGTCAAAATGGGCGGCCTGGACGGCCACGAGACACTCAAACTCATCAAGGACAAGCTGCCGGAGCTCCCGGTGATCATGCTCACCGGCCACGGCGACATGCCCGGAGCCAAAAAGGCGCTCGACACCGGGGCCTTCGACTACCTGGCCAAACCCTGCGACGTGGACCTCCTGAGCACCAAGGTGCAGGACGCCTTCGAGTACGCCACCAAGGCGCCGTACGTCGAGAAACTGGCCAAGGGGATCATGATCCCCCTGGACGAGTATACCCAAATCCCCCTGAACAGCACCGTACGCGACGCCATCAAGGCCCTTGAGGAGTCCATGCGCCATCTCCTGGCCACGGACCGGCTCATGGACACCGGCCATCGCTCGGTGGTGGTCATCAACCCGGACAACACCGTGGCCGGACTGCTCAGCCCCCTCGACCTGATCGACGCCATCAGGCCCGGCTACCTGTCCGCGCCCAAGCCGTCCATGGCGGACAGCCTGCAATACTCGACCATGTTCTGGCAGGGCCTGTTCTCCTCGCGGGTGAAGGAAATCATGGGCAATCCCGTCCGCGACATCATGTCCGACACCATCCCGGTCATCGACGCCGACGCCAACCTCATGGACGTGGCCAACACGATGATCACGCTTCCGGCCCGGCGCATGCTCGTCCGGGAGGGAGGAAAGGACATCGGCATCGTCCGCGAACAGGAACTCTTCTACGAAATCGCGAAGATTATTTCGTCCAGCTAACCCGAAGCCTGATTGCGAGGTTACAACATGGCTCAAGCAAAGAAGAAAGCGACCGGTTACGATAAGTTCGTCAACTGGAAGCTGCTCATAATTCCGGTGGTACTTTTCGTTGCAATCCTCCTCCTTCCGACCCCCCAGGGGATGAAGACGGTGGGCATGCAGTATTCGGTCGGCCCCAAGGTCGTGACAAACTACCTGTGTCAACAACTCTTTCAAAAGAACAGCTCCGACTGCGACCAGTGGCAGGTCCTGACCGCGCGCATGATGGAACAGAACATGCGCATGGGCGCCCTGTCCAAGGAGCGCTTGATGAAGCGCAACGAGAAGTGGGCCAAGAAGTACAAGATCCCCGTGGATTCGGCCAACTTCAAGCGCGCTCTGACGTATGTGGGCGAGAACATCCCCGCCGACCAATACATGACCATCATGAAGGGCGCCTTTGACAAGCGCATGAAGGGACTGGACTACCAGGAACTGTCCAAGAAGGACCAGAAGAGCGCCAACAAGGGGGCCTGGAGCATCAAGGTGGCTATCGCCATGGTCGTGTTCGTGGTCTTCTGCTTCATGACCGAGTGCATGCCGCTGCCCGGCGTGGCCTTCTGCATCGGCTTGATCCTGGTCTTCACCGGCGTGGTCTCGCGCAGCGAGGTGGCCGGGCTGTACTGGGATGACGCGGTCTGGTTCATCATGGGCTCGCTCATGTTCGCCGCCGCCTTCGTCAAGACCGGGGTGGACAAGCGCATGTGCCTGCTCATGTTCAAGAAGCTCGCCGAGCCCAACGTCCGTTGGATCACGCTCATCTTCTTCATCGTCATCTCTCCGCTGGCCGCGTTCATCTCGGACCACGCGCTGGCCGCCATGTTCCTGCCCATCGGCATGCTGCTCTACCAGAACAGCCTGACCGATGAGATCCCCGAGGACAAGGAACTGGCCAAGATGCTGATGATCGCCATCGCCATGGCCTGCAACATCGGCGGCCCCGGCGCCCCGTCCGGCGGCGCGCGCAACGTCATCATGATGACCTACCTTACCGACATGTTCGGCATGGACATCGGGTACGCGCAGTGGATCATGTACTGCTTCCCGTTCGTGATCATCATGATCCCGATCACCTGGTTCGCCACCAACCTGCTCTTCAAGCCCCGGATCACCTCCCTGGCCCCGGCCATGCGCCACCTGGAAGGCGAGATCAGCAAGATGGGCAAGTGGAACAAGAACCAGATCTGGGCCATGGTCATCTTCGCCGTCATGGTCTTCGGATGGTTCACCGAGAAGGAATTCTACAACATGGGCATCTACCCCATCCGTCTCGGCATCGGCGTCATCGCGGTCGCCGGCGCGGTAGCCTACCTGCTGGCCGGGGTGGTCAACTGGCGCGACTATCAGGAGAAGGTCGACTGGGGCGTTGTCTGGCTGTACGCGGGCGCGATCATCTTCGGCCGCACCCTGGACAAGACCGGCGCCGCCTACTGGCTGGCCCAGTCGGTCATCGACCTACTGGCCCCGCTGGGCATGGACCACGGCATCCCGCTGATGCTGACCTCCAACGGCCTGACCGCCGTGCTGACCAACCTGATGGCCGACGGCCCGGCAGCCGCCGCGGTCGGTCCCATCACCCTGAACATGGCCAGCATCGTGCACCCCGGCACCACCTTCCTGCCGTTCATGGCCATGGCCACCGCAGTGGCGTCTTCCTTCGCCTACTGCCTGATCATCGGGACCCCGCCCAACGCCATCGTCTACGCTTCCGGCTACCTGGAGCCCAAGGACTATCTGCGCGTGGGCGTCCCAATGTGGTTCATCGCCAACATCATGATCGTTGTCCTTACAGCGGTCTACTGGACGGGTCTCGGGTTCGGAAGCCTGCCATCGTTCTGACGACCCTGACCTGACGTAAACAACCCGGCGGCCCGGACCGAAAACGGGCCGCCGGTTAAAAAGGAGGAATCCGAAATGTTTGGTAAACCCAGCGAAAAAGAAGGCTTTGTCCACGAAAAGGGCGTGACCTATTTCAGCAAGCGGACCGAACAGCGCATCCTGTTCGTGATGACCTTGGGCATGCTGCTCTGGGGCATCTTGGAATCGACGAACATATTCTAACCCGAGGAGGGGGCCATGGAAGCGACAAGCGAAATAAGCACCAGGATGGGGATCCGGGAATATTTCGAGACGTTGATGGACATCATGCGCACGCCCGTGCGCCACTTCGAACGGGTCTCGGCCGAGACCGGCTCCAGGCGGGCACTGATATTTCTGATGATTTCCGCTCTGTTCTACTGTTCGGTGAGCATGACGTACTTCTTCGAGAACTCCCTGGCCATGGGGGTGGTCATGATGTTGAACGCCCTCCTCATGCCCGCCTTCGGAGCGGTCATCACCTTCATTCTGATCAGCATGACCGGCCGGGACAGGACCCCGTTCGGACGGGTCTTCAACATATACGCCTACGCCAGCGGCGCGGTCATGGTCGTCTCCTGGATTCCGGGCCTGGCCATCGTCATGGAGCCGGTGCGCGCCGTGCTCATCGGCGTGGGCCTGCACAAGACGGCCGGGGTGGGCAAACTCAAGGCGGCCGTGCTCATCGTTCTGACCGCCGTGGTCCTGCTCCTCTTCTTCTGGACCGCCGCGCCCATGGTCGTCGAGTTGAAGCAATTGTTCCAATAGGAGTGTCCCCCGCGCAACGGGCAACGCGCGCAAGCATTCCTTACCCTCCCCATCCGGCCGGGGGCATGCCCCCGCCCCCGGCTCCGGACGGAGGCCTCAAACGGGAGGACCGCCATGAAGAAGATACGCCTGCTCCTGGTCGACGACGAACCCGACTTCCTGACCGCCTACGCGCGCCGCTTCAAACGGCGGAACGTGGAGATCACCGAGGCCTCCAGCGGCCAACAGGCCATCGACCACGTCCGCGAGTCGGAGTTCGACGTGGTCATCCTCGACGTCATGATGCCGAGGATGAACGGGCTCGAGACCCTGCGGCGGATCAAGGCCATCGCCCCGGACTTGCCGGTCATCATTCTGACCGGCCACGCCGACTCCAGCGTGCTCATCGAGGGCATGGACATGGGCGCCTTCGACTTCCTGCTCAAGCCCGTGGGCACCGACGAGCTCTATTTCAAGGTGCTGGACGCCGTCCGCACCCGCCATCGCGGCCAACCGTAGCCCCGGAGGTTCGCCATGAAGACCGCGCTCAAGACCCTGTTCCACTTCATCCACGGCAATCCCGAGGGAAAGCGGGAGGCGACTGAAAACTTCATCAACAAGTCCGAGGACTTCCGGCTCCTTCTCTCGGCCAACGGCAAGGCCCTGGAACTCATGGCCGAGATGACGGACGCGGCCCGCTCCGGCCAGTCGTCCGGGATCACCCGGATACGGGCCTACAGCGTCATGGTGGCCTCCAGCGTACGCCAGATGATCGAACGGCTGTGCCGCATGGCTCCCGGCAAATACGAAACCCTGCGCGACGGATTCAACGAAATCGTCCGGGACATGGACCAGGCCTTTGCCGGGCCGTCCAGAGGTCCGCTCGGACCGTCGGTCATTCGCATGCGCGACCTGCGCGCCATCGACCTGCCCGAGGCCGGGTCCAAGGTGGCCATGCTCGGCGAAATCCGGGCCGAACTCGGGGTGGTGGTGCCGCGCGGCTTCGCCATCACGGCCTCGGCCTTCCACCTGTTCATGGAGGCCACCGGCCTGGACGACGAGATCAACCGGCTCATCCAGATCCACGACGGGACCACCCTGGAGGAACTGAACGACCTGGCGCTGAGCATCCGCCAAGCCATCAACCTAGCCCCCATGCCGCGCGAGCTGGAGGAGGCCGTGCAAGAGCAGTGCGCCCGGCTGGGCGACATCCGCTTCGCGGTGCGTTCAAGCGCGCTCGGCGAGGATGCCGAGCAGACCGGATTCGCCGGACAGTTCATCTCCAAGCTCGGGGTCAAGCCCGCCCAGGTGACCGACGCCTACCGCGCGGTCATTTCGAGCATGTACTCGGCCACGGCCATCACCTACGTGCGCAACCGGGGGTTGCGCGAGGACGAGATGGTCATGGCCGCCGGGTGCATGGAAATGATCGACGCCGTGGCGGGCGGGGTGGTCTACACCCGGCCCCCGGTGGGCGGCGGCTCGGACGCGGTCATCATCAACGCGGTGCCCGGCCTGCCCTGCGCCGTGGTGGACGGCAGCTCCATGGCCGACTCCTACAGCGTGGACCGGGCGACCGGCAAGGTCACAAGGCGGGACATCGCCGAAAAGGAAATCCGTTTCGTCCTGACCTCCGGCGGCAAGGTCCGCAAGGAAAAGCTCTTCGGCGGCAAGGAACTGGCCCCGTCCATCTCGGACCGCGACGTCGAACGGCTGGCCGCCCTGGCCCTGCGCATCGAGGAACACTTCGGGCATCCCCAGGACATCGAGTGGGCCAAGGACCGCGAGGGATTGATCGTCATCCTGCAATGCCGTCCCCTGACCGTCTGCGAGGAGGCGCCCGTCCCCCGGAACGAGTCCTGGCCTCAGGACGAAGAGAGCCGGGGTCTGGCCATCCTGTCCGGATGCATCCCGGCCAGTCCGGGCGCGGCCGCGGGCTACGTGGTCAAGGTCGAGACCGAGGAGGACATGTTCCGCTTCCCGGACGGCGCGGTCCTGCTGGCCCGCAACGCCCGCCCGCAACTTTCCGCTCTGCTGCCCCGGGCCGCGGCCCTGGTGGTTGAATTCGGCAGTTCCGTGGGCCATCTGGCGAACGTGGCCAGGGAATACGCCATCCCGGCGCTCATCGGTGCGCCCGGGGCGGTGGAGCGGCTCTCCGGCGTGGGCGTGATCACGGTCAACGGGACCAACGGGACCATCTATCTGGGCCGCCGCAAGAAGATGATCCAGCGCGAGGCCCGCCCGGCGGCCAGGGTGCGCACCACGGACGTGGGGCTCGCCCTGGAACGGGTCCTGAAGTTCATCACCCCGCTCAACCTGACCGATCCGGAGTCCCCGGACTTCCGGCCCGAGGGCTGCCGGTCCATGCACGACATCACCCGCTTCTGCCATGAGAAGGCGGTGGCTGAGATGTTCGCCCAGGACAACCGCCCGGTGTCGGGCGCGTTCCGGCTCGCCGGAGAACGGGCCATGCAGTACTGGCTGGTGGACATCGGCGGCGGCACCACGGTCGAGGAGAACGGCTCCGCAAATTCCAGCCAGAGCATCGGCATCGAGTCCGTCCGGTCCAACCCCATGCGCGCCCTGTGGTACGGCATGATGGCCGTGCCCTGGGAGGGCCCGCCGGTCCCGCGCCTGGACAGCTTCATGTCCGTCATGACCAGCGCGGCCCAGAATCCGGCCCTGGAGGCCGGGGCACGCAACGACATGGGCGAGCGCAACTACTTCATCGTGGGCAGCCGGTACTGCAACCTGCAATCCCGGTTCGGCTTCCACTTCTGCACCATCGAGGGGTTCGCGGGCGATGACCCCAACGTGAACTACGCCCTGTTCCAGTTCAAGGGGGGCGGGGCGAGCCTGGACCGCCGCCACCTGCGCTCGCGCCTGGTGGCCGAGACCCTGGAAAAGCGAGGCTTCATCGCCGAGATCCGCGAGGACGCCCTGTTCGCAAGGCTGGAGGGCGTCAGCCGCCAGGCAGTGGAGCAGGCCATGGCCGTGCTCGGCTACCTGCTCATGCACACCCGGCAGATCGACATGTCCATGGCCGATCCGGGCATGGTCGTCCACTACCGCGACCTGTTCGAGGCGGACATCGAGGAGCTGCTGGAAGGCTTGCCCGATGAGCTCCGGGAAGCGGGGTGCGCGCCGTGACCTCCACACCGTACTCCCGGCTCAAGTGGTACCTGGTGCTGATCACCCTGGGGCTCTCCCTGGTCCCGCTCTTCGCGCTCGGCTACGTCATCCACAGCGAATTCCGCCAGACCTACGAGGAGAAACTGGCCGACAACCTGCGGCTCATGGTCGCCAACCGGCGGGACGCCATCTCCATGTTCCTGAACGAGCGGGTGGTCCAGCTCCAGATGCTGGCCGACATCCACTCCTTCGACGAGATGTCCCACCAGGCCTACCTGAACAAGGTCTTCGACGCGGTCCACGGCACGTCCAGTTCGTTCTTCGACATCGGGGTCATCGGCCAGAACGGCGGCCACGAGGCCTACTGCGGGCCCTTTGACCTCATGGACGTGAACTACCGCGACGAGCCGTGGTTCCACCAGGTCATGCTCAAGGGGCTGTACATCAGCGACGTGTTCATGGGCTTCCGCAACTTTCCGCACTTCATCATCGCGGTGAAGCGGCAGGAGGCGGGCAGGACCTGGATACTGCGGGCGACCATCGACTCCGAGGTGTTCACTTCGCTGGTGCGCAACGTGCGCACCGGAAAGCAGGGCGACGCATACATCGTCAACGACAAGGACGTACTCCAGACCCCGTCGCGGTTCGGCGGCAAGGCCCTGACCAGGGTCGCCCTGCCCGTGCAGCTGCAGGGCGAGGGCGTGGAGATCCAGTCCTGGCGGCAGGACGGCGTCCCGGTCATCGCCGGGATCACTCCCCTGCCCAACACCAACTGGCGGCTGGTCATCATGGAGAACCCCGAGGAGGGACTCTCCCCGCTGGTGCGCACCCGCTCGCTCATCTACGCCCTGCTCGGGGCCTGCGCCCTGATGATCTTCCTCGGGGCCTACCTGACCGTGTCCTCGGCGGTGGCCCGGCTCCGGGCGTCCGACCGCCAACGAGCGGCCATGGACGCGGCGGTCATGCAGTCGAGCAAGATGGCCTCCCTGGGCAAGCTGGCCGCCGGAGTGGCCCACGAGGTCAACAACCCGCTGTCCATCATCCGGGAAAGTGCGGGCTGGATACGCGACATCATCAACGACGGCGAGCTGGGTGACGGCCCGGCTGTGGACGAACTCCAGGAGGCCGTCTCGGACATCGACCGCCACGTGGAGCGGGCGCGCACCGTGACCCACCGCATGCTCGGCTTCGCCCGGCGCATGGAGCCGCTCCAGGAGGACGTGGACGTGAACATGCTGGCCAACCAGACCGCCTCTTTCCTGGAGAACGAGACCCGGCACCGCAACATCGAGCTCAAGACCGACCTGGATCCGGAGCTGCCGCTGATCACCACCGACGCCAACCAGTTGCAGCAGGTCCTCCTGAACCTGCTGGAAAACGCCATCGACGCCATTGAACGCGACGGCGAGATCACGGTGGTCACCAGGGCCGCCGGGGACGGTGTCGTCCTGAGCATCGCCGACAGCGGGGAGGGCATCTCCAGGGAGAACCTGGCCAAGGTCTTCGATCCCTTCTTCACCACCAAGCCCACCGGCGAAGGGACCGGCCTGGGGCTCTCCATCGTCTACAGCACCCTGAGCAAGCTGGGCGGGACCATCAAAGTCAACAGCGAGCCGGGGCAGGGCTCGACCTTCACCATCCGCCTGCCCTTCACCGGTCCGCAATTTCCGGGCGGCAAGGAGGAACCATGATCCAGATCCGCGTACTTGTGGTCGACGACGAACCCGATTTCCTGAAGCTTATTCAACGCAGGCTGACCAAGCGCAACGTGCACGTGGACACCGTGACCAACGGCGAGGCGGCCCTGGCCTTCCTCCGCGAGCACCCCGTGGACGTGGTCATCCTCGACGTGCGCATGCCGGGGCTGTCCGGCATCGACACCCTCAAGGAGATCCGCAGGCGGTTCCGCGATACCGAGGTCATCATGCTGACCGGCCACGGCTCCCTGCAGTCGGGCATCGAGGGCATCAGCCTCGGGGCCTACGACTACATCCTCAAGCCGTTCTCCATCGACAACCTGCTCGGGCGCATCCGTGCGGCCTTTGAGCATGCCAGGCTGCGCATCGAGAGGCGGAAATAACCATGAGCCTGACATACGCGAGACGGGTGGTCATGCTCGGCCGCTCCGCCTATCCGGTATCCTGCCTGGCCGTGGGCGCGGCCGCATGGTTCCACGGGCGCACCGGCGACAGCATGGCCCTGGCCGCGGTCCTGGCCGTGGCCGGCGGCATGTGGCTGCTGCTCTGGGCCTCGGCCCGCTGGCTGGACCAGGCCGCGGCCGAGCGGACCGAGATGGGCGACCAGCTCATCCAGTCCCAGCGCGTCCTGGCCCTGGGCGAACTGTCAACGGGCATCGCCCACGAGATCAACAACCCCCTGAACATCATCCTTCAGGAGGCCGAGCTCATGCGCTACAACCTGGCCGCCACGCCCACGCCCGATACCCTGCCCGAAGTCCTGGAGGAGGTCCGCACGAGCCTGAACGTCATCTACGCCCAGGTCTCCCGCTGCTCGGACATCACCCACAAGCTCCTGGACCTGGCCCGCAACCGCAAGCCCGTGTCCCAGCCGGCGGACATCAACCAGTTGGTGGAGGACATGCTCGAACTGGTGGAGCGTGAATCCGGCCCCCGGCAGATACACATCCACCGGCGGCCCGACCCGGAGCTGCCCACCGTGATCTCGGACCCGCCGCTGCTGCGCCAGGTCTTCCTGAACCTGCTGATCAACGCGGTCCAGGCCGTGGACCGGGACGGCGACATCTTCATCACCACCTATCGCGACGCGGGCATGGCCTGCACTGAGATACGGGACACCGGACCGGGCATCACCCAGGAGAACCGGGAGCGCATCTTCAACCCGTTTTTCACCACCAAGGCCCCCGGCCAGGGCACGGGGCTCGGCCTGTCGGTCAGCCTGCGGATCATCAACGAACTGGGCGGGGACATCCATGTGGAGTCCACCCCGGGCAAGGGAGCGTCCTTCACCGTGCGCATTCCCCTCAAACGATAAGAGGTGTATCATGAGCGTCAAGGCGAGAATCCTCGTGGTCGACGACGAAGACCGGTTCCGTCAGTCCCTGTGCCGCCTGCTGCGCGCGGAGGGCTTTACTGTGGACTCGGCCGAGAGCGGGCTCGACGCCCTGAACAAGCTGGCCACGAACGAGTTCGACGTGGTCCTGCTGGACATGAAGATGCCCGGCCTGTCGGGCTCGGAAACCTTCAACGAAATACAGTTGCAGGGCTTCGACGTGGAGACCGTCTGCCTGACCGGGCACACTTCCATCAGCGATGCCATGAAACTGCTGCACAACGGGGTCTTCGACTACCTGCTCAAGCCTGCGTCCATGCCGGAAATTCTCGAGACCGTGCAGCGGGCCATGGAGCGCAAGCTCTTGCGGCATGGTGAAATCGGCGTATCGGAACTGATAGACGGATCGGGAACGCGCTAGGCCGCGTACGGCCGGAAGAACCGACCGGAGGGCACTCATGGACGATTTCGCATACGAGAACCTCGGCATCTGCTACTGGAACGGGACGCTCGGCCCCTTCAACGTGGGTGTGGTGGGCACCGGCTCCATGCTCCGGGTCCTGCTCGACATCATCTACAACGAGGCCTTCCGCGAATTTCTGCCCGAGATGTGTCTGTCGGCCATCAGCGACACCAACCCCAACGAACCCCTGCCCGAGGACTGCGAGACCTGCCCCATCTACCCCACCTACCGGGAGATGCTCGACGCCCACCCGGAGATCAATCTGGTGGTGGAAATCACAGGCGACGGGGGCATCGCGGCCCGGCTGCGACAGGATCTGCCCGCCGGCATCGCGCTGATCGACCACCGGGAACTGGTCTTCCTGTGCGGACTGCACGACATGGCCGTGGTCAAGGGCCACTACATGACCAGCCTGGACCACCAGCGCTCCCTGATCCAATCCATCATCGACGAGATCCGCGAGGACATTTTCCTCCTGGACAAGAGCGGGAACATCCAGGACCTGAACCGCACGGTCTGGCAACGGGCGGGCATACCGCGCAAGGAGCTGCTGGGCAGGCCGTGCTTCGAGGCCGCCCGGCTCCGCGACGGCTCGACCTTCTGCAGCCAGCTCGACCCGGTCTGTCCCTTCCACAAGACGCTCCTCTCCGGCCGCAAGGAAGAGGCCATGGTCACCCGCGTCAACGGCAGCGGCCTGCTCCAGTACTACCGGCTCTATGCCTACCCCATTTTCGACATGCGCGGGCAGATGTCCCACATCATGGTCATGCACCGGGACATCACCGAGCGGACCCAGCGCGAAAAGTATCAGCAACAGCAGGACAAGTTCGCCATCATCGGCGAGATATCCACCTACCTGGCCCATGAGATCCGCAACCCGCTCTATGCGGTGGGCGGGTTCGCCAATGCCCTGTTGCGCTCCCCCAAGCTGGACGAGCAGGAGCGCGAAAAGGTCCAGATCATTGTAGAGGAGACCCGCCGCCTGGACAAGCTGCTGACCAACATGCTCAATTTCGTGCGTCCCACCCCCGGCCCCGGCTCGGCCGTGGACCTGGTGGCCGTGTGCCGAGACGTGGCCGAACTCATGGACGTAGGCTACGGCCGCCAGGGGTACGACATCGTCATCCGGGCCGCGGATAACCTGCCCTCGGTGCAGGGCGACGCCGATTCGCTGAAGCAGTGCCTGGTGAACATCATCAAGAACTCCATCGAGGCCATGCCCGGCGGCGGCGAGGTCGTCATCGCCCTGGCCATGGACGGCGGCGACGTGGCCGTGCGCATCTCGGACACGGGCACGGGCATGAGCGAGACCGAACTGGACCGCGCCTTCAACCCCTTCTACTCCACCAAGGCGGACGGCAACGGACTGGGCCTGCCCTTGATCAAGAAGATCATCGAGGAGGCCGGTGGCAGCGTGACCCTGGCCAGCCGCCCCGGCCAGGGGACCACCGTGACCCTGCACCTGCAACCGGCCATGGATGTGGAACGCCAGGACCGGGAAGGAACGGACGGAATTTAGACCCCTCCCCTCACCACCCCGAGCAGTGAGCCCCCGCGTCGCAAGGCGCGGGGGTTCCGGTATGCGGAGGGCGGTTTCCCCGTCTTCCGGGGGGCCGGGGCCCCAAAAACCTAAGGCCCCGCGCATCGCTGCGCGGGGCCTGCCCTGCGGGGCTTGCGGATGCCCCTGACGGGAAGAGGAGTGCCCGGACTACTCCGGGGACTTGGGAGAAGGTGTGGTGTGTTGGGGGGAGGGGAAAGCGGGGCCGATGTGCTCCGGACCGCCCTGGGCCAGCTCGCGCCGAACCTCTTCGAGGTCGATGATGCGCGGAGCCACCAGGGTGAAACCCGAGGCGTCGCACCAGTCGTGGCTGGTGGCGAACTCGTTGCCGTAGCGGATTTCGTCCAGGATGTAGTAGCCCTCTTCGCCCATGATACGGTCCCACTGGTGGACCATGAACTCGAACTGGGAGGGGTCGTACTCGGAGACATCGCTCCACTTCCAGGAAAACTTGCAAATTTCATTGTCGAAACCGAGCACACAGAGGTACTTGGCCCGGCTGTCGAGGTACATGCGGCGGCGTATCTTCAGCGGATTGGAGATGATGCGGTCGTAGTCGAACTCCACCGGGTGGCCGTCCACCATGACCTGGATGTTGCACATGTCGTCGATGCGCATGCCCCAGGTGGCGGTCTTGCCCTTGCGCCACCATTCCAGGGCTCTCATGGAATAGACCTCGGATCCGTACTTCTCGATGGTGCGGGCCGTCTTCTCGGAAACCGGATGCAGTGCAAGGTCGCATGAATGACCGTGTGCGCTAAATACTATTTCCATTATCCTCACTCCTTGTTGGGTGGTCGCGTTTCTTGCCTCTCAACTTTGCATAGGGCATGCCGCCTGAGCCCTGATCAAAATATTTTTTTCACTTGATTGATTTAATTGACTAATTATTGTTGCAAGATTCGACAAATCCCCCATTTTGCCAGATCTTGGTCGCGCTGGCGCGATATTGCAAGGCCGTTGCCGCGGGTCTTGCGCGTTCGGGGCGGGATTTTGCGGGATGGATCGGAGGCGGCCTCAGCCCGCGAACAGGGGGGCGAGCATGCCGCCGGCCAGCCAGGCGAAGGCGGCCATGGCGAACCAGAAGAGGAAGCGGTCGCCCAGGGCGGGCGAACCGTGGTCCATGCCGCCGTGTTCGTGGGACATCCCCGCATGGTCGGAACCGTGGTCCATGTGCCCGGCCATGGCGGCACGGTCGGCCCTCCGCTTCCACAGCCAGAACGCCGCGGACATGACGGCGAAGGCCGCGTCAAGGAACATGGTGTAGTCCACGGCGAAGAATTCGCGGTCGGCCATGATCTTTCCCGACGCGCTCTTGGGCAGCATGTCGAAGGCGGCGAAGCCGTAGTGCAGGACCACGGACGTGGCCACCAGGGCCAGGAGCAGGACGCCGACAAGGTAGAGGGCCATCTTCCAGCCGTAGTAGCCCGCCTGGATGCGCACCACCGGGAAGACCACCAGATCGCTGAACAGGAAGGCCATGACCCCGGCGAAGCTGACTCCGTTGGTGAAGAGCACGGCGGCCAGGGGCACGTTGCCCATGGAACCGATAAAAGTGAAGAAGGCGGCTATGGGCCCGATGACGGCCTGGGCCAGGACCTGCCAGAAGGCCGGATGGGCCGCTCCGGAGTCGATGAACAGGGTCTGGAAAAAGCCGCGCGGCACGAAGGTCGCGATGATGCCCGCCACGGTGAAGCCGATGGCCACGTCCTTCCAGACCATGTCCCACTCCATGCCGTAACGCCGGGCCACCCGGAGCCATCCCTCGGGCGAACGGATCATGGCCCGCCAGTCCGGATTCTCGTCCCCGTCGTCATCCCCGGCCCTGACGCGGGCGTGCTCCCTGGCCTTCTCCTCCAACCCGTCCGGCAGGGTCAGGACGACCACGATCCACATGAAGGCGATGAGCAGGATGCCGCCGAGGTATTCGCCGACCACGAACTGCCAGGAGAGAAACAGGGCGATGATGATCCCCAACTCCACCACCAGGTTGGTGGAGGAGAGCATGAAGGCCAGGGCAGGCACCAGTCCGGCCCCCTTGGCAAACAGCGAACGGGTGGTGGACAGGGCCGCAAAGCTGCACGAACTGGACAGGAAGCCGAAAAAGGTGCTGAACGCGACGCTCCCGGCCGTGGCCGTGCCCATGCCCCGCTTCATGCGGCTGCGGGTGACGAAGACCTGGATCATGCTGCTGACCAGATAGCCCAGCCCGAAGGCCCAGAAGGCCGTCCAGAACAGGCCGAGCGAGGTTATTGCCGCTTCGTTCCATAGAGTTAAAAACGTCTTCATGCCTCTCCTTGTCTCGATAATTGCGGATCATACAACGTATAATCATAGCACACGAACACGCCCGTCGCAAACCGGGGCTTGAAGAAATGCATCCGCGCATCGGTGCGGCGGGGCGGGCGTGAGACGGAAAGTTCGCTTGTAAGGAAGCGGAAGCGTTGCTAGCCTATGGGCATGAACAGTAAAGAACTCAAGGGATTCGCAGTGGACGCGGGCGCGACCGTGGCCCGCATCGCCGACCTCGACCGGCTCCGGGGCATCGAGACCATGCCGCCCGATCTCCTGGACGGATTCCGCTACGCAGTGTCCCTGGCCGTGGCCCTGAGCGGGTCGATCATGGAGACCATCACGGACCGGCCCACGCCGATCTACGCCTCGCACTATTTACGGGTGAACGCTCTGCTGGACGAGACGGCGCTCAAGGTCACCCGGTACATCGAGGAGCGCGGGGCCAGGGCCATGCCCCTGCCCGCCAGCCAGACCCTCGACGAGGAGCGCAACGTCTCCTACCTGTCGCACAAGGCCGTGGCCGTGGCCGCCGGGATCGGCTGGCAGGGCAAGAGTCTGCTCACGGTCAGCCCGGACTACGGCCCGCGCATCCGGCTGGTCACCGTGCTGACCGATGCGGACCTGGTTTCGGACGAGCCCCTCAAAAACCGTTGCGGCGGGTGCACCAAATGCACGGACGCCTGCCCGGCCGGGGCCATCAAGAACGTGAACACCGACTCGCACTACGCCTCCAGGGACGAGGCCCTGCACTTCGAGCGCTGCGTCCGCCACGTGCGCGAGGTCTGCGCCAGGATGGAGAACATCGGCGCGTCCATCTGCGGCGTGTGCATCAAGGTCTGCCCCTGGGGCGCAAAGAAGCGCGAGGCGGCCTGACGGCGGTTATGCCGGCCGGGAAAAGCCGCCCGATCAGTGACTGCCGCCCAGCAGGGCGACGCAGAGCTGGTCGACGCAGGAAGTGTCCTTCTTCCCGCAGGTGATGCCCTTGAGTTTGTCCACCACGTCCTCGACCTTCATGCCTTCCACCAGGGCGGCGATGGCCTTGAGGTTGCCGTCGCACCCGCCGGTGAAGTCAAGGCGCGTCAGCCGGCCATTCTCGACCTTGTAGCGGATCATCTTGGAACAGACGTTCTCGGGTTTGAAGATTTCGAGGTCCTCGTCGGCCGGAGCGGCCAGGTCGAGAGGGGCAAGGGGAGTGAGTTCGGAGAGATTGGATTTCATGTCTTGGACGATGTGGGGTTGAGGTTGGCGAAACGGCCCGTAAAAATCGCGGGCAATGAAAAAACCGCTTCCCGCCCGTGGCGGTCCGCGGTCCCGGCCGGTGCAACAGGGGACCAGCGCGCTTCCGTGTTCGCGTGGAGAACGGCAATATACCCCCCGGTGGCATCTTCCGCAAGGACAAACCGACACCCCCGCCCGCCGGAATCCATCCCGGCTCGATTGTGTGGCACATAATTGTCAACCTGAATATCATTTCGATAACACGTCCCATTCCGATTCAACGCCAACCAGAAACATTGCCATATCAACAAGTTGAAACCGCACCTCAGCCAGGCGCGCGCTCGCCCGTTCTCAAAATGATACAACCGGAGCCCCCGGATGGGGGAGTCGTGGGCAGGTCCGGCAAGGATTGCGGCATGAACGTGGCTCCCCTCCGACACAGCCCATGAACCCTGCCTGAAAACCGGCCGCGAGCCAGTCAGGCCAATGGTTGCCGTTTTTTGCAATAACGGGAAAAGCAGAGGACAACACCCATACAAAAGCTACTTGTTTTTACATTTTTAACAATTCAATCCATATTCGCCGCCGAGGTGGTACGCATATTGCTCAAGTCATTCCATCAACAACGTGCGCCTGCCAATCGCAGCAGTACCACACCAAGGAGGACATATGCGCAGAAGGGAGTTCCTGAAATATTCGGCCATGGGCGCCGTGGGCACCATGCTCGGCACCGTTCCGGGCTTGTCCTGGGCCGCGGACAGGGCCGTGCACTGGCTTACCTGGGAGAACCTGGCCTACGACAAGTACGTGGCCGACTTCGTCAAATCCACCGGTATTTCCATCGACAAGGGGTTCATCGGCTCCGATGACGAGCAGTTCGCCAAGATCCGGGCGGGCGGCGGGGCCGACTGGGACCTGATTACCCCGGGCCTGGACAAGGTCGAGCTTTACGTGGCCGCCGACCTGCTCCAGCCGCTCGACCTTTCCAAGATTCCCAACGCGGCCAAACGCTACGCCCCGTTCATGAACACCCCGCTGGGCAAGAAGGACGGCAAGACCTACGGCATCCCGTTCTACTGGGGCATCAACCCCATCGTCTACCGCGCCGACCTGATGGACAAGGAACCCGACTGGTCCACCCTGTTCGAGGGTGAGAAGTACAAGGGCCGCCTGGCCATGCGCGACTACGCCCTGGAGGCCATCGCCATCGCCGCCATGTACGTCGGCATCCCGCGCGAGCGCATCTTCAAGATGGACGACAAGGAACTGGCCGAGTGCAAGAAGGCCTGCATCGCCCAGAAGAAGCTGCTGCGCACCTACTGGAACTCCATCGCCGACCTGACCAACCTGTTCGCCACCGGCGAGGTGGTCTGCGCCTTCTCCTGGGTCCCGCCCTACTACGACCTGCGCGCCAAGGGCATCGACATGGGCATGGCCAAGCCCAAGGAAGGGGTCATCGGCTGGTGCGACACCTGCGCCATCCCCAAGGACGCCTCTCCGGAAGGGGCCGCCGCCGCACACGAACTGATCAATTACGTGCTCGGCCCGGACTACGGCTACAAGCTCGCCCTGGACGGCCCGTACGCCATCTCCACCTCCACGGCCCGCGCCAAGCTGACCCCGGAGGAGCAGGACCGCATCTTCATCAAGGACCTCAGCGTCATGGACAGCTTCGTCTGGAAGGAAAACCCGGCCGACTACGGCAAGTGGGTGCGCATCTGGAACGAAGTGAAGGCCAGCTAGTCCATGAACCGCCATTGCACAACGACCCCGGCCTCCAGCGTCCTGCTGGAGGCCCGGGGCCTGACCAAGGACTACGGGTCGTTCCGCGCCGTGCACGGGGTGGACTTCGACATTCCGGACGACTGCTTCGTGACCATTCTGGGCCCGTCCGGCTGCGGCAAGACCACCATCCTGCGCATGATCGGCGGGTTCGAGTCCGTGACCGACGGCTCGCTCACCCTCCAGGGCACCCCGCTCATGGGCGTCATGCCCTACGAGCGCCCCATCAACACGGTCTTCCAGAACTATGCCCTGTTCCCGCACCTGCGCGTGGCCGACAACGTGGCCTTCGGCCTGAACCTGCGCAAGCTGCCCAAGATCGAGGTCAAACGCCGCGTGGACAAGGCGCTCGAAACCGTCAAGATGGAGTCCATGGCCGCGCGCTACCCGTCCCAGCTCTCGGGCGGGCAGCAGCAGCGCGTGGCCCTGGCCCGCGCCTTCGTCAACGAGCCCAAGCTGCTCCTGCTCGACGAACCGCTCGGTGCGCTGGACCTCAAGATGCGCCGCCACATGCAGGTGGAGCTCAAGGACCTCCAGCAGCGGCTGGCCATGAGTTTCCTTTACGTCACCCACGATCAGGAGGAGGCCTTTGCCCTGTCCGACATCATCATCGTCATGAACGGCGGACGCATCGAACAGGCGGCCTGTCCCGAAGAAATTTACCATGCCCCGGTCAATGCCTACGTGGCCGACTTCATCGGCGGCGCGAACCTCGTCCCCGGCACGGTCGTCTCGGTCGACAAAGCGTCCGGCAAGGCGGCCATCGAGACCCCGCTCGGAACCATCGAGGCCCCGAGCAGCCCCAAGGTCGCCGTGAATGAACCCGCCTGCCTGTGCGTCCGGGCCGAGGACACCCAACCCGTGGGCGCGCCCGAGGCGCAATCCATGACCTTCAGAGCCACGGTCACCCACGTGGTCTTCCAGGGCAGCGTCAAGATGGTCGAGGTGGAGGTGGCCGGGCAGCGCATCGTGGCCCGGTTGTCCCACGACGTTCCGGCCGAGCCCGGCGATTCCCTGGACCTGGCCGTGCCGGGCCACCGGCTGCGCGTGGTCCACGGCGCCCCCCCCGAGGGAGGCGGCGCGCTATGAGCTCAAAGCGCATCGACCGCGTCCGGCAACTGACCCTGCTGGCCCTGACCGGGCCCAACGTCCTGTTCCTGGCCGTCTTCTGCGTGGCCCCCCTGGCCGTGCTGTTCAGCTACAGTTTTTTCCAGGTGGACTTCGTGGCCATCCTGCGCGAGCCCACCCTGGCCAACTACGCCCGGGTCCTCGAAAGCGCGACCTACCGCGGCCTGGTGATCAAGGCGCTGATGTACGGCATCGGCATCGCGGCCATCTGCTCGGTCATCGCCTACCCGCTGGCCTTCTTCATCGCGAAAAGGGTCAAGGTCTACAAGGCTCCGCTGCTCACCCTGCTGCTCATCCCGCTGTACACCGGCGACCTGATCCGCATCTTCGCCTGGCGGGTGGTCCTCGGGGCCGAGGGCGTGCTCAACTCCCTGCTCATGTGGCTGGGGATCATCAAGGAGCCCATCTGGGTGCTCCTCTTCTCGCCCTTTTCCACGGTGGTGGTCCTGACCTACAACTACCTGCCGTTCATGGTCCTGCCCTTGTGGGCGGCCATCGAGGCCATGGACGATTCCTATCTCGAAGCCGCCATGGACCTGGGCTGCCGCCACGCGGCCACCTTCTTCAAGGTGGTCCTGCCCCTGACCGGGGCCGGCCTCATCGCCGGATTCATGATGGTCTTCGTCCTGGTGGTCGGCGACTACTTGACCCCGCAGCTCATCGGCGGCTCCTCGGGCGTGACCGTGACCAGCGCCATCCACGACATGTTCGGCGCGGCCTTCGACTGGCCCACGGGCTCGGCGCTGGCCTGGGTCCTCCTGACCGCCATGGCCGCGTTCATCACCGCCGCCGTGTATCTCTTCTACAAGTCCCCCTGGGGACGCGGCATCAGGGGGGCGAAATAATGCGCCTCTCCGGATGGGCCGCCCTGCGCGGCTACACCTTCGTGGTCTACGGCTTCGTCTACCTGCCGATCATGCTCATGGGCCTGTTCTCCCTGAACGCCTCGGACATGATCGCCTTCCCCCTGACCGGGTTCACCTTCGACTGGTACACCCAGATCCTGCACGACGGCCGCATCTTCAAGGGGCTGCTGACCACCATGGCCGTGGCCTTCCCGGTGACCATCATCACCACCGTGCTCGGCTCCATGGCCGCCCTGGTCCTGACGCGCCACAAGTTCAAGGGCAAGACCGCCTTCCTGGCCCTGCTCGTGCTGCCCTTCTTCGTGCCCAAGCTCATCTTCGCCATCGCCCAGGTGACCTTTCTCAACGACGTGGGCATTCCCAAGGGCCTCTACACCGTGTGGATCTCCCAATCCATGATCATCCTGCCGTTCGTCACCGTGATCATCGCCTCGGTCCTGTTCCGCGTGGACAAGCGGCTGGAGGAGGCCGCCGGAGACCTCGGGGCCACGCCCTGGCAGACCTTCCGACGGGTGACCCTGCCGCTGATGAAAAACGGCATCCTGGCCGGATCGTTCATCTCGTTCGTCCTGTCCAACGCCGAGTATACGGTCTCCTACTTCACCAGCGGCCGGGCCCAGCCCCTGTCCGTGCTGGTGGCCTCGGACTTCCGGTTCCACCTCTCCCCGAGCCTGAACGCCCTGGCCATGCTCATCGTCCTGTTCAACATCCTGGTCATCGTGATCAGCGAATGGTTCCGGCGGCGCTCCGTACAGGCCTGACCGAAACACGAGGCAACATAATGAAACTGCTCATCAAAAACGGTCTGGTCGTGAACGCGGACCGCTCGGAATACGCGGACGTGCTCATCGAGGACACCGTGATCAGGGAAGTGGCCCCCAACCTCGGCGCGGGGCCGGACTACCGCACTCTCGGCGCAAAGGGCCTCATGGTCATCCCCGGCGGCATCGACCCGCACACCCACCTGGAGATGCCCACCCCGGTCACCCGCACCGCCGACGGCTTCGACAACGGCGGCCGCGCCGCCCTGTCCGGCGGAACCACCATGGTCATCGACTTCATCAACCCCAAGTACGGCCAGTCCTACCTGGAGGCCTGCGACATCTGCATGGAGCGCGCGGCCAAGGCCACCTGCCACTACTCCTACCACGCCACCGTGACCTGGTTCGACGAGCAGGCCGCCAAAGAGCTGCGCGTCCTGGCCGAGGAACGCGGCGTCAACTCCTTCAAGCACTTCACCACCTACAAGGGCTCGCTCATGCTCGAGCCCGAGCAGATGCTCGCCAGCTTCGCCCTGGCCCGCGAACTGGGCGCGCTCTGCACCGTGCACGCCGAAAACGACGAGATCATCACCTACATGCAGCGCAAGCTCCTGGACAAGGGCATCACCCAGCCCCGGGGACACGTCCTGTCCCGCCCGCCTATCGCCGAGGGCGAGGCCACCTACCACGCCATCGCGCTCGCCAAGATCGCGGGCGCGCCCATCTACATCGTGCACATGAGCTGCGAGGACGCCCTGCACGCGGTCATCCGCGCCCAGGCCACGGGACAGGAGGTCTACGCCGAGTCCCTGTGCGGCCACCTGCTCCTGGACGAGTCCGTGTACTTCAACGATGACCCGGAAATCGCCGCCCGCTACGTCATGAGCCCGCCCTTCCGCTCCGCCGAGCACCGCGAGGCCCTGTGGCAGGGGCTCGCCGACGGCCACATCCGGGTCATCGGCAGCGACAACTGCACCTTCACCCAGGCCCAGCGCAACCTCGGCCTGGACGACTTCACCAAGATCCCGAACGGCGCGCCCGGCCTGGAAGACCGCATGCGCATCGTCTTCAGCGAAGGCGTGGCCAAGGGCCGCATCACCCCGGAACAGTTCGTGGCCGTGACCTCCACCAATGCCGCGAAAATCTACAACATCCACCCGCGCAAGGGCGTTATCGCGCCCGGCGCCGACGCCGACTTGGTCCTCTGGGACCCGAAAAAGCAACACACCGTGTCGGCCAAGACCCACCGCCACGCCATCGACTACAGCATATTCGAAGGCATGACCTTCACCGGCTCGCCCGTCATGACCATCCTGTCCGGCGACGTCGTCTTCGAAAACGATCGGGTCACCGCCCAACCCGGCCAAGGCCAATTCATCCCCCGCCCCCCGCGCCAACGCATCCCGCCCTGCCACAGCTAGGCGGCGACGAAAAAAGGCCGGGTGCGCTGACGCGCACCCGGCCTTTTTTTTGCCTCCGGCGGCCAGAGGGGGAACCTCTTGGAAGAGGTTCCCCCTCTGGACTCCCCCTCCAGAACTTTTTATCGCCGCCTTCGGCGGAATCCGTGCGGGCGCGGGGGACGTCGTTTTGAAATGAAAACCAATCGGCGTAACTCTCCCCGCGAAGCGGAAACAAAAAGTTTCGGAAGGAAAGGGGAAAGGGGGAAAGGGAAGCCCTTTTCAAAGGGTTCCCTTTCCCCCTTCCCCCGGCCGCCGGAGGCTATTCCAAACCGTACTTCTTGATCTTGCGGTACAGCGTGGCGATGCCGATACCCAGTTTTTGGGCCACGCGTTCCTTGGCGGCCTTGGTACCGGTTTCGTCGCCGAAGGCTTTGAGGGCCTGCTGGATGAGGGTTCGTTCCATGGTTTCGAGGTTGTAGTCGGCGTATTCGGACTCGTGCATGCCGGAGCGGACCTTGAGGGGCAGGGTCTCGCGGGTGATGACGGCCGGGGAGTCGACCACATTGGCCACGTATTCAATGGAGTTCTGGAGTTCGCGGACATTGCCGGGCCAGTGGTATTCGCTGACCGCGGACCAGAAGGACTCCTTGATGGTCAGGATTTCCTTGTCCAGCCGGTCCATGCTCTGTTCGAGAAAAACCTTGGACAGCAGGTGGATGTCGCGCGGGCGCTCACGCAGGGGCGGGATGTGGATGGGGATGACGTTGAGACGGTAGAAGAGGTCTTCGCGGAAGGTGCCGTTGTGGACCATCTCTTCGAGGTTGCGGTTGGTGGCCGAGACCACGCGCACGTCGATGGCCGTGGGCTGGGTGGAGCCGAGCCGGGTGACCTCGCGCTGTTCCAGGGCGCGCAACAGCTTGGCCTGGAGATGCAGGGGCATGTCGCCGATCTCGTCCAGGAAGAGTGTGCCGCCGTTGGCCTGTTCGAACCGGCCCATCTTGCCCTTGGGGTTGGCCCCGGTGAACGCCCCGCCCACGTAGCCGAAGAGCTCGCTTTCGAGCAGGGTCTCGGGGATGGCCCCGCAGTTGATGGCCACGAACGGCCCCTCCTTGCGGCCGCCCTCCTCGTTCAGGGCGCGGGCCACGAGCTCTTTGCCGGTGCCGGACTCGCCGGTGACCAGGACCGAGGAGTTGGAGTCCGCGAACCGGGCCACCTGTTCCTTGAGGGTGACGATGACGTCCGAGGTGCCGAGGATGGCGTCCAGGCCAAGGCGTTCGTGGGAGGATGCCAGGCGCAGGGCGTCGTCGTGCATGAGCTGGGCGTCGCGGAACATGAACATGCTGGAGCTCTCGCCGTGCTGGAGGCGGTACTCGTTCCCGGCCACGTCGTGGGACCGCCCCTGGAGGCTGACCGTGTATTCGGTGTATTGGAGCAGGCGGGTTTCGCCGCGCAGGAGTTCGACCTTGATGGCGTCCTGGCCTTCGAGGGGGAAGTCGAGGATCTGCTGGGCGGCGCGGTTGGAGCGGACGATGCGCCCGTCCGGGGCGAGCAGGAGTACGCCCTCGTCCACCTTGTCCACCACGGTTTCGAGCAGTTGGCCCAGCGCCAGGCTGCGGGCGTACTCCATGGACTCGACCACCTTGGAGGCCAGGATGTCGGCCATCTGGGCCAGAAAGTCGAAGAAGACCTCGAAGTTGTCCTGGATGTGGGCCTTCTGCTCCTCGGTGAAGCAGACGAATCCGATGACCCCGACCACGGTGCCCCTGTACAGGATGGGCGTGCTCATCTCGAAGGTCTCGTCGCAGGACTGCCAGTTGGGGCAGTCGGCGCAGAACTCGGAGAAGCCGGGCTCGCGGATGACCAGGGGCCGCCCGGTCTTGAGCACCTGCCGGTACACGCCGCTGGCCGAGGACATCTGCTTGCCCACCAGCCCGGAGAACCGCCCGGTCCCGGCCACGCGGTAGAGGTTGCCGTCCACGATCTCCACGTCCACCCGCAACACTCTTGATATGACCGCCGCGTACTTGGCCGCGGCCCCGCTGATCTCCCACAGGTCCTGGGGCACGTTCTCCACGTTCACTTCCATTGCGCGTTCTCCGATGGGGCACCATCCCCGGTATCAGAACGATACTGTCGTTGCGCCACAACCATTGTGGCAGGGCCGCAACAACCCGGCATCGTGTCGTTTTCGCTCGGCGGCTCGGCAAGACGGCCGCCGGTATCAAAATGAAAACACTTGTGACATAATCGTAATCACTCTGGGGTTCAAGCAATATCGCGCATTGCCGCCCGGTGAAACCGGTGCAATAATTTACAAATAACATACTGATATTAAAGGTTATATCAAAAAAATACCAAAACGGTAAAAAATCTCGCAGCGCCCTCCAGGCTGGCACGGTATCTGCTTTAACGGGGCATCACCTCAAACCACACACACTATGCAAACACAACAAACAACACCCTTCGTCATCCTGGCAGGCGCCGTGGAACGGTTTTCCTACCGGCTGAACTACGTCCTGGAGCGGCTCTGCGCCCTGCTGGTGGCCGGGATGATCGGCGTGGTCTGGTTCGGGATTCTCGAACGCTACGCCCTGGCCCTGGGGGTCACCTGGACCGAGGAACTGGCCCGCTACATCATGATCTGGGCCGCGCTCCTGGCCGTGCCCTGCTGCGCCTACCGGCGCGAGCACATCGGGCTGGACCTGGTCTTCTCCCGGCTCCCGCTGAACTTACAGATGCCCGCGCGCATGGTCCTCGACCTGCTCGGCCTGGGTTTCTTCCTGTTCCTGACATACTACGGCGTGACCATGGCCAAGGGCGGGGCGAACCAGTACGCGACCATCTTCGGCATGACCATGTTCCTGCCCTTCACCGCCGTACCGGTCACCGCCGGACTCACGGCCGTCCAGATCGCTGCGGTCATGATCCGCGACGCGGCCGGGATCACCCCCTTGTTCACCAGGAAGGAGGCCGCCTGATGCTGACCGTCGCCATCATCTTCTTCGGCCTGCTGCTCGTCGGCGTGCCCATCGGCTTCGTGCTCGGCATCGCGGGCGTGGCCGGCCTGGTCCAGGTGGGCGGAGACAACTTCCTGGTCATGGCCCCCAAACGATTCTTCGAGGGGCTGAACCTGTTCACCTTCATGGCCATGCCCTTCTTCATCCTGGCGGGCGAGATCATGAACCGCGTGGGCATGACCCAGCGCATCGCCAACCTGGCCGACGCCCTGGTGGGTTACCTGCGCGGCGGCCTGGCCCACTCGAACATGCTCGCCTCGGTGCTCTTCGCGGGCATGACCGGCGCGGCCGTTTCCGACGCGGCGGCCTTCGGCAACACCCTGGTCCCGGCCATGGTCAAGCAGGGCTATTCCCGGCCGTTCGCCTGCGCGGTCACCGCCGCGGGTTCGATCATCGGACCGACCATCCCGCCGTCCAACCTGATGGTCATCTACGGGTCGCTGGCGGGCGTGTCCATCGCCGGGCTGTTCGCGGCGGGCATCCTGCCCGGCCTGCTTATCTGCCTGGTGTGCATGGCCCTGATCGTGGCGCTCGGGCGCAAGCTCGGCCTGCCCAAGAAGGAAGGCAGCCCGTCGCTTCGTGAGATTCTCTTCGCCTTCAAGGGGTCGCTGCTCGCCCTGATCATGCCCGCCATCATCCTGGGCGGCATCCTGGGCGGCATCGTCACCCCCACCGAGGCGGCGGCCATCGCGGTCTTCTACGCCCTGTTCGTGGGCGTGGTCATCCACCGCAACCTGACCTTCAACGACATCGTGGAGATGCTCATCCGCACGGCCCGGATCACCGGCGTGGTCTTCCTGATCATCGCCTCGGCCTCGATCCTGAGCTGGTGGATGACCTTCATGCAGATCCCGCAGCAGATCGCGGACGCCTTCCTGTCCCTGTCCACCACCCCGTGGATGGTCAAGGCCATGATCCTGCTCCTGCTCCTGGGCATCGGTATGTTCATGGACATCAACGCGGCGCTGATCATCCTGACGCCCATGCTCGGCACCCTGACCCAGGCCATCGGCATGAACCCGGTGCACGCGGGCGTGATGATCGTCCTGACCCTGAACATATCGCTCATGACCCCGCCCGTGGGGGCCTGCATCTTCGTGCTCTCCTCGGTCACGGGCGAGCGCATAGAGCGCATCAGCGCTTCCCTGTGGCCGTTCATACTCGTGGAGGTGGGCGTGCTCTTCCTGACCACCTTCTGGACGGACCTGGCCATGTTTTTCCCCAAACTTCTGCTCGACATGTAGCGGAACAAACCATGAGAGGATCCTATGAGAATCGGTAAGAAACTGACTGTCCTGATCGCCGTGGCGGCCTTGATGCTGTGCTCGGCCCAGGGTGCGCTGGCCGCCAAGGTCATCAAGATGCACCACCTGAACAAGAACGGCGCCTTCGACAACCCGTCCGGCGCGGCCGCCGTGGTCTTCAAGAACCTGGTCGAGTCCGGCACAAACGGCGAGGTCCAGGTCCAGATATTCCCCAGCGGCCAGCTCGGCAAGGACGCCGAAGTGGTCCAGCAGGTCAAGGACGGCATCATCCAGCTCGGCGTGCACTCCGTGGGCGCGGTGGGCAGCGTCTACCCCATGATCTCCGTGCTCGACGTGCCGTTCGCCTTCCCCAACCACGCCGTGGCCTACGAAGTCTTCGACGGTCCCTTCGGCAAGAAACTGGCCGGCGACATCTCCGCCAAGACCGGCATGAAGTGCCTCGGTTTCTCCGACTCCGGCGGTTTCTTCCAGTTCACCAACTCCAAACACCCGATCAAGACCCTGGAAGACATGAAGGGCCTGAAGATCCGCACCATGGGCCTGGACACCCACAAGATGCTCGTCTCCTCCCTGGGCGGCCAGCCCGTGTCCATCGCCTGGTCCGAGGTCTACACCTCCCTGCAGACCGGCGTGGCCGACGGCCAGATGAACCCGGTGCCCATCGTCGAGTTCGCCAAGCTGTATGAGGTCCAGAAGTACCTGACCATCTCCAACCACCTGTTCGCGCCCCACGTCTGGCTGATGAACATGGACTTCTACAACTCCCTGACCCCGTCCGAGCGCCAGGTCGTCGAGAGCGCCGCCAAGACCGCCATCGTGGTCTCGCGCGGCATCGCCAACGCCATCGAGGCGTCCGACCGCGGCCTGCCCTTCCTGTCCAAGAAGATGGAAATCTACACCCTGCCCGAGTCCGAGAAGGAGCGCTTCCGCGCCGCTTCCCAGCCGGTCGTCATGAAGTACCTCGAAGAGCACTTCGGCGCCGAGGGCAAGGACATGCTGAACTCGTTCCTGGAAGCCATCAAAGAGGCCTCCAAGTAACCGGCCCAAGGCTTGAACGCCGGGCGGCGGGACCACCCCGCCGCCCGGCCATCACAACCGCAAGCAAAGACATGAACAAGACACCCCGGCCCGATCACATCACAGGAATGCGCTGCACCATCTGCGGCAAGACCTACCTCCCCGGCGAGGTGGACTACGTCTGTCCGGACCACGGCAACGAAGGCATCCTGGACATCGAATACGACTACGACGCCATCGGGCGACGAATTTCCCCCCAGAGCCTGGCCCAGGACAGGACATGCAGCCAGTGGCGCTACCGCCCGCTTTTGCCGGTCCTGCCCGACACCCCGGCTCCGGCCGCGAGCGTGGGCTGGACCCCGCTCTACGAGACCGGCCGCCTGGCCAAATCGGTCGGTCTCGGCACCCTGTACGTCAAGGACGACTCCCGCCAGCCCACCGGCTCCCTCAAGGACCGGGCCAGCGCCCTGGCCGTGATGAAGGCGCGCGAGGCCGGCGCGGATATGATCACCACCGCCTCCACCGGCAACGCGGCCGCCGCCCTGGCGGGCATGTGCGCGGCGAGCGACATGGCCTGCACCATCTTCGTGCCCCGCTCGGCCCCGAGGGCCAAAGTAGCCCAGCTTTTGGCCTACGGGGCCAGGGTCTTCCTGGTGGACGGCAGCTACGACGACGCCTTCGAACTGTGCCTGAAGGCCGCGAGGGAATACGGCTGGTACAACCGCAACACCGGCTTCAACCCGTACATGGCCGAAGGCAAGAAGACCGCCGCCTTCGAGATCTGCGAACAGCTCGGCTGGCAGTGCCCGGACGCCGTGTTCGTGGGCGTGGGCGACGGCTGCATCATCTCCGGCCTGCACAAGGGGTTCATGGACATGTTCCGGCTGGGCTGGATCGACCGCCTGCCCCGGCTCATGGGCGTCCAGGCCGAGGGCAGCGACTTCCTGTACCGCTGCTGGAAGGAAGGGGCCGACCCGGTGACCTTTCCGGCCATCCGGGCCCACACCGTGGCCGACAGTATTTCCGCGGGGCTGCCCCGCGACCGCCGCAAGGCCCTGGCCGCGGTCAACGGCACGGGCGGGGCCTTCCTGCGCGTGTCCGACGAGGCCATCCTCGCGGCCATCCCGGAACTGGCCCGCGCCAGCGGCGTGTTCGCCGAACCCGCCGGAGCCTCGCCCCTGGCCGGGCTGCACGCGGCCCTGGACCGGGACCTGGTGGCCGGGGACGAGACCTGCGTGCTGCTCGTGACCGGCTCCGGGCTCAAGGACGTGGACGCGACCATCAAGGCCTGCGACGCCGAGCCCCCGGTCATCGCCCCGACCCTCGGCGCCCTGGAAGACGCCCTGGACAACACTACGCGAAACCAAGAATCATAACTGATAAAGGACGGACAACCATGCTTGACCTGACCATCAACCCGCAGGGCCTGGAAAGCGCCGTGGCCTGCGCGCGCGAGAAGAATATCGTCATCCCCACCCTGGAACAGATGTGCCACCCGGAGAAGATTCCGGCCGCCGTCAAGGAGAAGTTGGGCTCCGTGGGGCTGTGGGACCTCAACCCCCTGAACCTCTTCCGCATCACCTGGAAGAACGAGCCCGCCGTGAGCGGCGGCACGTATGCGGGCGTGAACCACATCGAGTTGCCCTCCTCCCTGACCGGCGTGCCCGCGCGCATCGTCATGCTGGTCGGCAAGTGGTTCCCCACCGGGGCCCACAAGGTCGGCGCGGCCTTCGGCTGCCTGGCCCCGCGCCTGGTCACCGGCCAGTTCGACCCGCGCAGGCAGAAGGCGGTCTGGCCGTCCACCGGCAACTACTGCCGTGGCGGGGCCTACGACTCCAACCTGCTCGGCTGCGAATCCATCGCCATCCTGCCCGAGGGCATGAGCCGGGAGCGCTTCGACTGGCTGTCCCAGGTGGCGGGCGAGACCATCAAGACCCCGGGTTCCGAGTCCAACGTCAAGGAGATCTTCGACAAGTGCTGGGAGCTGCGGAAGAGCGGCGACGACATCATGATCTTCAACCAGTTCGACGACATGGGCAACTACCTGTGGCACTACACCGTGACCGGCCGGGCCATGGTCGAGCTGGTCGAGTCCCTGACCGACGACGCGGACAAGCGGTTCAAGGGCGTGGTCCTGTCCACGGGCTCGGGCGGCACCCTGGCCAGCGGCGACTACCTCAAGCAGCAGTACGCCCACGTCAAGGTGGCCGCCTGCGAGGCCTTGCAATGCCCCACCCTGCTGAACAACGGGTTCGGCGCGCACCGCATCGAGGGCATCGGCGACAAGCACGTGCCCTGGGTGCACAACGTGCGCAACACGGACATGGTCATCGCCGTGGACGACGAGGTGCCCATGAACCTCATCCGGCTGTTCAACGAGCCCGCGGGCGTCAAGGCCCTCAAGGAGCACGGCGTGCCGGACGAGATCGCCGACAACCTGCACCTGCTGGGCATCTCCTCGGTGGCCAACATGATCTCGGCCGTCAAGTTCGCCAAGTACTACGAGTTGGGCGAGGACGACGTGGTCCTGAGCGTGGCCACGGACTCCATGGAGATGTACCAGAGCCGCCTGGCCGAGCTGACCGAGGATAAGGGCGCATACGGCGAAAAGGACGCCGCCTATTCGCGCGGCATGTTGGCCGCCACGGCCATCGACAACATGGAGGAGCTCGGCTACTACGACCGCAAGCGCATCCACAACCTCAAGTACTACACCTGGATCGAACAGCAGGGCATGGCCTTCGAGGACATCCAGGCCCAGTGGTACGACGAGAACTACTGGAAGTCCGTCCAAAAGCTGGCCCCCGAGGTGGACAGGCTGATCAACGAATTCAACGCTCGCACCGGTCTGCTCGAAGGCTAGGAGGGCGACATGCCGAACAAGGAAAAATACTGCAACCTGAGCGTGGCCCTGTGCCAGGAGCTGGTCTCCCTGCCCAGCGTGTCCGGCGAGGAGAACGACGTGGCCAGGGCCCTGGCCGCCGCCATGGAGGCCAACGGCTTCCACAAGGTCACCGTTGACCGCTACGGCAACGTCCTGGGCCGCATCAAGGGCAACAAGCCCGGCCCGTGCATCCTGTTCGACGGGCACATGGACGTGGTCCCCGTGCCCGACCCGTCGGCCTGGACCCAGGCCCCGTTCGGCGGGGACATCGTGGACGGCAAGGTCTACGGCCGGGGCACTTCGGACATGAAGGGCGCCCTGTCCGCCATGGTCGGGGCCGCCGCCTGGTTCGCCAAGGAGACCAGAAGCAAATTCGCTGGCGAGGTCTGCGTGGCCGGCGTGGTCCACGAGGAGCTTTTCGAGGGCATCGCCGCGCGCGAGATATCCCAGGCGGTCAAGCCGGACTTCGTCATCATCGGCGAGGCGTCCGAGCTGAACCTCAAGATCGGCCAGCGCGGCCGCGCCGAGATCGTGGTCGAGACCATGGGCGTACCCGCCCACTCGGCCAACCCGGACGCGGGCGTCAACGCCGTGCACCTGATGACCGACCTGATCCGCGAGATCGCCGACATCGAGGAGCCCGTCCAGGACGTCCTGGGCAAGGGCATCTGCGTGCTCACGGACATCAAGTCCACGCCCTACCCCGGCTCGTCCGTGGTGCCCAGCGGCTGCCGGGCCACCTACGACCGACGCCTGCTGGTGGGCGAGACTCCGGAATCGGTCCTGGCCCCCATCAACGAGGCCATCGCCCGGCTGTCCGCGGCCAACCCGGACTTCAAGGCCAAGGCGTACTTCGCCAAGGGCCGTGAGAAGTGCTATACCGGCGTGCACATCCAGGGCGAACGGTTCTTCCCCGGCTGGCTGTTCGACCAGGACGCCCCCTTTGTGGCCGCCGCCCTGGCCGGGCTGCGCGGCGCCGGACTCGAACCCGGCCTGTCCCATTACTCCTTCTGCACCAACGGCTCCCACTACGCGGGCGAGGCGGGCATCCGCACACTCGGCTACGGCCCGTCCCGCGAGAACCTGGCCCACACCATCGACGAACACATCGAGGTGGACCAACTGCACAAGGTCACCACAGGCTACAAGGCCCTCATCGAGGCCCTGCTCGCCTGCGAGTAACCCCCGAGGAATCGGCATGAGCATCCGTATCGAAAACGCCCGCATCATCGACGGCACCGGCAGCCCGGCCACGCCCGGCGCCGTGCGCGTCGAGGACGGCGTCATCACCCACGTGGGGCCGACGGCGCCCGAAGCGGCCCGGACCATCGACGCAAAGGGCCGCGTGGTCTGCCCCGGCTTCATCGACACCCACTCACACTCGGACCTGGTGGTCATGGAGGACCCGTTCATCCAGCCCAAGATCCGCCAGGGCGTGACCACGGAAATCCTGGGCCAGGACGGCATCTCCATGGCCCCCCTGCCCAAGCGGCACATCCCGGCCTGGCGCAAGAACCTGAGCGGCCTGGAGGGCGAGTCCGAGACCCTGGACTGGACCTGGGAGACCACCGACGGCTACCTGTCGCGCCTGGAACAATCCGGCGCGGGCACCAACCTCTGCTACCTGGCCCCGCACGGCAACGTGCGCATGGAGGCCATGGGGTTGGACGACCGTCAGGCCAATCCCGGCGACCTCAAACTGCTCCAGGCGGTGCTTCGGCGCGAACTGGAGGCAGGGGCCTTCGGCCTGTCCACCGGGCTGATCTACCCGCCCTGCACCTACGCGGACAAGGCCGAGATGGAGGCGCTCTGCTCGGTGGCCGCCGAGTTCGGCCGCCCGCTGGTCATCCACCAGCGCAGCGAGGCCGACACCATCCTCGAATCCATGGCCGAGGTCCTCGACATCGCCCGCAACACCGGCGTACACGTGCACTTCTCCCACTTCAAGATCTGCGGCAAGTACAACGCCGACAAGTTCGAGCGCGTCCTCGGGCTGCTCGACCGGGCCGCCGAAGAGGGCCTGAAGGTGACCATCGACCAGTACCCCTACGTGGCGGGATCGACCATGCTCGGGGCCATCCTGCCCCCGTGGGCCCACGCGGGCGGCACGGACAAGCTCCTGGAGCGTCTCGCCGACGAGAAATCCCGTGCGCGCATGCTCCGCGACATCCGCGAGGGCATCCTCGGCTGGGACAACTTCGTGGCCTTCGCGGGCGTGGACGGCATCTTCGTCACCAGCACGCGCACCGAGGCCAACGGGGACGCCGTCGGCAAGACCCTGGTCCAGCTCGGCGAAATGCGCGGCAAGCCGCCGCTGGAAGCCGCCCTCGATCTCCTGTTCCAGGAGGAAAACGCGGTCGGCATGGTCGACTTCTACGGCCTGGAGGAGCACATCAAGGCGTTCATGGCCCGCCCGGAAATGAACGTCTGCACCGACGGCCTGCTCGGCGGCACGCCCCACCCGCGCACCTACGGGGCCTTCCCCCGCGTGCTCGGCAAATACGTGCGCGAGGAAAAGGTCATGCCGCTCGAAACCGCCATCCGCAAGATGACCGGCAAACCGGCCGAGACCTTCCAAATCGACAAACGCGGCCTGCTCAAGCCCGGGTACCACGCCGACATCGTCCTGCTCGACCCGGACACCGTGCGCGACAACGGCACCTACACCGAACCGCGCCAACACCCCACCGGCATCGACCTGGTCATGGTCAACGGCACCGTCCTCCACGGCCCCACCGCAGAGGACACCCCCACCCCGCCCGGGCGGGTGCTCAGGCTGAGCAGGTAAGAATGCCTCCGGCGGCTGAGGAAGGGAAGGAAACCCTTTGAAAAGGGCTTTCCTTCCCTTCCCTCAGGCCCCCATCCCCTTCCTTTCCTGAACTTCTTGTGCCGCTTCGCGGATGTGCGAGCGCGTAAAATCGCCTGTTTTTTTTACTGACGATTCATCTAGCCCGAAGAAAGCAAAGCGACGAGGCACGACTTCGCGCCAACCTCCGCACGCGCACATGCGCCTACAAAAGGTTTAGAAAGGGAGAGGGGAAACCTTTTCCCAAAGGTTTCCCCTCTCCCCTTCCCCCGATTCTTCCCTACGCCACGCAGTCCGCGGTAGCGCCGGATTCGGTGCGGGAGAAGATGCAGAACCGGGAGCGGTCCCGGTCGTTGCCGATGAAGGCCACGAGGTCGCCGGGTTCGAGGACGTAGGCGGCGTCGGGGTTGGTCTTGAGTTGGCCGTCGCGGACCACGCCGACGATGGACGCGCCGGTGGCCTTGCGGACGTTGCTCTCGCCGATGGTTTTCCCGGCCAGGGGGCTCTCGGCGGGGACCTTGATCCATTGCAGGTCGAACTGCTGCTCCGCGCCCCGGAACTGGATGAGTTCGCGGTAATCGTCCGACGAGTCGGACAACACGGAATAAAACTCCTGGCGGATGCGGTCCGTGTGCCGCTGAATCTCCACGGGCGACTCGCCCAGGCGCAGGAGGGACTGGCGGGACATTTCCAGGCTGGCTTCGAGTTCCGGGAGCACGGCCTCGTCCGCGCCCAGCTCCTTCATGTCGTGGAGGTGGTCGCGGGTGGTGGACCGGGCGATGATGTCCAGGCCGGGGTGGTCGTGCCGGGCGTTCCGGATGATGGCCCGGATGGTCACCAGGTCGGGCACGGTGACGATGAGCTGGGCCGCCTGCCGCAGTCCGGCGGCTTCGAGGACGATTTCCTGGCTGGCGTCACCGTAGACCGCCGGGATGCCCGCTTTCTTGGCCTGCTCGAACCGCCGGTGGTCCAGTTCCACGACCACATGGGTCAGGCCGAACCGCTTGAGGACCTGGGCGATCTCCAGCCCCACCCGGCCCGCGCCGAGGATAATCACGTGGCCGCTCACTCCCTGGCTGGGCATGTTGGACGACTCGAGCGCCTCGTGGGAGAACCGGCGCTTGCGCAGGGCGTAAAGCCGCGCGGTCTGGCCGGAGATGATCGGGGTCAGGACCATGGAGATGATGGTCACGGTCATGATCATGGAATAGAGCTCGCGCGGGATGGACCCGGTGGACAGCCCGAGCCGGGCCAGGACAAAGGCGAATTCACCGACCTGGAACAGGCCGAGCCCCACGGCCAGGGGCACGACGTTGCGGTAGCGGAAGACCTTGGCGACCACGGTGAAGATGAGCCCCTTGCCCACGCAGAGCACGACCAGCAGCCAGAATATCCGGCTGAAGTGCTCCACCAGGTACATGGGGTTGAAGAGCATGCCCACCGAGGAAAAGAAGAGCAGCCCGAAGATGTCGCGCAGAGGGATGATGTCGGACAGGGCCTGGTGGCCGAAGTCCGACTCGGACAGGACCATGCCGGCCACGAACGCGCCGAAGGCGAAGGACAGCCCGGCCAAGTAGGTGACGTAGCCCACGCCCAGGCCGATGGCCGCGATGGCCAGGAGAAAGAGCTCACGCGAGCCGAGCTGGGCGATGCGGGCCATGAGCCAGGGCAGCAGGCGCGTACCGAGCAGGATCATGGAGGCCAGGAACACGGCGGCCTTGATCAGGGCGAAGCCGAGCTTGGGCAGGCCGACCACCGGGTCGTTCAGCTCGGGCAGGACGATCATCATGGGCACCACGGCCAGGTCCTGGACGATGAGCATGCCGATCATCACCTTGGAGGACAGGGTGCCGAGCCAGCCCTGGTTCATCAGGGTCTTGAGGATGACCATGGTGCTGGAAAAGGAGGCCAGGGCGCCCAGCCACAGGGAGGACTTCCAGTCAAACCCCATGTAATGGCCTATGGCGAAGCCGAGCGCCATGGTCAGGAGCATCTGTATGGGCGTGCCGATGAGGGCCACCCACTTCACCGGCTTCAGGTCCTTGAAGGAGAATTCGAGGCCCAGGGCGAACAGGAGGAGCGCGATGCCGATCTCGGCCAGCAGCTCGATCTCGTGCGCCCCGGACACGGTCAGCCCGCCGGTGTAGGGCCCCAGCAACACCCCGGACAGGATGTAGCCGAGGATGATCGGCTGGCCCACCCGCTGGGCCGCCAGGCCGCAGAAGAAGGCGAAGACGATGATCAGGATGATGTCCGTGGCAAGGCCCATGGTCAGGTCCACCTCGTGTTAGTGTGTTGCGCGCGGGCCGCCAAGCCCCCTGTCGACGGGGCGACGGCAGGCCGCCCCGTTGGCGCGGACTTTTACCATAAAGCGTATCCCCGCCGGAATCCAGATGAAAAGGATTCCGGAAGCTTTCTCCGCAACATCCTTTTTTCATTGCCTTTAGTTTTCACAATCCCCTCACCGAGCCACCGCACGGGGCATCCCCAGGCACACCGCCCGGGCCGCCTGACAAGCCGGTCCGGACCGCCTCTACAGGCCAATTGCTACATTTTTGTATACACTTTATTTCAAATATGTACGGAAACGCACAATTGTAGGCATGGACAACAATCTATTCTATTGAAATATTTGGATTCTACCATATGGCACGGTGTATGCTTTCTTGGACATAAATACCTAAACAAGGCGTACCCGATGCAGATCACCTACCGACCCATAGGCTATTTCCACACCCCGCACAAAAACACCACGGGCATGCCCATCCAGCCCTCCGGAGCCAAGGGGATCAAGGGGACCATCAAGGTCCTGCCCGAGTTCCGCGAGGGCATCCGGGACATCGAGGGCTTCTCGCACCTGATCATCCTCTACCATCTGCACGAGATATGCGGCCAGGAACTGACCGTGATCCCCTTCCTGGACAAGAACCCCCACGGCATCTTCGCCACCCGGTCGCCCAAGCGGCCCAACCCGGTGGGGCTGTCGGTCATGTCCCTGTGCGGGGTCTCGGACGAGGGCATCATCCTGAACAACGTGGATGTGCTCGACGGCACGCCGGTCATCGACATCAAGCCCTACGTCCCGGACTTCGACGTCTGGCCCGCCGACCGCGTAGGCTGGTTCGAGGGCAAATCGGGCAACGCGACCACCCGGCGCAGCGACGACCGGTTCGCGGCCTGCTCCCTGGAGGAGACCGGAAGCTAGACGTATTTCCCGGCAACGGCATCCCGAAGCGCTCGCGGCCCCAAGGCCCGTGCCCGGTCGACCGATGCACAACCCCATGTGAGGTGAAACATGGCACTCTTCGTTCTCCTGCACGACGCATTCCAGGGCGGCTGGGTCTGGCGCCAGGCGGCCCTTGAACTCCGCGACCTCGGCCACGAGGTCCACACCCCGAGCTACGCCGGACGGACCCTGCCCTTCGGATCGGAGAACGCGGACAGCCCCGCGCAGACCGCCCTGGACAACCTGGTCCGCTATTTCGAGGCCGAGGACCTGTCCGGCGCGACCGTCGTCTGCTCGGGCTGGTCCGGCCTGCTCGGCCCGGCCCTGGCCGACGCTCTGCCCTCGGCCGTGCACAGCCTGGTCTTTTGGGACGCCGTGGTGCCCGAACCCGGCAAGAGTTTCATGGAGGTCTGCCCCGCTTCCCTGGCCGAGGCCATCGACGGCAACAACGAATCCACAGAAGTCGCGCCCTTCGTGTCCGGCCCGCTTTCCTGGCTGGAACACGGCGAGGAGTCCACCTCACTCCTGGCACCCTTCCCCCGGCGGGCGTTCACCGAGCCCTACGCCGGGCCGACGCGCAGCCGCTGGCCCAGGCCCCTGTTCGTCCACTCCCCGGAAGAGGACGCGCCCGGCTCGCCCTTCGGCCGCGAAACGGTCGAACAGTGGGGCATGCCGTGGTTCGAACTGAACATGTACGAGTATCCGCTCCTGGCCCGGGCGCAGGAACTGGCCCGCCTCCTGGTGGACCAGGCCGCGCCCGGCGCCTCGCGCAACGTCAACGGCTGCGCCCGCAACACCATGCCGCACGAGATGCGCATGCAATATTGTACGCATTACCGCAGACGCCACGAAATGGCCGTGGCCTTTGACGGAATAGACGCCTGACGGGGGGCTACCTCCTCCTACCCGTCGGCACGGCGGCCCACGCCACCCGGGCCGCCATCCTCGTCACCGTCCGCGCCGGAAGCCGCACCCTTGTCCGGCGCGGACGGGTCGTCGGGGGTACTCCCGCCTACTGTTCCTTCTTGAAGATGATCAACGGGCAGTTCTTGCACACGTCCGCGCCGGGGAACCCGTCGCCGGGCCGAGTGATGGAGCTGCTGCCCGCCTCGATCCGATCCATGAGCCGGTCGAAGACCGCGCCGAACTTCTTGCCGGGGATGATCACGTTGATCTCGCCGCGCTCGGTCTTACCCGCGTTGTAGCTGCCGGAACAGGCCGGGAGCATGTTGAACTCCTGGGACGTGAAGGTGCTGACGTTGCCGCCGCAGGCCGAGGAATTCATGGTGATGGTCGGGCGCAGGGGATGGGTATCCGTGGCCGCCATGTAATCCACGGCCAGGTGGTAGGCCTGCATGTTGTCACAGTAAAAGTGCACGGTGTCCGGCTCGTAGAGCCCGTCCACCGCGCCCAGCGGGGCCACGGCGATGCCGAGCAGCCCCTCGGGCAGCCTCGCCTTGGAGCGCACGAACCGCTCGGCCTGGTCCAGGTCCTTGGTGTACTTGGCGTGGCCCTTGATCTCGGCGTCGTCGATGTCCTTCCAGCCGAAGCTGTACTTGGCGTTGCCGCAGCCCAGCCCGGCCTCGCCGGAGTACACGATCTGGCCCTTCATGCGCGCGCCCAGCTCCCACTGGCAGAAGGTCATGGGTTTGACCGGGGCGTAGATCTCCGGGGCCGCCTCGTGGAAGGCGTCCAGTTCGGCCTGGTCGTAGAAAAACTTGACCGCCACGGGATAGTGATAGAGGCGCAGCTCGCGCATCAGTACTTCCTGCATTTCCTTGTACGACATGGTGTCCTCCTCGCGGACTGAATGTTGTGGACGACGCCGGCCCCGGCACGGGCCGGGGTCGGCAACTCACCGCTATGGGCCGGATGGACCGGGGTCAAGCGGAAGGCGTGTTGTGAAATACCGCACACCGCATTATGCTCAAATAAGCATAATAGAGGGTGTCCGACAAAAATTATTGCGCCGTTTTTTCACAAGCCGCAAGAGCGTCACGAAAACAGGGGAGTTGCGGGCCCCCGGGGCGGCCGGGATCGCGGAGATGTCGGGGAAAAGGAAGGTTGGCGACGAAGCCTCCCGCTGGGGGGCGGGAGGCTTCGTCTCCGGTTCGGTACGCGGGTCAGCGCAGGATAAGCATGGATGAGGAGGCGTGATTAACCAACGCATTGACCCTTTTGGAGTGAAATAGACGCTGCAGGGGGGACTTGTGCTTGAGCCACAGGGCCATGAGGTCGTCCTTGCGGCCGGATTCGATGAAGGTTTCCAGCGAGTCCTCGTCCACCACCCGGATCAGGGCGTGGACGTCGCGCTTCAGGTAGTAGTCCAGGACCTCGCCCATCTTGGCCTCGACCTCCTCGCGCAGCTCGCCCTTCTTGAGCACGCCGACCACTTCGAGCCCGGCGGCGTAGATGGTCACCCACTGGTTGATCAGCTCGAGCGACTCCTGGGAGATGTCGGCATGGTCCAGGCAGCAGACCACGCGCGAGGTGGCCGGTTCCTCGCGGATGACGAAGACCGAACAGTCGGCGGCGTCGGCCACGCGGCCGGGCACGTCCGAGCCCCGGCCCCAGCCGCCCTCGTGCTGGCCGCAACCGAGGATGACCAGGTCGCAGCCTTCGGCCTGTGCCTCGCTGGTAATGGCCTTGACCGGGTCGCCGTCGCGCAGGTGGAGCTTGAAGGTCTTGCGGCCCGAGAGGTCCTGTTCCAGGACCTTGTCCTCCCGGCGGACAAAGGGCGCGTCCGCCCGATCGCTGTACAGGTCCACGTCCGGCCCCAGGGCGTCGAGGAAGTCGGCGCGGTAGCGGCTCAGCAACCGCAGGCGGGGGTGGGCGTGGGCCGGGTCCAGTTCCTCTTCGGCGATGTAGGCGCGGTTCTTTTCGATGGCCAGCATAACCACGTCGGCCCAGGTGTTGGCCGCCAGACGGGCGGCCTGGCGCACGGCATACCGGCTGTAGGCGTTTTCATCCACGGCGACGAGTATCTTCATGTCAACTCTCCCTTGGTACGGTTACCAGCAAATGAGGATGGGGCTGGAGACCAGTCCCAGGACCTCGGTCAGGGGCGACTTGCGGTTGGACTTGCGGTCCATGTGGGCCACGATCATGCCATAGTCGCCCAGGCTGCGCGCGGCGGTCTCGGGCGCGCCGAGCAGGGTGAAGGCCCGGGCCGGCGTATAGCCGAGCTTGCCGAGCAGTTCCGCCCCCTCGCTCAAGAGTTCGTCAGGGTGCGGGTCCTGGTGCAGGTCGTCCATGGCGTAGGCGCACAGATCGAAATCCACGGCCCGCCCGCCGAACAGGTGGTGGAACCGGGCGACCAGGGAGTCCACGTCCGTCTTCTCGTCCAGGACCAGGGCCAGCCGGTCGGACTGGATCATGTTGCGGACCAGCAGGACCGGGCACGGCATCTGGCGATAGAGCTTGGAGCGCAGCCGCTTGCGGAACGCACCGGTGTTGAAGTTGGCCACCTCGCCTTCCACGAAGAAATCATATCCGCCGAGGCGAAGCTCCTCGAGCAGGGTGTCCTCCCTGTCGCCCACGCGGACGATCGGGTTGGGCAGGATGAAGCAGTCGAGCTTCTCGCTGTTCAGGATGCGCTGCACCTCCTCGAGCCCGGCCTGGCGCAGTCCCGATTCCCAGGAGCGGCGAATCCAACCGGTTTCCGAGGAGTGCGGCTTGTGGTCCGGTTCCTCCACATGCACGGGCTGCACGGCGATGCCGAGCAGTTCCGCCTTCCGGCACAGGTATCGCAGGGCCACATTGGACGCCAACGTCATTTCCACGGGGACAAGAGCTTTCAGCATGTCCATGGGCGCACCTCGCTTTTTGTATGGTTCATGAAAAAATCCTATTCCTTCCCTTCTTTGCCGAGGCGGATGTGTTCCTCGGCCTTTCTGATGACTTCCTGGATTTCGCCGAGCTTGAACGGCTTGGCCAGGAAATCGAACACGCCCTTGCGCATGGATTCCTTGGCCGTGTCCATGGTGGCGAACCCGGTGATGACGATGACTTCGGTGCGCGGGGAGAGCTTTTTCACCTCGGCCAGGAACTGCATGCCGTCGATGCCTTCCATCTTCAGGTCGGTGACGACGATGTCGAAGCTCCGCTCCCGGATGCGGACCATGGCCTGGGCACTTTCGTAGAAACTCTCCACCTCGTACCCCTTTTTTTCCAGGGCGGGCTGGAGCCGCTTGCTGACGATGGGTTCGTCGTCGAGAATGAGAATACTGGTCTTCGATGTGGCGGTCATACTGCCAACCTCCAATAGCTAATTGCCCATCGCCTCTTCAGCGATGTGTTCAAATTCCTGACAATGCTCGAAAATCCTTGAGTCACTGACCATGGAGACGTCCAACTGGCGGGTGTAGGCCACCAGCAGGCCGAGGATGCGCATGAGCCGCCCGAGGTCACGGGCCATCCACCCCTTGGCGCGGGCCACCACCAGGTCGTCCTTGACGGTCACCGAAAAATCGAACCCCTTGAGCACCTCGGACAGGAAGCGCGCCCTGCGGGAGCGGCGCACCGCCCCGGTCACCCCGCCCGCAAAACGGAACTGTACGCTGTTGCGCGAGTCGTCCTCGCTCCGGTAGCAGTCGATCAGGGTGAAGTGGTAGCCGAGCTTGAGGCTCAGGTGCAGGTAGCGGTCCGAGACCACGGCCAGGTTCTGGCCCATGCGCTTGACCCCGGCCGAGTCGGCCGAAAACGTCCGGGTCATGCTCGACATGAAGCTGGAAAAGTCCACGGGCACGGGATTGGACTGCCAGACGCCCTCCAGGGTCACGCCGTCGATGAAGGCGCGCAGGGTCTCGGAGCGGACCTGCTCCGGACGGATGGTCCGCCGGCGGCTCGGCTTGTCCCCCTCCCCGGCGCAGTCGTCGGTCAGGCCGCCGCCGATGTCCAGGACCACCAGGTCCATGGGCACCGGAAGCTCCAGCCGCCCGCCGGGGCAGGCCTCGCTCGCCCCGGAGGTGGTCGGGATCTCGGTCAGGATCTCCACGGCCTTCTCGTGGATGAACCGGGCGATGTCGTGCAAGGTCCGGCACCCCTGGGGGGTGAAATTGTTCTCTTCCGGGTCCACCAGATAGAGCGGCTCGATGAGCTTGAGCATGCGCCGCAGGAGGCGGTACTCGTAGGTCTCCTCCATGCGGTCGCTCATGAAGTCGTGCATGCGCAGCTCGCGGACCAGCCCCTGGTAGACGGTCTTCTGCTCGGCGTCCAGGGTGACCACGTCGCCCTCCTTGAGGACCAGCGTGGCCCGGCTGGCGTTGAGCAGCGCGGGCACCCGGTACTCGCGGGCGATGGTCGCCATGTGCCCGAGGGGCGAACCGATGTCCGTGACCACGCCCGAGGCCTTAGGCAGGACTGCGGCGTACTGGGGCGAGGACAGGTGGGCCACCAGGACCGCGCCCACGGGAAACTCCTCCAGATCGCGCCCCTCCCAGGCCACGAAGACCGGGCCCGAGGCCACGCCCTGCTGGGCCACGTCGCCCTCGCCGCTGAGGAGCACGGGATATCCCTTGAGCACGTCGCTCAGGGCCGGGGACTGCGGGTCGTCGCTTGCCTCGATGCGCAGGGGCCGGGACTGGAGCACGATCAGCGCCCCGGTCTGGTCGAAGGCGAACTCGATGTCCTGGGGCTTCTTGAAATACTGTTCCAGGCGGATGGCCGTGTCGGCCAGCAGCCTGACTTCCTCGGGCGACAGACTGGGCGCGTCGCGCAGCGGTTCGTCCACGTCCTCGGTGGTCACCGACCCCTCGGGGCCGGGGCGCATGGCCGTGGGCTTGTGGGCCACGCTCTGCAGGAGCAAGGCGTGTTCCGGCTCGCGGGAGACCACGAAGCGGTCCACCTCCACCTCGCCGGAGACCACCGGGGAGCCGAGCCCCCAGGTGGCGGCAATCTCGATGCCGCTCTCGCCGCGCCTGACCGGGGACAGGGAGTAGACCACGCCGCTGGTCCGGGCCTCGACCATGGCCTGCACGGACACGGCCATGAAGACCTCGTTGGGCTTGAAGTCGTACTCGCGCCGGTACTCCATGGCCGCCGGGGAATAGGTGGACGCCAGGACCTTGCGGTAGGCATCGTGCAGGTCCTCGGGCCGGACGTTCAGAAAGCTGTCGTACTGCCCGGCGAACGAGAGGTCGCCGTCCTCGCCCCAGGCCGAACTGCGCACGGACAGGCGCAGGCTGCCCTCTCCCGCGCCCCGGCGCAGGGTCTCGAGTTCGCGGCCCATGGCCCGGCGCACGCGCGGCGGGATGGACCCGGCCAGGATGCGCGAGCGGATCTTGCCCGAGGCCTCCTGCACGGTCATCTCCCCGTTGCGCCAGGCCCCTTCCAGGCGGAGAATCTCGTCCTCGATGTCGTTGAGTTCCATGAACAGCCGGTAGGCCGAGGTCGTCACCGCGAAACCGGACGGCACGGTCCCGGCCGAGGCCTTGGCGATCATGACCAACCGGGTGGACTTGGCCCCGGCCGCGTCCATGTCCTTGAGGCGGATGTCCGAAAACGGCATGGCCATGACGTCGGGCAGCACCGGACGGCGCTCCAGCTCGCTCTCCAGCTTGTGCCGGATGTCGCGGAATGAGGAGTAGAGATCGGGATACCGGCCGGGAGCCATGGCGTCGAAGGCGTCGATGAGCTCCCGGACGGTGTCCACGATGAATTGCTTGGACGAGCGCAGGTACTGCACGTCGAAGATGTAGTCCCCGCCCAGCTTGTCGTGCATGGAGGCGATGGCCGTGAGGATGCGGTTGTTCAGCTCGAGCACCTGCTGGAACTGCCGAAACAGGGCGGCCAGGGAAATGCGTTCCCTGCGCCGCCTGCGCAGCAGCCTGGTGCGGATATGGTCGAGCAACCCGAACATGGCCTGTACCTCCGCCCTAGTGGGCGCCTCCCCGTTCCTTGAAGATCAGGCTCATGAGCAACCCGGCCAGGATGGCGATGATCACGGCGGCCACTCCGTAGAGCAGCGAGTGGTCGAAGGCCAGCTTGGACAGGAAGGCGGGCAGGCCGGTCAGCTTGGTGTGCAGCTCCTCGGCGGCCATGTCCACGATCTTGCCGTCCTTCACGGCCAGGACCTCGACCCGGTACACGCCCTGGTGCATGGCCGAGGGGATGGCCAGCTCGGCCCGGAAGGTGCGCATGTCGCCCTCTTCGCCGGTGTACTGGATAACGCCGTTCTCCACCCGGTAGAAGTCGTCCTCTTCCATGAGCTTGATGAACTCGTCATAGATCCAGTCTTCCGTATCGCCCTTGACCGAACGGAAGGCAAGGTCCGAGTGCTCCCAGTCCACGCGGGAGGAGCCGTCGGTGCCCACCAGGAAGACGTCGGGTACGCCCCGGATCTCCACGGCGCCGAGGTTCATCCACAGCAGGCCCAAGGCCTTGCCCTTCTTCTTGAAGGTCTTGTTGCGCGGCTCGCCGAGCAGGCGGATGACCGCGGACGTGCCCTGGGGCACCTCGCCGGTGACGGTCACCTGGGTCCCGTTGAATCCGGTGCCGATGGTCACCAGGTTGGGCCGGATGGTCATGCTCACCGGGGCGGCGGCAAAAGCCGGGCAGGACAGGAACAGGGCGGCCAGCAGGGCCGCGCAGATGTATGCGATCTTCTTCATGACTAGTGACCTCCGGCGATGGCCAGCAGCACGTCGGGTGTGACCAGCAGGTTGAGCAGCATCTTGACCATGACGGCCAGGACCAGGGTGGCCAGCAGGATCTTGAGCTGTTCGCCCTTGAGCTTGCGGCTGATGCGGGTGCCGAACTGCGCGCCCAGGGTGGAGCCGAGCAGGAGCAGGACCGCCAGGACGAAGTCCACGGTGTGGTTGGTGTAGGACTGCAGGATGGTCACGTTGATGCAGGTGAACAGGATCTGGAACAGGCTGGTGCCGACGACCACGTGCATGGGCATGCGCAGCAGGTAGACCATGATCGGAACCATGATGAAGCCGCCACCCACGCCCATGATGGCCGCGAGCACGCCCACCAGGACGCCGAGCACCAGGGGCATGAGCATGGACAGGCGCACCCCGGACTTGACGAAGTCGGTCTGAAAGGGAAGCGCTTCCATCATGGCCGCATAGCGCGATTTCTTGACCGGCTTGGCCGGGGCGTCGGCCTCGGGGGCCTTCTTGCGCAGGCTCTGGACCGACTCGATGAACATGTAGGAGCCCACGCCGCCGAGCATGAGCACGTAGGTGATGTTGATCAGGAAGTCCGCGTTGCCCATGGCCCGCAGGACCTTGATCACCTGGACGCCGCCGAAGCCGCCGAGCACGCCGCCGATGAGCAGCAGGAAACCCATCTTGAAGTCCACGTTGCCCAGCCGGTAGTGGGCCAGGCAGCCCGAGGTGGACGCGCCCACGATCTGGTTGGAATCGGAGGCCGCGGCCACGGTCGGTGGAATGCCGAACATGATCAGAAGCGGCGTCATCAGGAACCCGCCGCCGACACCGAAGATGCCGGAAAGCAGGCCGACGAACCCTCCCAGGGCGAATACCAGGAACACGTTGACGCTGTTCCCGGCGATGGGAAGATACATATGAAACATCGATACTCCTCCACTAGGTTGAATTCCATCTTCAGGCCCAAGCCCGCGGCCGGGCAGGACCCGAGCCGGCTTGCGCCGTCCGCCTCGCCCCCTACGGGAGGCGGACTCACTTGCGCTTGCCGTGCGCGGACACCTTCTGCACCACCTCCACCTCGCAGCGGGTGGTGGTGTTCACCGCATCGATCACCTTCATCAGTTTCGAGTAGAGCGACTGGCGGCCCGACGGAGGGGCGCCGATGAAGAGCTTGGTCACGGCGTTTTCGCGGATGAACCTCGGGATTTCCTCTTCCATCCGGCCGCGGACCACGTAGTAATCGAGGCGGGTGCCCTCGGATCTCCCCTCGGCAAGGATCGATTCCAGGCGTTTCTCGGGTGAGCCTATCCACTCCTCGTCGTCCCCGGCCCCGCCTTCGAATTCCTCGTCCACCACCAGGAGGATGGAGACGTTGACGGCCATGCGCCGGGTCAGCCCCATGGCGTAGTACGCCAGCCACAGGCTCGATTCCGATTTGTCCACTACGATCAATACATTCTTCATTTTTTCCTTCCGTCGCCCCCCTATGAGCAAGGCCGGTGCCAAGACCTATTCGGCAAGGAATATGTTAACCGATCAATATATCAGGAATTTTATTATCAGGAATCGCTGCCGCGTTCATTTTTGCCCGTTTTTTTGTTTCAAAATGAAAAACAACATGTCGGACCGAACGAATTCCGGACCGGTCAATTGTGAAGGATCTAACAATATCTTAACATGCTAAAATATAAGTGATTTATTGTGCAGCGGACCGGAAGAAAAGCGGCTTGACGGCTCCCGAAGGGATGTTTCATTTTGAAAAACCAAGGTCAATCACAGGTGCTCCGGGCCACTTTTGCGGCCAAACGTGTTTCAAAATGAACAGTAGAGAAAAAACAGGGGAAATGCGGTGGCAAAAAAAACCGCATTTTTCTTGAAGGCGGGCGAAAAAAGGGGGTCGGCCGGACGGGCCGGACGCTGTCGAATGGCCTTTACAGGCGGTGGGCCGGTGCGTCGGGCGGGGGTTTCATCGGGATCGGGGGGGGCCGGAGTGCGGCTACTCCTCGTCCGTGTCCAGGCCGAACTTCTTGAGCCGCCGCCAGAGGGTGGTCCGGGGGATGCCCAGGATGGAGCTGGCCAGTCCCTTGTTGTTTCCCGTGGCCTCGAGCACGTGCCGGATGTGGCGCTTTTCGACCTCTTCCAGGGGAAGCAGGCCCGGTGTGCCGAGGTTGCTGAAGGTCAGGTTGAGCAGGTCCGGCGGCAGCTCGCGCAGGCCGATGACCGCGCCGTCGGCCAGGGCCACGGCGCGCTGGATGATGTTCTCCAGCTCGCGGACGTTGCCCGGATAGTTGTACTGGGTCAGGACCTCCATGGCCTGGGGCGAGATGGAGGCCACCTCCTTGCCGAACCGGGCGTTGAAGGTCTCCAGGAAATGCTCGGCCAGCAGCGGGATGTCCTCGCGCCGTTCGGCCAGGGTGGGCAGGTAGATGCGGACCACGTTGAGGCGGTAGAAGAGGTCCTCGCGGAACTGCCCGGCGGCCATGGCCTCCTGGAGGTCCCGATTGGTGGCCGCGATGATCCGGATGTCCAGATCGATGGGCTGGGTGCCGCCCACCCGCAGGATGCGCCGGTCCTGGATGACGTGAAGCAGCTTGACCTGCATGTTCAGAGGCATCTCGCCGATCTCGTCCAGGAAGACCGTGCCGCCGTTGGCCGATTCGAGCAGCCCGATCTTGGTGGCCGTGGCCCCGGTGAAGGCGCCCTTCTCGTGGCCGAACAGCTCGCTCGAAATGAGCTCCTCGGTGAACCCGCCGCAGTTGAAGGAGACGAAAGTCCGGTTCTTGCGCGGCGAGAGATCGTGGATGGCCTTGGCCGCCCGCTCCTTGCCCGTGCCGGTGTCGGCCTGGAGCAGGACCGTGCAGTTGACCGGCGCGACCTTGCGGATCATGGCGAAGACGTCGAGCATGACCTGGCTGGCCCCGAGGAAGTCCTTGAGCGGCGGGACGTCGTCCAGGGCCTCCTTGAGCCGCCGGTTCTCCTCGCGCAGTTCGAGCTTCTCCAGGGCCTCGCGGGCCACGGTGCGGATCTCCTGGAGCCGAAACGGCTTGACGATGTAGTTGGCCGCGCCCTTGGCCGTGGCCTCCACGGCCGAGGCGATGGACCCGTGCCCGGTGATGATCACGGCCTCCACGTTCTCGAACCCGGTCTTGACCGCCTCAAGGATCTCGATGCCGTCCATGTCCGGCAGCTTGAGGTCGATGAAGGCGAGCTGGAAGGGCTGCTCGGCCATGCGCGCCAGGAAATTGTGCCCCAGCCCGAAGGTCTCCACCTCGAAACCGAGCTTGGCCAGCGCCCTGCCGACCATCTTGGCCGCCTGGGCCTCGTCGTCGATGACCGCCGCGCGGAACCGCGTCACGCCTCCTCCCCATCGGCCAGCACGGGCAGGCAGACCGTGAAGGTCGTGCCCTCGCCCTCTTCGCTGTGCACGTCGATGGCCCCGCCGTGCTTCTTGAGGATGCCGTAGATGATGGACAGGCCCAGCCCCGTGCCCTTGCCCACCGGCTTGGTGGTGAAGAAGGGATCGAAGATGCGGCTCAGGGTGTCCTTGTCCATGCCGCAGCCGGTGTCGGCCACGTCCACGCACAGGCGGTCGCCGTCGGTCCGGGCCGTGACCCGGAGGGTGCCGCCCTTGTCCATGGCCTGGTCCGCGTTGAGGAAGAGGTTGACGAAGACCTGTTGCAGATAGTGCATGTCGCCCCGGACGTCGGGCAGGCCGTCGGGCAGATCCGCCTCCACCTTGGTGCCGTTCAGGGAGAGCTGGTTGCCCACCAGCTTGAGGGTCTGACGGACCACGTTGGTCATGGACAGCCGGGTCAGGGGACGCTCCTCCTCGCGCGAGAAATCGAGCAGGTTGCGGACCACCTCGGAGGCCCGGCCGGTCTCGTTGATGATGTCGCCGAGCAGCTCCCGGACCTCCTCCTCGGGCAGGTCGTCGAGCTCTTCGAGCAGGGTGTCGGCGGTCAGGGAGACGTTGTTCAGCGGGTTGTTCAGCTCGTGGGCGATGCCCGAGGTCAGGGTGCCGATGGAGACCAGCTTGCGGGCCTCGATGAGCTGCTCCTGGCGCTCGTCGAGCTGGGCGGCCATGGACTGGAAGGCCGAGCGCATCATCACCGAGATGGGGTCCTCGCTGGTCAGGTGCTGGATGGCCTCGTAGTCGCCCTTGGCCACGCCGTCGGCGGCCCGCTGCACGTAGTTGAGCCGCCCGAGCATCTTGCGCGCCTGCCAGATGTAGACCGCGGCGATCAGGATGAGGATCAGGGAACTGGCCGCCAGGGGCATGTACAGGATGCGGTTCAGGGCATCGTGGATGGTCTGCCGCTTCTTCTGGAGCAGGGCCTGGGCCGCCTCCACCAGCCGGGTGCCGTGTTGCCGGGTGCTGTCGGCCACGGTCGTGTCGCCGTTGGCCAGGGCGTGCAGCAGCCTGCGGTACACGGTGATGTCGTCGAGCACGCCGTCATAGGTCCCCCGGCCCAGAATCTCGACGATCTGGGGCTTGAGCAGGGCCACGGTGTGCTCGGCGCGGTCCAGGTAGACCAGGGCCTCGCCCAGGCTGCCCGGCTCGGGGTAGAACATGAAGTTCTTCTCGTAGCGCCGGGTCTCCAGGATGTCGGAGACCACGTCGTGGAACTCGTCCATGATGATCAGCCGCTCGCGGAAGGCCACGATGTTCCACCAGTACATGGCCATGGTCAGGAGCATGAACAGGACGAAGGCGACGACCACCAGAAGGACCTTGATCTTCAATGACTGCATACCGGCTCCGAAGTTTGCTGGGGCGGGCCCGGCAACGCGTCCGCCCCGGATGGACGGGGAGGCGCCGGGCGCAGACCGTACCTTCGCCCCAAACCGGGGTAAAAATCAACTTCCGTCCGGAGGCCCCCGAAAATCCGGGTCATTCCGACCCGGATTTTTTTTGGGTTCGGGTCATTAGGCCTCGGAACGGCGGGCCCTGCCGCGCCCCCGAAACAGCGTTTTACCCAACACGTAAAATTTCATGCATTTTTTACAACCGATCGGTTTTGCACAGCTAGTATTATGCCCAAATCATGCACTAAATGGCCCCGCAGCCCCCTGTTTCGAGGCGCTGGTCCCGGATTTGCTCATACCGGGGCATGCGGTTCAATGCGTAAATCAACAGGAGGTTTCTGTGAGTACCATCAAGGCAACGGACCATACGCCGGTTGAAGAGACGGCCACCGATCGCGTGGCGGTCGGGGAAGAAACGTCACCGTCCAAGGGCAAAGGGATATCGCGGCGCAAGATGCTCGGGTTCCTGGGCATCCAGGTCGTGGCCGGGACACTGGCCACTGCTGCCATCGCCGCCCCGAAAAATTTCAAGCCCGAGCACTACAACCGGGGGATCACGCCGGACCAGTTGCCCGCCACCCGGGCCTGGCTGGTCACCGACCCGACCACCTGCGTGGGCTGCCGGACCTGCGAGATCGTCTGCTCGCTCGGCCACGACGACGTCTGCCGGCCCGCCCTGGCCCGGATACACACCGTCTACGATCCCCAGCACCGGCTGGTCAAGCTGGCGGTCATGCCCGAGGTCTGCCGCCAGTGCAACATGGCCGACTGCTACCTGGCCTGCGAATACGACGCCCTGACCCTCGACCCCAAGACCGGGGCGAGAATCATCGACCCGGCCAAGTGCGAGGGGTGCGGCGAATGCTTCGCGGCCTGCCCCTACGACATGATCGTGGAGAACGAGGAGAAGGGCATCTTCTCCAAGTGCGACCTCTGCGGCGGCGACCCCCTGTGCGTCAAGTTCTGCCCGGCGGACGCGCTCAAGTTCATCGAACTCGGATAACCACACAACGCAGGAGACAGCACTATGTACGGATGGGCTGGAAAGATATTGCGAGTCAACCTGGACGACGGTTCCATCACCACGGAAGACACGTCCAAATACCTGGAATACACCGGCGGCATCGGCTTCGGCTACAAGGTCATCTTCGACGAGGCGCCCAAGGCCGGTCCTTTTGACCCGGACAACCGGATCATCTTCGCCGTGGGGCCCCTGACGGGCTCCCTGGCCCCCTCCACCGGGCGGTCCGAGGTCATCTCCATCTCGCCCCACGTCTACGCCACGGGCGCCAAGCGCCCGTTGGTCAGCCGCAGCGGTTTCGGCGGCTACTGGGGCGCGGAGTTGAAGTTCGCGGGGTACGACGCGGTGATCGTCCAGGGCAAGGCCAAGAAGCCCGTGTTCATCAACGTGGTCAACGACGAGGTCTCCATAGAGGACGCCTCGGACCTGTGGGGCAAGGACACCTTCGAGACCCAGGACCTGATCAAGGCCCGGACCGGCGACGAAAAGACCCAGATCGCGGTCATCGGCCCCTCGGGCGAGCGCCTGGTGCGCATCTCCCCGATCATGCACCGCATCGGCAACGCGGCGGGCCAGGGCGGCTTCGGCGCGGTGATGGGGTCCAAAAACCTCAAGGCCATCGCCATCCGGGGCACCAAGGGCGTGCAGGTGGCCGACAAGAAGAACCTGATCAAGTACGTCAAGAGCGTGCGCGAGTTCCAGCCCGGCCCGCTGGGCTCGACCCCGCTGTCCTCCGGCCCCCTGAGCTGGACCGAGAAGCACATCGACCCCAAGGACATCAACAAGCAGGCCCTGCGCTTCGACCAGACCGAGAGCTGCGCGCCGTGGCTGAACAAGTACCACATCAAGTCCCAGTCCTGTTACTCCTGTCCCCAGGGCTGCTACTCCTACATGAACGTGGACGGCATGGGCGGCGGCGCGGTCAGTTGCACCCAGTGGTTCTATTCCTGGATGGGCAACCGCGACAAAGCCACCTTCCTGGCCAACCAGTTGGCCAACAAGCTGGGCGTGGACACCTTCGAGATGTTCCCCATGATCCAGTTCGTCTGGCACCTCCAGGACGAGAAGGTGGACGGCAAGAGCCTGTTGCGCCTCCTCAACGAGAAGAAGCTGGTCAGCGACAAGATCACCACGGGGCTGGAAGAGGGCCACTACCCGCCCGAGGGCGACCTGAGCACCGTGGGCCTGGAGACCCTGATGAACATGATCGCCTACCGCCAGGGCTGGCTGGGCGACGCCCTGGCCGAGGGGTTCCGCAGGGCCGTGGACATCGTGGCCGACAAGTTCACCGCTCTGGGCATGAAGCAGGCCGCCGACAAGACCCTGCACTTCGTGAACATGGAAGGCGTCATGGGCGGCGTGGTGGGCGGCAACGGCGGCTGGGGCATGTCGGCCCACTACGACCCGCGCACCTTCGGCTACTACTGGGCGGTCAACTTCGCGGTGGAAAACCGCGACCCCAACCGCCACTCCATGACCAACCTGGTGGAGTGGACCGGCCTGACCTTCGAGCAGGCCATGCCCGTGGCCGTGCGCCACTGGGGCGAGGAGATCGCGGAGAACGGGCTCAACGACCTGCACCGCAAGCGCGACGTGCCCCTGACCTGGAACGGCGAGAAGTCGGCCTATGCCAACGCCTACCTGGGCCAGTTCATCCACTACCGCGGCTGCATCAAGGACAGCATCACGGTCTGCGACTGGGTCTTCCCGATCATGACCAGCGGCCGCAAGGACCGCGACTACACCGGCGACATCTCCGTGGAGTACAAGCTCTTCGAACTGGTCACCGGGCACAGGATGACCCAGAAGACCCTGGACGACCGTGCGGCCCGCATCTGGGTCCTGCACCGGCTGCTGACCGCCATGGAATGGGGCGACGGCCGCAAGGTCAACCTGCGCGAGGAGCACGACCAGTTGCCCGACCACTTCTTCGCGCCCGTGGAATCGCGCCTGCTGCCGAGCTATCCCCCGGCCGACCCGCCGCATCCCCCGCTGGTCCGGGAGAACTTCGAGGCCGTCAAGGACGAGTACTACAAGCTCATGGAGTGGGATGGAAAGACCGGCATGCCCACCCGGCGCCTGATGAAGCGGCTGGGCATGGACAAGGAGCTGGCCCGGTTCGAGGAGGAGGCCTTCGCCCTGCCGGCATAACGCCGTAATCGTTCCTGGCTCACCTCCGTGACAGGGGCGTCCAACAAACCCCGGCTCCCCCACCGTCCTTCCCGGGGGAGCCGGGCATATGCCTTTGGGGAAAGGCCGCTTGCACGCGACGAGACAAGGAGGAAGGATGAAGGTACTGCTCCTGACCCGGGGCATCGCCCCGGAGCTCTTCGAGCAGATGCGCGCCGTGGGCTTCGACGAGAAATACTTTCTCATGCGCCGCATGGCCAAGGGGCTGGTGGATCGCGTCTGAGCGCGGCCGGAACATTGCGGCAACATGCCAGGGGAAAAGAAATTATTGCGGCGGGGACCTTGATAGGAGATGACCTAGACGATATAATAGGACCAAAGGACAACACCGTGGACATATTCAAGTTCGCCATACCGGAAGTGATTTTCGGCAGGGGTAGCCTCCAGTACGCCAGCATCTGCGCCAAACGGCTGGGCGCCTCCAAGATATTCGTGGTCTCGGACCCCGGCGTGGAGGAGGCCGGATGGGTGGACGCCCTGTTCGACATCCTGCGCCAGGAAAACCTCGATTTCGTCTATTTCAACGACGTGGTCGCCAACCCGCGCGATTTCCAGGTCCACAACGGAGCGGAGCTCTACCGTCGGGAAGAGGCCGACGTGGTCATGGCCCTGGGCGGCGGCAGTCCCATGGATGCGGCCAAGGGCATCGCCCTGATCGTCAGCAACGGCGGCGCCATCGCCGACTACGAGGGGGCGAACCTGGTGCGCAGCCCCCTGCCGCCCATGGTCTTCATCCCCACCACCATGGGCAGCGAGTCGAACATCTCCCAGTTCACGGTGATCACGGACATGGAACGGCGGGTCAAGATGACCGTCATCAGCCGGACCCTGGTGCCGAACATCTCCATCACCGACCCGGTCCTGCTCGAGACCCTGACCCGCGAGCAGATCATTCCGCCGCTGTTCGACTCCCTGGCCCACGCCGTGGAGTCCTACGTCTCGCCCATCGCCAACACCTTCACCGAGTCGTTGAGCCTCAAGGGGCTGGACCTGCTCATGAAGCACATCCGCCCGGCCCTGGAGCAGCGAGGGCTGGACGACCTCGAACAGTTGGCCATTGCCGGGACCTCGTCCGGCATGGCCTTCACCAACGCCAGCGTGGGGCTCGGCCATGCCCTGGCCCACGCCCTGGGCGGCATGCACGACGTGATCCACGGCGTGGCCCACTCCCTGCTCCTGCCCAGCGTCATGCGCTACAACCTCCCGGTCTGCGAGGCCAAGATGGCCAAGATGGGCGAGATCATCACCGGCAAGCGGCTGAAGACGGACGAGGCCACGGCCCTGGCGGGCATCGAGGCCCTGGAGAAGCTGCGCGAGGAGATCGGCATCCCCTGCCGCCTGCGGGAGATCCTGCCGGAGCGGTCCATGCTGCCCCAGGCGAGCCACAACGCGGTCAAGGACATCTGCCTGCTGACCAACCCCCGGCCGGCGGACTGGAAGGATATCCTGAACATCTACTACGAGATGTGGTGACATGACCAGAGAGAACGGCAACGGCGACCCCGTCGGCAGCGCGAGCCTCAACGACATCATCGGCATCGAGTCCATCAAGCTCGGGTTCTTCAAAGAGGTCCAGGAGACCATCAACGAGCTCAAGGCCTCGAACATCGAGCTCGAACGCAAGCGGCGCGATGTCCAGGACATCCTCAACGGGATTCCCGACGTGGTGGCCGTGGTCTCGCCGGACTACCGCGTGCTCTCGGTCAACAGCGCCTTTTCCGAGACCTACGGCGACCGCGACCCCATCGGCCTGCCCTGCTACAGGGTCTTCAAGGGCGGCAAGAGGCCGTGCTCGCCCTGCCCCCTGGTCATGACCCGCGAGGAAGGCCGCAAGGTCTGCCGCCAGTTGCAGATCATGAACGTGGACGGCGAGAACCGGCAGATCGAGTGCTCGGCCGCGCTCATGCCGGGCACCGGCGAGACGCCGGGCAAGGTCCTGCTCCTGCACCGCGACGTGACCGTGGAAAAGCAGTACCAGGCCAAGTATTTCCAGGCCGAGCGCATGGCCACGGTGGGCGTGCTGGCCGAGGGCGTGGCCCACGAGATCAACAACCCGCTGACCTCCATCTCCGGGTTCGCCGAGGCCCTGTCCGGGCACCTGGGCCGCCTGGGGACCTGCCTCAAGGACGACGAGTCCTGCGGGGACCTGCTCGAAACCTTCGAGGAGTACCTCGACATCGTGCTCCAGGAGTGCAACCGCTGCTCGGAGATCGTCCAGAACCTGCTCAGCTTCGGCCACCGCGACGTGCGCGCCATGGCCATCGTCAACATCAACAACATCATCCTCAACTGTCTGAAGCTGCTCCACCCCCGGCTGTCAGCCCTGCCGTCCGGGATCATCCAGCTCTCCCTGTCCGAAGAGGAGCCCTGCGTCATGGGCCACCCCGGCGAGTTGATGCAGGTGGCCCTGAACCTGATCCTCAACGCCCTGTACGAGGTCAAGGACATCGGGACCATCGACATTTCCACCCGCGTGGCCGGGAGCATGGTCCTGCTGCGCGTCTCGGACACGGGCGGGGGCATCGCCCCGGAGAACATCGACAAGCTCTTCGAACCGTTTTTCACTACCAAACCCGCGGGCCAGGGCATCGGCATCGGCCTGTCCACCTGCTACAACATCATCATGAAGCACGGCGGCGAGATCACCGCGTCGAGCGAGCCCGGCGAGGGCGCGGTCTTCGAGGTGATTCTGCCTCTGCTCGAGGAGTAGTGACGCCATGGCGAAGCCCGAAACAAACCGCGTCCTGGTGGTGGACGACGAGCCCTTCATCCGCAAGCTGGCCGAACGCGAGCTGGCCCGGCCCGGCCGGGAGGTGACCACCGCGGCCACGGCGGCCCAGGCCACGCGCCTGGTCAAGCGCGGCGGCTTCGACGTCATCCTGCTGGACGTCCGGCTGCCCGACGGCAACGGCAACCGGCTCCTGGAACACTTCCGGGAGACCCTGCCCGACGTCGAGGTCATCATGATCACCGGCTACTCCGAGGTGGCCAGCGCAGTGGAGGCCATGAAGGCCGGGGCCTACGACTACGTGACCAAGCCCTTCTCCCTTGACCGCATCAACCTGCTCATCGACCGGGCCTTCCAGCGCCGCCTGATGCAGCGGGAGCTGCGCAGGCTGCGCATGAACAAGGGCGGGAAGCCCCGGCAGCAGATCATCGGGACCTCGGCCGCCATGCGCCAGATCGGCTTTTTGATCGACAAGGTCGCGCCCACGGACGCGCCGGTGCTGATCACCGGCGAAAGCGGCGTGGGCAAGAACGTGGTGGTCAACGTCCTGCACGACCGCAGCTCCAGGGCGGACATGCCGCTCATCGTCAAGAACTGCGGCGCGTTCAACAAGGAACTGTTGCGCAGCGAGCTGTTCGGCTACTGCAAGGGCGCGTTCACCGGGGCCGACACCTCCCAGGAGGGCGTCCTGGCCCAGGCCGACAAGGGCACCCTGTTCTTCGACGAGGTGGGCGAGCTGCCGCTCGAAGTCCAGGCCAGCCTGCTGCGCGTCTTCGAGTCCCAGCGCTACCGGAGGGTGGGCGACCGCGAGGAGCGCGGCGTGGACGTGCGCTTCCTGTTCGCCACCAACCGCGATCTGGCCAGGGAGGTGGAGGCGGGCCGCTTCCACGAAGCGCTGTTCCACCGCCTGAACGTCTTCAGCATCGATATCCCCCCCCTGCGCGAGCGCAAGGAGGACATCCCCCTGCTCGTGGCGCACTTCCTGGAGAACCTCTACCCGGACCGGCCGCCCTACCGTCTGTCCAAGCGGGCCGGGCAGAGCATGATCTCCTACGACTGGCCGGGCAACGTCCGTGAACTGCGCAACGTCATCGAGCGCGGCATCATCCTGGCCGAGAACGACCTGATCACCACCAAATGCCTGCCCTCGGACATCGCCCGCTCCCTGGAGGAGTGCGAGAACTACGCCCCGCTGCCCACCCTGGAGCAGCAGGAGAAGCGCTACATCCTGCGGGTCATGGAGCACGTGAACCAGAACCGCACCCAGGCCGCGCGCATCCTCGGCATCGGGCGCAAAACCCTGTACCGCAAGCTGCTCGTCTTCGAAGAGAACTAGGCTGCGGCCGGGGTCAGTATTCCCCGGCCGACAGGTCCACGCCGAAGGCCTTCCACTGGGCGTCGGCCAGGGCGGCGGCCTTGTCGACCAACTCCGCCTCCCACGGTTCCAGGACCAGAGTCTCGGCCACCAACTGCCAGATGTACTTCACCTCGTATTTGTAGTCCGTGTAGTACTTGGGCAGCCGCTTCATGATCTGGTCGCGGCAGTTGGAGCAGCCGACCACCACCACGTCGGCCCCGGTGCGTTTGATCTGATCGAACTTGCGCCGCCCGTGCCAGGCGGACTGGTCGTCGAACGGGGCGGGCCACATGCCGCCGCCCGCGCCGCAGCAGTAGTTCAACCCCCGGTTCGGGGTCATGTCCGCGAAGTCGTCCACGCACTGCCGGATGATCCAGCGCGGCTCGTCGTAGTACCCCTTGCCGAAATGGCGCTCAAGCTCGCGGCCGTGCTTACAGGAGTCGTGCCAGGTGAAACGCCTGCCCGCGTTGACCGACTTGTCGAGACGGATGCGCCCGTCACGGATGATCCCGACCAGGTACTCGTAGAGGTAGGTAAAGCCGACCTCGTTGTTCGGGTCCTCGAGCACGCAGGTGTCCATGCCCTTGCGGCAGCCGTAGGACCCGCCGCCGCAATCGGGCATGATCATGCGCTCGATATTGAACTTGTGCATGTAGTCGATCTTGCGCTTGGCCAGGAACTTGTTGGCCGCGTAGTTGCCGGTGAACAGGGCCCAGTCCACGGCTTCCCAGCCCTCGGACGGCACGGTCCAGTCCTCGCGGGCCGCGTAGAAGACCTTCCACCACCAGAACTGGTCCTCGAAGTCGCCGTAGACCTCCTTGGAGTTGGGGAAGAAGAGGATCTTCGCGTCCTGTTTGTCCACCGGGACGTAGAAGCCGGGGCACTCCTCGGCCAAGTCGTTGCCCAGGTCGAGCATGCCCTCCAGGTACTCCTCGCGGGCGATGGCCAGGTTGTTGCCCGTGTCCACGTTGTTCTGCATGCCCTTGTGCAGGGAGCCGGGGACCTTGTCCCGGTCGCGCAGGGACTTCATGTGGGCCATGACCGCCGGGATGTCGACGTCCATGGGGCAGGAATAGGCGCACCGCCCGCAGCCGGTACACAGCCACGGAAAGTCGGAATCGACCACCTCGTCGACCATGCCGTAGGCGAGCATGCGCATGACCTTGCGGATGTCCCACTCCTCCATGCCCGGCGTGGCGGTCACCGGGCACCCGTTGGAGCAGGTCCCGCAGGCCACGCAGGCGCTGAAATCGAATTTATTCAAGAATTCCGCGACTTCCACATTCAAGGGCTTGGGCATGACGGTCATGACTCGCTCCCCGGCGCCTGGCGGCGCCCGTCGGTCCTCCGGGAGCGCCATCCGCTCCCGGAGAAGGGTTCCCTACGCGCGGGGCGACGCCGGGCTCCACAGGAGCCCGGGCCGGACCGCCGCCTCGGAACGGTCACAGCCCCACGTTTTTGAGATCTTCGCCCAGGTATTCCCGCTCGTTTTCCCCCAGGATGCCGAGGGAGAGGCAGATGAGCGTCCACAGGTGGACCACGGGGAACCCGGCTTCATAGTGTTCGCTCAGATCGTGGATCTGAGAATGGCAGTTGTGGCACGGGGCGATGCAGTAGTCGGCCTTGGTCCTGAGGATCTGGTTCAGCTTGATCTTCCCGTACTCGCGCCGCTCCTCGGCGAACCCGGATTGCAGGAATCCGCCCCCGCCGCCGCAACAATAGTTGTTCGACCTGTTCGGCCACATGTCGATGAAGTTCTCCTCGCCGACCACGGCCCTGACCACGAAGCGCAGGTCCTCGGCCACGGGGTCGTGCAGGGACTTGCGGACCAGTTGGCACGGGTCCTGGACCGTGAAGGTCACGCCCAGGTCCCTGTTCCAGTCCGCGTTGACCGGCAGTTTCCCCTCGCGAATCCACCTGGCGTACAGGCGGATGATGGACTCCATCTCGAAGCTGTGCTCGACGTTGAACTTTTGCAGTCCGGCCCGGACCGCGTAGAACTCGTGTCCTCATTCGGTGTTGAGCCAGACCTTGCACCCCAGGTCCTCCACGGCTTGCGCCTTGTTGCGGACCACCTTTTCCCAGGACTCGTCGTCGGCCAGGAACATGCAGTAGTTCTCGGCGGCCCAGCCCCTGGTGGAGTACGTCCAGTCCGCGCCCACCAGGTTGAGGATCTTCCACAGCGGGACCATCTCGTCCGGCTCGGTGACCGGCTCGCGCGAGTTCTGGTTCAGGAAGTAGTGCGCGCCCTTGCGATCGATGGAGACCTCGAGGTTCTCCATGCCCGGCTGGGTCTCGCGGACCTCTTCGAGCACGTCCTCGACCACGAACTTGAAGTCCTCGCTGGACGCGCCCATGGCGCTGTTGCCGTCGGTCGCCAGGGCCTGCTCGCAGGACCCCCGGATGCCCTTGGGCCGCTCGTCCCTGGGCCAGGACTGGCGGCAGTAGTAGACCAACTGCGGGATGTCCACCTCCATGGGGCAGGCATGGACGCATCGCCTGCACATGGTGCACAGCCAGACCCACGGCGTGGACCGGATCTCCTCCTCCTGGCCGTAGAGGGCCAGGCGCAGGAACCTGCGCGGGTCCATGCCGTGCATGCCCGTGGCCGGGCAGCCCGAGGAACACGCCCCGCAGGCCAGGCACATGTTCAGGTTGCCGCCCTCGGGCAGCAATTCCTTGACCTTGTCCACCAACTCCGACTGCTTCGGCTCGATCAGCCGTTGTGCCGCTTCGCCCATGGTTCACTCCTTTCGCATCGCTGGGCGCGTGGACGCGCCCGCGTTCCGGGGACGGCCGTCCGCCCCCGGAACCGGTTTCGTTCAATGCCGGGTCAGGCCAGGGCCTCGGCCTCGACCACCTGCCCACTCTGGTCGTACATCAGGCCGCAGCGCAGGTCGAAGTGCCGGTTGACGCTCATGGTCGGACACGGCGCGTTCAGGGCCACCTGGGTCACGGTGGAGCCCAGGAAGGCCTTTTCCGGGTCGCGCTCCTTGGAGTGGTGGGCCATGATCAGCAGGTCCGCGCCGCCCTGGCGGGCCGTGCGCAGGATCTCCATGGCCGGTTCGCCCATCTCGGCCCGGAAGGAGCACTCGGGAATGCCGTCCAGCCGCTTGCCGTACACGCCCTCCAGCCGGGACAGGCACTCGCCGGGGCCCGTGCCGCCGGGATCGCCGACGTGCATGACCACCAGGTTGGCCTTGTACTGGCGGGCCATCTGGCCGCCGTAGGACACGGCGCATTCGGCCTGGTCCGAGAAGTCCGTGGCCACCACGATGTTGGTGAACAGCGGCTCCTTGCACTCCACGTCCTTGTGCACGATCATGACCGGGCAGCGGGCGCGCTGGCTGACGCGCTCCAGCGTGCTGCCCGCCATGCCCCACATCTTGGAGCGTCGCTCCTCGTATTCCTGGGTGTGCGGGCCCATGACGATCAGGTCCGTGTTCTTGGACCGGGCCAGGCGCAGCAGCTCGTTGTGCGGGATGCCCGGCACGACCACGATCTGCGCGCTCGGCAGGTTGCCCAGGTACTCGTCATACATTTCGCGGATCTTGTCGCCGAGCTGGTCGGTCTCGCCCGAAGGCGCGAGGTGCTCGATGGAGCCCCAGCCCTGTTCCATGCCGGCCACGTGGACCAGGTAGAGCTTGGACTCGAACTTGGCGGCGAACTCGGCCGCCGCCCTGACAGCACAGGCATCGATGCCGGTGGGCGTGACGCCCACGATAATGTCCTTAAACATGACTACCTCCCTTTCCTTTCCGGTTTATCCGTTCAAACCCGCAGGTTCCTCGTCTTCGGCGGGCGCGGGCCCGGCCCACGCCCTGGCTGCAATCCCCCGCCTGACCGCCGGGGTCATGGTCAGGTTGGCGGCCAGTTGCACGTCCTGCTCGGACAACCCCATGGCCAGCCCCATGAGCTGGGTCAGGTAGAGCACGGGCACGCCCCGGCCGCCCGCCTTGCGCGCCTTGGCCTGGTACGCCTCCAGGTTCATCTGGCAGAGCGGACAGACCGTGACGATGGCGTCGGCCCCGGCCGCATCGCTCAAGATGTCGGCCACGGAGCGGATGGCCACCTCGGGGTGGCCCATCATCAGCGAGGCCCCGCAGCAGCGGTTGGCCATGTCCCAATGATGCACCTCGCCGCCCATGGCCTCGATGAACGGCTCCATGGAGACCGGCCTGCCCGGCTCGTCGAAGACCGGATAGGGCCGCAGGATCTGGCAGCCGTAGTACGGCGCGATCTTCATGCCCCGGAGTCCGTCGGTGATCGTCTGCTCCACGATCTTGGCGCCCACCTCGTTCTTGAGCACGTCGAGCAGGTGGCGAACCCGGACCTCGCCCCGGTAATGCAGCCCGGACGCGGCCAGAACCTCGTTGACCCGCCCGTGCAGGCGGCGGTCACCGATCACCTCGCGGTTGACCTTGAGCAGGTTGAGGTAGCAGGCCGAGCACGGCGCGAGCACCTCGGTGATGCCCTCGTCCGCCATCTCCTGCTCCACGATGGCCAGGTTGCGCGCCGGCAGGGCGTAATTCATGAGCTTGCTGACCGGTTCGGCCGCGCTGGCCCCGCAGCAGGTCCAGTCCGGGATCTCGACCAGCTCGCAGCCGAGCCGCTCCATGACCAGCCGGGTGGACACGTCGAATTCGCGCGCGCTCTCGGTCAGCGAACATCCTGGATAGTATGCGTATTTCATGACAAACCCTCCATCTCACGGGCCTTGGCGAACAGAGGCCGGAGCACGCCGCCCCGCCCCCGGCCCGGCATGTGCACCTTGCCCTTGCCGAGCATGCGCAGGCCGAGCGGGACATAGGAGAGCGGCAGCATGGGGTCGCGGGCCTTGAGGAAGTACCGCTGCATCATGCTCGTCTCCTGGACCCGGCCGTGGACCTCCACGTCGTCCATGAAGGCGGCGTAGAAGGCCAGGTTCCTGCGCGCGCCGCGGCTGCCCTCGATCCCGGCCAGCCGCTTCAGGGCGGCCATGGCCGAGGTCAGCTTCAGGCCGCGCGGGCAGCGCAGCGTGCACATGTAGCAGGCCGAGCACATCCAGAACGTCTTGCTCGCCAGTATCTCGTCGAGCATGCCGAACTGGATCATCCGCCACATGGCCCTGGGGGTTATGTCCATGGCGTGCCAGTTGGGACAGGACGCCGTGCAGGTGCCGCACTGCATGCACGCCCCCACGGTCTCCCGCAGTTCCTTGAGCACCATCTGGTCGGCCTCCGGGGCCGGGCTCCACGTTTCCCTGACTGCTCCGTTCATGATCCGTCACTCCTTGGCAATGTGTTGCCCGGCCCTAGGCCGGTTCCTCCAGGGCCGCGTCGATGACCGACAGCATCGGCCCATCGTGGAACCCCTTGAGCACGGTGGCGCTGTTGGGGCAGACAGCGGCGCATGCGCCGCACCCCTGGCAGAGGATCTCGTCCACGACGATCCGCTCCTCGGCCATGTCCACGCTTCTCGCTCCATACGGGCAGGCGCTGACGCAGGCCTGGCACAGGGAGCACAGGGAGTCGCGCACCGTGGCCACCACGGTCTCGCGGGGAATCTTCTCGGCGTTGAGGATGCGCAGGGCCCGCTGGGCAGCGGCCTTGGCCGAGGCCACGGTCTCGCGCATGCGCCGGGGCCCCAGGGCGATGCCGCACATGTAGATGCCCTGCTTGAGGAAATCCACGGGCCGCCACTTGAAGTCCGCCTCGCGGTAGAAGCCGTCCTCGTCGATCTCCACGTCGAAGACCTCGAGCAGGTCCTCCACGTCGTTGGGCTCGATGCCGCTGGCCAGGGACAGGATGTCCGGGCGCAGCTCCACCTGGCCCCGCAGGACGGGGTCGAATCCCCGGACCACGGGCTTGCCGTCCTCGAAGGTCACCTGGGGCGTGGTCAGGTCGTCATAGCGGATGAAGATGGCCCCGGCCTTGCGTGCCCGGGTGTAATAGGTCTCCAGGAACCCCTGGGTCATGATGTCCCGGTAGAAGACGTAAACGGGCAGGTCCGGGTTGCGCTCCTTGAGGGCGAGTACGTTCTTGAGCATCTCCGGACAGCAGACCTTGCTGCAGTAGCTCCGGTCCTCGCCCTCGTTGCGCCAGCACTGGATCATGACCACGGACGACAGCGCCTTGGCGTCGAGCCGGCCGGTGGCCAACTGCTCTTCCAGGGCCAGGTGGGTCATGACCGGCTTGTGCACGCACAGCCCGGACTCGTAGACCTTGGCCTCGTGGCCGCCGGTGGCCAGGATGCTCACCCCGTGCTCCAGGGGGAAGACCCCCCTGGGGCTGGCGATGGCCGAGCGGAAATGCCCCGCGCGGCCGCGCGACAGGACCACCCGCGCCTCCTTGAAGACCTTGATGTTCGGGTGCTTCTCCACCTGGGCGATGAGCTCCTCCATGTAGGCGCGCGGGTCCGTGCCGTCCAACTGGGTGTGCAGCCGCATGGCCGTGCCGCCGAGATGCTCCTCGGCCTCCACCAGGCAGACCCCGTAGCCCTGGTCCGCGATGGACATGGCCGCGACCATGCCGGCCAGGCCGCCGCCGACCACCAGAGCCGAGCGGACCACGTCCACGGTCACGGCCGGGCCGGAGGGGTCCGCGCCCTGCAACCGGGCCACGGCCGTGGCCAGGGAAGCGTATATCTCGCGCTCGATGCGCCCGTCCCCGTTGCCGCCCACGGTAGCGGTGTAGATGTCGACCACGTCCATGAGCGCGGGGTTCAGGCCGATGGTCCGGCCCAGTTCCTTGAGCTTCGGGATATAGGCGTACGGCATGCACGCCCCTATGAGCAGGCGGTTGGGCTTGTACTCCAGGGCCGCCTCCTCGATGTCCTTCCACCCCTGCGGGGTGCAGGCGCTGCCCACGCGCATGACCTTGCAGACCGAGTGGACCCGCTGCATGCGGTCGGCCAGGGCGTCCAGGTCCACGGCCTGCTCCAGGGTCGGGCAGGAGGTGCAGATGGTCACCAACGTCCGCGCCGGATCCCTGGACACGTCCGGGTACTCCGGCTCGGGCTCGGCCTCGATGCCCGCCAGGACGTCGTAGGCCTTTATGATCCGCGACGCGGCCTGGGCCGCGGCCCCGGCGTGGATGACCGACTCGGAGATATCGCGGGGCTCGCCGCAGGCGCCCGCCGCGAACACGCCCACCCGGCTGGTCCGCTCGGGCCGGTACGGCAGGGTGTCCACGAAGCCCCATTCGTTGAGGTCCACGCCCATGGTCAGGGCGAACTTGTCCATGCCCAGGGGCGGCCGCGCCCCGGCGGCCAGGATGACCATGTCGAACTCCTCGGCCACCAGCTCGCCCGCGTCGGTCAGGTATTCCAACCTCAGCCCCCTGCCGTCTTCAGCAGGCAGGATGGAGTGCGGGCGGCTGCGCACGAAGCGCACGCCGTGCTCCTTCTCCGCGCTGGTCCGGTAGCGCTGGTACCCCTTGCCCGAGGTGCGCATATCCATGTAGAAGATGGCGGTCTCCACCTCCCCGCCCGTGGCCCGCTTGGCCAGCAGCGCCTCCTTGATGGAGAACATGCAGCACACCCCGGAGCAGAAATCCGCGTTCTTGTGCGCGTCGCGCGAGCCCACGCACTGGAGCCAGGCGATGCGCTCGACCTTTTCCCCGTCGGGCCGCCGCAGTTCGCCGCCGGTGGGCCCGGTGCCCGAGAGCAGCCGCTCGAATTCCACGGCGGTGAGCACGCCGGGGTGGCCGTAGTTCCAGATGTCCGCCCCGCCCTCGGGGTCCATGTTCGGGTTGTAGCAGTCGAAGCCCCCGGCCAGGACCACGGCCCCGACCTCGAGCTTGTCCGTGTGATCGGACAGAATGCGCACGTAGAGCTTGTCCAGCCAGGGCACGAAGGCCTTGCCCTTGAGCGGCTTGACCAGGTATTCGCGCGCGCCCTGCATGACCAGGTCCGCAGCGGCCTCTTCGCCGTCCTTGTCGGCCAGGACCACCACGGGCAGGTCGGGCCGCAACTCCCTGGCACGGGTCAGGACCCGCTCGGCGTCCATGTCTTCCAGGCCCATGCCCACCAGGAGCAGCCCGACCGGCTCCTCCGAGGCGAGCCTGTCCACGGCCTCGCGGCCGGATTCGGTGAAGTGCAGCGGGAAGTTCTGCTCCTTGAGCTCCTTCTCCATCATGTCCCGCACGTCCGGGTCGCGGTCGGCCACCAGGATGTGGAAGTCCTTGCGCTCCTCGAACTTGAAGTCGATGGCCCCGGTGGGGCAGGCTTCGAAGCACTTCCAGCAACGCTGGCAGTTGTCCAGGTCGAGCACGTAGTGATTGGGGATGGCATGGGGCACGGGCAGATAGACCGCCGTACGTTCGGTCAGCCCGGCGTTGAACTCGCTGGGCACGCGCACCGGGCAGACCTCGGAGCACTTGCCGCAGCTAATGCACTTGGCCGGATCGATGAGTGTGGACTTGCGCTTGAGCGAGACCAGGAACTTGCCGGGCTCTCCCTCCATGGTCTCCACCTCGGTGGACAACATGATGTCGATGTTGTCGTGGAACAGCCCCTTGCGCAGGCAGAACTGGCTGGAGGAGTCGCGCGACATCAGCGGCAGCATGCGGCACATGCCGCAGTGGTCCGAAGGGAACTGATGGTCCAGTTGGCTGAGGATGCCGCCGTGGCTGGGCCTGCGGTCGACGAGCGCCACCTTGTGCCCGGTGACGGCCAGGTCCAGAGCCGCGCGGATGCCGCCGATGCCCGCTCCGACCACCATTGCGCCGTATTGCTTTCTCATGTTTTCCTCCCGTATGTCGGGCCGTGATTCGGGCCGAAGATCAGGCCATGTGCGAAACCGCGTCCTGGAACTCGTCTTCCTTGAAGACCGACAGGGGCGGCGGTTCATCCAGGCTGCGGCCCGGCACGTAGTCGAAGCTTTCCTGGGTGCGCGCGGCCACGGTGCGGAACAGCTCCATGACCGGGATGTCGTTGGGGCAGGCGTTGGAACACTGCCCGCAGCCCACACAGGCCATGGACATGTGGGCCATGCGCGTCAGATGGTAGAAGACCGTGTCCGTGGGCATCTTCAGCGAGCCCTTGCGCTTGGCCCAGCCCATGTACTGCCACGGCTTGTGCTCGAAGACGTCGGTGTTGAAGACGCACTCCTTGCAGTAGCAGACCGGGCAGGCCACCCGGCAGTTGTAGCAGTTGACGCAGGAGGCCAGGTACTCGGACAGGTCGGTCAGGGTGCCGGTGGCCGCGTGGGTGCGCTCGAACATCGCGTCCCGGTTGGCGGTGCGGACTTCGATCATGGCCCCGAGCGCCGCGTCGCGGCCACCCGGCTCGGACTCGGGCAGCCCCAGACCGATGAGCAGGGACTCGCCGCGCGGGCTGGCGGCCATGACCGGGATGTGCCCGGACAGGTCGGCCCCGGCCAGGCCGAGGATGATGTCCGCGTTCTCCGGGGCCGGGTGCTCGCAGGCCAGGCAGGCCGGGGCGATCTCCGCGCCGCCGTTGCCGATCTGTCTGTGAAACTCCAGGGTGGATTCGAACGGGTCGCGCTCGCCGCGGAAGGCCTTGTAGCCGATGTTGTCAAAGGCCCCCATGCAGTCCAGGCCGACCAGGATGACGTCGTCGATGCTCCCCTGGTTGAGCTTGACCAGCTCGACGAAGGCGCGGATCTCGCACGGCCGCATGACCGCCGCGATGCGCTCGCCCGCCTGGCCTCTGGTCAGCCGGGCCAGGAGCTTGGCGCTGTTCATGGGAAAGGCCGGGGCCAGCGGGTCCGCTCCGGAGAGCTGGTCCGGGTCGGTCACCAGGGTCGGCATGGGGATGCCCTTGCCGAACAGGTGCATGGGCACCAGCACGCCGCCGATGCTCTCGTTGTCCATCAGCCCGCGCAGGAATTCCTGCACCGCCGTGATCGGGTTGCCCCCGTCGATCCGAATCATTGCCGTGGTAGCCATGTCAGCCTCCCATGCCCTAGATCACGGCCATGGAACGCGCTTCCATGGGACCGAGCTCTCTGATTTCGTTGATGAAGTTGTTTACCGTCGCGGCAAACTCGTTACCCTCGCTCGCCCCCACCCAGGTCAGCTTGACCCGCTCCTTCTCGATGCCGAACTGGGGCAGGATCTCGTTCAGGAGCTTGACCCGCCGCCGGGCCTTGTAGTTGCCGTTGATGTAGTGGCAGTCGCCGGGGTGGCAGCCCGAGACGAGCACCCCGTCCGCTCCGGAGAGCAGGGACTTGACGATGTACTTGGGGTCCACCATGCCGGTGCACATCATGCGCACCATGCGCAGGTTGGGCTGCTGGATCATCCGCGATGTCCCGGCCAGGTCCGCGGCCGTGAAGGTGCACCAGTTGCAGACAAAGGCCAGAATGGTCGGTTCGAACTCGCTACTCATGACGCGCCTCCTTGACGGGCCGTTGCACGGGAATCTCCACCGGTTGCGCCCCGCCCTGTTCCGGCGGCAGCCAGCCGGGGACCATCCCGAGCAGCCCGTCTATTTCGTTGAATATCTGTGTCTCGTTGAAGTGCTTGATCCGGGCCGCGCCGCTCGGACAGTACCCGGCGCACGAGCCGCACCCCTTGCACATGGCCTCGTTGATCACGGCCACGTTGCGCCGCTCGTCGAACTCGATGGCCGAGTAGGCGCACAACCCCACGCAGACCCGGCAGCCCACGCAGATGTCCGGGTTGATCCAGGAGGTGGTCGGCGAGATGGAGACCGTGCCCTTGGCAGCCAAGGCCAGGGCCTGGGCCGCGCCGCCCGAGGCGTGGGAGACCGCGTCCGGGATGTCCTTGGGCCCTTGGCAGGCCCCGGCCAGGAAGACCCCGTCCGTGGCCGTGGAGACCGGCCCGAGCTTGGGGTGCTCTTCCAGCAGGAAGCCGTCCTGGCCCTGGGCCACGCCGAAGACGCGGGCCACTTCGGTCATGTCCGCCCTCGGCTCCATGGCCGTGCACAGGACGACCATGTCCACGGGCAGGCGCACGTTCATGCCGAGCAGGGTGTCCTCGCCCACCACCACGAGCTTGCCGTCCTCCTGCACGATCTCGGCGGGCCGCCCCCGGATGAAGGTCACGCCTTCCTCCTGGACCCGCCTGTAGAACTCCTCGTAGCCCTTCCCGAAGCAACGCATGTCGATGTAGAAATTGTAGACCTTGGTGTCGTGGCCGACCTTGTCCTTGATCAGGTGGTCGTACTTGAGCGCGTACATGCAGCAGGTCCGCGAGCAGTACTCGTGATAGTTGCGGTCGCGGCTGCCCACGCAGTGGATGATGGCCACGGACTCCGGCTTCTCGCCGTTCTTCATGACGATCTTGCCCTCGGTGGGGCCGACCGCGTTGTTCAGGCGCTCGAACTGGAGGGCCGTGTAGACCTCGTCGTACCGCCCGAAGCCGTATTCGCGCATGGGGGTGGGGTCCATGGTGTCGTAGCCCGTGGCCAGGACGATGGAGCCCACGTGGAAGACCTCGCGGGTCTCCTTCATGTCGTAGTCGATGGCCCCCGTGGGGCAAATCTTCTGGCAGACTCCGCACTTGTCCTTGGTGATCTTCTTGCAGATCGTGCCGTCGATGACCGGAGTGTTGGGAACGGCCTGGGGCGAGTTGCGGTAGATGGCCTTGCGGTGCCCGAGCCCCTCGTTGAACTCGCTGATCGCCTTGGTCGGGCACTTCTCCAGGCAGGCCCCGCAGCCGGTGCAGATGTCCTCATTGACATAGCGCGGCTTGTGCTTGACCGTGACCGTGTAGTTGCCCACGAACCCGGTGACCTCCTCCACCTCGGACCAGGTCATCAGGTTGATGTTCGGCTCCTGGCTGACCGCGACCATCTTGGGCGTGGAGATGCAGGCCGCGCAGTCGAGCGTCGGAAAGGTCTTGTCGAACTGGGCCATGTGCCCGCCGATGGACGGGCTCTTCTCCACCAGATGGACCTTGTGTCCGGACTTGGCGATGTCGAGCGAGGCCTGGATGCCCGCGATGCCCGCGCCCACGACCATGACGTCGGGCAGGACCTCGACCTCTCGCGAGTAGAGCTTCTGGTGGTCGGCCACCCGCTCCACCGCCGCCTCGACGATGTGCCGCGCCTTGGCCGTGGCCTCAAGCGGGTCCGCCGTGGTCCAGGAGCAGTGCTCGCGGATGCAGCAGTGCTGCATCAGGTACGGATTGAGCCCGGCCCGTGCGCAGGCCTGCTGAAAGGTCTTCTCGTGCAGCCGGGGCGAACAGGAGGCGACCACCACCCGATCCAACCCGTACTGCCGGATGTCCCGGATGATCATCTCCTGGCCGGGGTCCGAGCACATGAACTGGTAGTCCCTGGACACGACCACGTCCTTGAGGCCGCCCGCGAATTCGGCCACCCCCTCGCAGTCGACCTTGCCCGCGATGTTGGACCCGCAATGACAGACATAGACACCGATCTTTCTGGACATGTCCCATCCTCCATGAAAACCGTGTTCACCGTGTGGGTTTGCCGCTGGTCAGTTCCAGGGTCAGCTCGCCCACCAACTTCTTGAGCTCCTCGTTCTCCGCCGCCAGCTCCATGTCGCCGAGAGGCAGGGGCGGCTTCTCGAACACGAGGTGGCTGTTCTCCAGGAAATGCCCTCGCCACTTGTAGTACTGGCCCGGCCGCAGGTCGTGGGCCCGGCAGAGATCGTTGACGCACTCGCCCATCAATCCCGCCAGCACGATCCTGGCCTTGGTCTTGGAATCCCACTTTCTCCTCATCCGCCGACCCTCCTGCCGATATTCCAGGTCTCGCCACTGCCTGTGCTTTCCTCTGGAGAGCCGGTGAGTCCGGCATCCTCCTCCGCCATCCCTCGGCCCACATTTTTTTTGGGCCAACCGCCCGAATTGGGAGGCGAAATTCGCGTTCATCCGCATGCCCCACCGTCCGCGCGGCCCACTCACTTTGTCCCTAAGTCAAGATGCGTGCCGTTTTAAACATAGAGAGGAATATGGGGATGATAATGGAGAGACATGTCCACAGGAGCGACTTAACCACCACAAAAAACGGAGTTTTTCGTCTTGCCGCACGAGACGGTTCTTGCGCCGCAAGACGGACCGGCACGGCTAAGAGAGTCGAGAATCATTTTCATCGGGAGTTTCAAGCCCCTTGCGTTGCGACCCACTCTCCTGTTCTCCAAGAACTTTCAGGCGGAAACGCATCTTGCCGGGCAAGATACCGGAGCGGAAAAGGAGAGAATCGAAAGGGGTTTTTCCAAGTATTTCGAAGGCCAAAAGGCATTGCCCATGAATTGAAAATTGTGCTACGTCTGAACCATCAATCATGCTGCAAGGGGAGGGGGGCACCCCATGACAGACATTCTCATCGTCGACGGTGACGCGGCCTTTGCCCGCGGGCTGGCCGACTCGCTCCTGGAGCACGGCTTTGCGTCGAGCTCCAGCAACTCGCTGTCCAGGGCCCTGGGCATCCTGCACACCGGCTCGTTCAAGGTGGTCCTGCTCGGGGACGACCTGCCCGACGGGGACGTGCTGGACTACCTGGCGCACATCCGCGAGGTACCTTCCTTTCCCGAGGCGATCATCGTCACCCGCAGGCGGGACCCGGACATGGCGGAAAAGGCCATCCAGTCCGGGGCCTGGAACTACGTGACCAAGCCCCTGAACCTGCAACGGCTCCTGGTCTTGCTCGAACGGGTCATCACCTACCACACCAAGGTCCACTCCGGATTCTGCCCGGTGTCGCTGAGGCGCCAGGGGATCATCGGCAACAGCCGGGCCATGCTCTCCTGCCTGGACGCCGTGGCCCAGGCCGCGACCAGCGACATCAACGTGCTGCTCATCGGCGAGACCGGCACGGGCAAGGAGCTCTTCGCCCGGTCCATCCACAAGAACTCGGCCCGCCAGAGCAAGCCGTTCGTGGTCGTGGACTGCGCGGCCATGCCCGACACCCTGGCCGAGAGCCTGCTCTTCGGCCACGAGCGCGGCGCGTTCACCAGCGCGGACGCGCCCACCGTGGGGCTGGTCAAGCAGGCGGACGGCGGCACCCTCTTCCTGGACGAGGTCGGCGAGCTGCCCGTGCCCCTGCAAAAGGTCTTCCTCCGCGTGCTCGAAGGACGCAGCTTCCGGCCCGTGGGCGGTACCCGCGAGGTCAACAGCGACTTCCGGCTGCTGGCGGCCACCAACCGGGACCTGGAACGCATGGTCGAAAACGGCGAATTCCGGCGCGACCTGTACTTCCGGCTGCGCGGCATGCACATCCGCCTGCCCGCCCTGCGCGACATCGCCGAGGATATCAACGAGATGACCTGCAAGTTCATCCAGCGGCACTGCGAGAAGTTGAAGATGTCCACCAAGGGGTTCTCGCCGGACTTCCTGGACGCGCTCATGCACTACCAGTGGCCGGGCAACGTCCGCGAACTGATCCACACCCTGGAGCAGGCCCTGTCCCGCGCGGGCAACGACGCCGTGCTCTTTCCCCGCCACCTGCCCAAGGCGATCCGCGCCCAGATCGCCCGCCGGGCCATGGAACCGGAGCTCCAGGCCGCCAAGCCGGCCCACCACCACGAGATCGCTCCCCCGGAGGCCTTCCCGGACCTGCGCACCTACCGCGACCAGCAGATCGCCCAGAGCGAAGAACGTTACCTCAACAACCTGATGGAGATCACCGGCGGCGACATTCCGTCCTCCTGCCAAATCTCCGGTCTGTCCCGCGCCCGCCTCTACGCCCTGCTCAAACTCTACGGCATCACCCGCAAGTAAAAGCACCCGATTCTCCGCGCCAATTCCCCCGCGAAGCGGCACAAAAGGTCTAGGAAGGAAGAGAGGATGGGGGGCCGGGCAAAGGGTTTCCCTCTCCCCTTCCCCCGCCTCCTCACACCCAACGCACCACGGCCAGGGTCATGTCGTCGCGTTGGGGGGCGGTGGCGCGGAAGACGGCCAGAGACTGGTTGACGGTCCGGACCAGGGCGGCGGCGTTTTCGCCCGCGTGTTCGCGGATGAGGGCCTTGAAACGGCCCTTGCCGAACATCTCCCCGCCCGGCGAGACGGCCTCCCAGATGCCGTCCGTCCCGATAACCGCGATCTGGCCGGGTACGGCCTCGCGGCGCCCCACGGTGAAGGTCGCGTCCGGGGTGACGCCCAGAGGCAGCCCCTCGCCCTGCAACTCCTCGAAGCATTCCCGGTCGGGCGTGAAGAGCAGCGCCGGGTCGTGGCCCGCGCGGACCCATTCCACGCCTCCGTCCTCGAAGAGCTCCAGAAGGAAGAGTGTCATGAACCGGCCCGAGCCGTCGGTGTCCTCGAAGACCAGCCGGTTCACGGCCGGGACCGCCTCGCCGAGCGGCGCGCCGCCGGACAGGAGGCTGCGCAGATAGGCGCGGGCCGAGGCCATGGTCAGGGCGGCCTGGACCCCGTGGCCGCTGACGTCGCCCACGGCGACCACCAGACTGTCGCCCCGGTCGGTGGAGCGCGGGATGAAGTCGTAGTAGTCCCCGCCGGTCTCGTCCGAGTAGGTGCTGGCCCCGGCGATGTCCGCGCCGGGGAACTCCGGGTCACGGCCGGGCAGGAGGCTGAGCTGGACCTCCTGGGCCACCTCCAGGGAGTTCTGCATGCGCACCTTGTCCTGGAGTTCGGGGATCATGGCGTTGAAGGCCCGGCCGAGCCGGCCGACCTCGTCGCGTGAGCGGATCCGCGCGCGGACCGAAAAATCGCCCTGGGCAACGCTGTGCACCGCGCGGGCCAATTCCCGGATATTGCGGGTGAACAGCTTGGACAGGAAAAAGGCCATGAGCACCACGACAAGGGCCACGACGAGGATGACCGCGCCCATCTTGGCGTTGTGCAGGCGCACCTGGGCGGCCACGTAGCCGCGTGCGGCCCGGGCCTCCTTGACGATGTCCTCCTCGGGCACGATGAGCAGCAGGGAAACGCCGCTCTTGTCCATAGGCGCAAAGGCCCAGAGCTCGTCGCCGCCGGTCCCGGACATGTTGATCACACCGGATTTCCCGGCCAGCATGGACGCGGCCATGTCCTTCAGGGGCCCGGAGTCCTCCGGGGTCAGCCAGGCGTCGGCCTCGGGAACCCACATGTGGCCCATGCCGATTCGTTCGGTGCGCTCGGAACGCTCTCGGGCCACGATCCGAAGGCCCGGCTCGCGGGTGTCGGGGTCGGTCTCGGGCGCGACCAGCAGGGATTCGGTGCCCGCCGGGAACGGGCTGTTGCGGCTCTCCTCGTGCAGGACCGCGTCCACGGGCACCACCAGGGTCAGGCGGCCGGAGACCGCACCGCCGACGTCGCGTATGGGCGCACTCACGGCAAAGACCATGCGCCCGGTGGCGCGGTCCACCTCGGGCGAGGACCAGGTCAGGCCGGAGGGAAAACCGGTGTCCTGCGACGTGGAGCCCATGGCGCCCATCATGCCCTGCCCGCTGCCCATCATGCCCATTCCGCCGCCCATCATGTTCGTGCGGGCCACGGGGTAGCGCACCCGGTCGCCGTCCTTCATGGCCACGTCGATCCACAGGAGCAGGCGGGGGTGTTCGGCCTTGATCCGGCCCAGGGTCGGGGCCAGTCGGGCCAGGGGGGTGTCGGCATCGCCGGACCAGGTGGACACCCGGCCGAAGTCGACGGTGAGCGGCCGCCGCGCGCCGGACATGTCCAGGCTGTAATAATCGCTCTTCAGATCGGCCAGGCGGTCCTCGGGCGGGGCGTAGTTTCCGACCTGCGGAACGTGCCCGTGGCCGGAGAGGGCCCCCTCCACCTTGGACGCCAGAAGCCGGGCCGAGACTTCGAGGAGCTGGCGTTCGCGGTGCAGGATGGCCGCGTGGTCGGCCACCACCCGTTCCAGGGACCGGCTGGCCTTGCGCACCAGCAGGTTGCCGCTGCGGTCGGCCAGGTTCTCGCCCATGGCGGTCAGGTCGTGGCGCACGCCGCCCCAGACCAGGAGCAGGGGCACCAGGGAAACCAGAAGAAAGAAGATAAGCAATTTAGAGCGAATGCGCATTAATCCGTCCTGTCTTTCGTGCCTGCCGCCAGCCCGTGGAAACAACGGACGGGAAGGCGGGCCGGCTTCGTGCCAATCCAGTGTACAGGCTCTGGCGAAGCCGAACAGTATTTATTTCCGCTCCCGGGCCGGAAACGCCGGGCCAGGGGCGGCTGTTGTGCAATACGCGGCACGGAATCTCTGCACAACATGTGCAGCGTTGTGCAAATTTTCGTATTGCTGCACACGGAATATACCCCTTTTCCGGCCAAAAATCGAATCGTGCGTCTGCCAACCGTCCCGATTCGCAGCAAAAGCGGCTCGTGGCACGATCCTTGTTGCAAACACGAGTCCAAGGGAGACCACGGGAAGACACCCGCCACCGCATTCATGCCCGGCATCCTTGTCCGGCCCGTGCCCGTGGCCCCGGCTCCCGACCCCCCGGGCCGAGGGCCAGACTGACAATCAGCGTCGCCGAAACGGTCCGCAAAGGGACCGCCCGAGCGCGGCGAGCGGGACCGACCCGCGAAGGAGAACGATCATGAACAAAGTCAACCCCATCATCCTGGCCTTCACCATGACCTTGATGGCCGGCTCCCTGGCATACGCCATGGACGACGAAGGCATGCGGCCCGAATACATCGCCATGCGCCAGGACGTGCTCGCCATGGACAACAGCATGCGCCTGATGGAACAGGCCGTGAAGGATTTGCAGGACCAGGCCCGGTGCCAGGAGGCATTGAAGGTCCTGGACGGCAATATGGCGAACATGCGCAGGCGCATGCAAAAGGTGGGCACCTACGCGGAACTGTCCGGAGACATGACCATGACCGGCTCGCTGCGCAGGCTGGACAAGGCCATGACCGCCACCATGCAGGGCATGGGAGAGTGCCTCCGGAACCAGGACAAGGCCGTCCCCATGGTCCGGGAGGGCGTCGGCCGGATGCGGGTCGCGCTCGATGAGATCCGGGCCGGGATTTAGCCCCGCGCCGAGGGCGATAAAGAGGGCCCGGATGGTTTCCCTCCGGGCCCGGAAAGGCATGCGCGAACCGCTCGCGTCAGACGCGGTCGCTCAGGAGGATGTCCCCGCCCATGGTGATGAACAGTCCGCCGGTGAGCCTGTCGATCCTGCGCCCTAAATCCTTGAATGAGAAGCGGTGCCCCGGGGAGGCGATCAGGTACGAATAGCCTAGGTGCACGGTGGCCACGATAGCGCAGATGGTCACGAACATGACCGTGAACTGCTCGGGCACCGGATGCGCGGTATCGAGGAACTGCGGCAGGAAGGCGGACAGGAAGATCAGGGCCTTGGGATTGCTCGCCGAGACCAGGAAGGCCTCCAGGAAAAGGCTGCGACGTGGTTTGCCCACGGCGCTGTCGCCCCCCGGGTTCGGCCGCGGGCGGCCGCACCGGGCCTGAACGGCCGCATCGGCAAGGCGCACCCATACCGGATGCGCCCCGGCGAAGCAACGCACAGATTCCGACCCCGGCCGTCGGGAAACCGACCGGGACAGTTTGTTCTTTTGGCGGGTTGGCGGGACCGCCCAAACAGGCTATCCTTCCGAACGAGGCGACAATCCACCTCGGGAGGGTTAGTGACAATGCAAGAATTCTTCGCCCCGCACCTGCTGGACATCATCTGCCTGGTCATGTCCGCCGGGATTTTCTCCTTCTATCACCTGTACATGCGTTTCAAGCTCAAAAGCAACCCCACGTACTCGCTCTACGGGGCCACCACCCTGGCACGGACCGCCTGGGTCGTCGGCGTCATGGAGGAAAAGAACGACATCCTGGCCGTGCAGACCCTGCGCAACTCGACCATGGCCGCCACCTTCCTGGCCTCCACCTCCATCCTCCTGGCCGTGGGGCTCCTGACCCTGTCCGGCCAGGCCGACAAGCTCGGCCAGACCTGGCACGCCATGAACATCTTCGGCTCCAGGGCCGAGAGCACCATCACCCTCAAGCTCCTGGTCATCCTCGGCAACCTGTTCATCGCGTTCTTCAATTTTTCCTTTGCCATCAGGCTGTTCATGCACGTGGGCTTTTTGATCAACACCCCGCCCGAGGAGGGCAACTACGGGGCGTCCATCACCTTCGTGGCCATGGAGCTGAACAAGGCGGGCGGGTACTTCCACGTGGGCATGCGGGCCTACTACTTCCTGGTGCCGCTGATCTTCTGGCTGTTCAGCCCCCTGTTCATGCTCGCGGCCACCGTCACCCTGCTGGCGCTCATCTCCCGAATCGAGAAGACCCCGCAACTCAACAGCGAGTACCTCGGCACCCTGTTCAAGAACTCCTGCGAGTTGCCGCACAAGTAGGGGTCAGGAGACCACCCACACGGTCCGGTCCTTGGCGTGGTGGATGAGCTTGTTGGACACGCTGCCGAACAGGAACTCCTCGGCCTTGGACACCCCCCGGCGGCCGATGACCAGGGTGCCGTAGCCCCCCTCCTCGGCGATGGACAGGATCTCCAGGGCGATGTTCCGGCCGTGGCTGCAATCCTCGGCCCCCTCGGGCCGGGCCATGCAGCTGTCGATGTACTGGCTGCATATGGTCTCGCCGGACAACCCGCCCGCCTCCAGCATCCCGCGCGCCTCTTCGAGGAAATCGCGCATGGCCCGCGAATGCTCCCGGCACTGCCCGGACCAGGCCGATTCGTCCGGGAACATGTCCCGCTCCGGCAGCCGCTCGATGTGCACCAGTTGCACGGCGTACCCCTGGCCGCCGCCGAGGATGGCGGCCGCGTAGCGTACGGCGCGCAGCGAATTCTCCGAACCGTCCACGGCGATGAGCACTCTCTTGAAATCCATGGCGTCCTCCCCTCTGGGCTGCGGTTGACGGCGCGGGCCGCGCGGAATCACGCGGCCCCGGCTCACCCGAGGAGCCCGCGGCACGGCCGCAGCTCGTCGAGGAACTCCTCCACGGTGTCGTAGAAGACCTCGGTCCGTTGCGAAAAATGCATGAACACGTTGTTCAGTTCGGCCGGGATGTACGGGAAGAGCTTGCGCAGGTTGACCACCCGGTTGCGGATGACCAGGGAATGGTCCCCCCGGTCCAGGCCGTCCAGGGTCTCGTCGGGAAAGCCCCCCTCGCGAAGGTTGCCCATGTTCCAGACCTGCTTGCCCGCGCAATAGATGAGGATGTTGCCCAGGCCGAAGATGTCCAGGCCGTACGGGTTCTCGTGGAAGTCGAAGGTGTAGTCGAAGTCGATCCAGCGGTAGGTGCCGGTGCCGTACTCGATGAACAGGTGGTCGCGCCGGATGTCGCCGTGCTTCTCGCCGTGGGCGTGCAGGAAAGCGATGGCCCCGCACGCTTCCATGAAGTGGTCGAGGACGGACGGAAAATGCTCGCGGAAATAGGCCTCGTGGTCGGCCTTGACCGCATAGACGTACTTGCCGATCTCCCGGCCCTGGACGATGTCCAGGATGCGCACCGGGTTCTCGTGGTCGTCCGGGCGGGTCACCCCGTGCATGAACCGGGGGTCGTCGGCCACCAGGTCCAGGATGCGCGACTCCTTCTTCGGGCTGCGGTAGCACTGGACCTCGAACTCGCCGACCTTGAGGGGGAAGCGCTCGAAGAAGACCAGCTTGAGGATCTTGCGCTCGCCGGTCTCCAGTTCGCGGCAGCGCTTGACCCAGTATTTGGGGTCCTCCATGCCGAAACGCCGCTCGCTCTCGTCCTTGAGCACGAGATAGTGCAGCCCTCCCAGTTCGATGACGTCCCCATGGTTGATGTCCATGAACTGGGTGGTGTCCGTGAACACCCTGCCGCATCGCCGGACGGGAAACTCCGGCATGTACCGCTCCACCAGACCCCTGACTTCCTCGGACATGGCGAACCTCGCTTGACCGGTTCTCGGGGGAATTCCCTACTCGTAAAGAGTATGGGGCCGGAAGGGATATGGCAAGTATAGATTCCGGCGGGCGGCCGGGGACGCTGGGACCGAAGCGGAGCGCCCAGGGGCGGGAAATCAGCGCGCGGCCAGCCGCCTGCGCAGGGTGTGGGTGAAGTCGGTGATGATCCCGAAGCAGCCCGCATCGATGAGCGCCTGCGCCCGGTCCATGTCGTTGACCGTGTAGGGGGAGACGTGGATGCCCGCTGCGGTCAACCGGCGGACCAGCTCCTCGTCGAGGATGGCCTCGTCCGGGTGGTAGCCCACCGCGCCGAGCGCGGCGAGGTACTGCTCGATGTTCTCGGGATGGGTCCCCTCCACCAGGGCGGCCACCGGGATTTCCGGGGCCAGACGGCGCATCTCGGCGAGGTAGTCGTGGTTGAAGGAGGAGACCAGGATCAGGTCCTCGGCCTTGGCCTCGCGGATCTTGCGCAGGACCTGGGAGACGATGGACAGGTCGCCGGGGGCGTACTCCAAGTCCTTGATCTCCAGGTTCATGGGGAAATCGTTGCGCCGGGTGAAGGCCAGGGTCTCCTCCAGGGTGGGGATACGCTGGCCGCGCATGCGCCCGAGATCGGACTTGCGCACCTCGCCGCGGGCGATGGTCCCGTAGGGATCGGACACGGCGAACCACGACCCGGCGTCCAGGGAGCGCAGCTCCTCCAGGGTGAACATGCGGACGGGCCAGGGCGCGCGCTCGCAGAACTCGGGACGGGACGAGACGTCCGTGGTCCGGCCCAGGTCGTCGTCGTGGATGACCACCAACTCGCCGTCGGCGGTCCGCTGGACGTCCATCTCCCAGAAGTCGGCGCCCTGCACCAGGCCGAGCTCGGCGGCCAGCATGGTGTTCTCGGGAGCCAGGGCACGCGCGCCGCGATGGGCGCAGACATAGCCCGCGCCTTGCAGATGATCGAAGAACATCAGTCCGTCTTCCTGGTAAAATAGAAATTGATCAGGGCGAGCAGGGAGGTGCCCACGATGAGCATCAGCGAGACCGCGTTGATGACCGGGGTGGAGCCGTCGCGCACCTGGAGATAGAGGTTGATGGGCAGGGTCGGTTCCGAGCCCACCAGGAACAGGGTCGTGTTGAAGTTCTCGAAGCTCATCAGGAAGGCCACGGCCCCGGCCCCGACGATGGCGGGCCGCAGGAACTTGAGCGTGACGTGCCGGATGACCCCGAAGTGCGTGGCCCCGAGGTTCAGGGCGGCCTCCTCCAGGGAGGGGTCGAACTTGCGCAGCCGGGCCGAGACCACCAGGGTGACGAAGGTGGTGATGAACGAGAACTGGCCGAGCACCACCAGCCAGAAGCTCGGCCGGAAGATGGGGATGTCCACGCCGAAGGTGTCGTCGAAGAAGGTGCCCGCCGTGTTGGCCGCGAGCAGCTGGGAGATGCCCAGGATGACGCCGGGGATGACCAGCGGGGCAAGCATGAGCATGTACAGCAGCCCCTTGAAGCGGAAGGTCTCCTTCTCGAACAGGAAGCTCGCGCAGGTGCCGACCACCACGCTCAGGATGGACACGAAGAAGGCGGTCTCGAAGCTGGTCAGGATGGAACGCAGGTTCTGCGCGTCGTGGAACAGGCCGACCCGGTCCGGCCCGTCGGCCAGGAACCAATCCAGGCTGAATCCTTGCCACGGCAGGGACGGGAAGTCCGAGTTGTTGAAGGCCAGCACGCAGGTGACCACCAGCGGCGCGAACAGGAACACGAAATAGAGGATGATGAACGCGTTGAAGGACCAGTCGTAGGTCTTGGAGCGCGGCAGGGAACGGATCATGAGGCCACCTCCCCGAGTTTCTGGCCCGACAGTTTGAGCCCCGCCCAGATGATCAGGGAGCTCAGGACCAGGAGCAGGAAGCCGAAGGCCGAGCCCTGGTTCCAGTTGAAGCTGGCGATGAACTGGTTGTAGATCTGCTCGGTGAACCACAGGGAGTTCTTGCCGCCCATGAGGTTCGGGGTCAGGTAGTTGCCCAGCGTGAGCATGAAGACCACGATGGCTCCGGAGGTGATGCCCGGCTTGCAGTGCGGGATGATGATCGTCCGCCAGATGGCCAGTTTCCCGGCCCCCAGGTCGTGGGCCGCCTCGATCAGGCTGTCGTCCAGGCTGTCCATGACCGAGACCAGGGGCACGACCATGAAGAGCATGGAGGTGTAGACCAGTCCCATGATCATGGTCGCGTCGTTGTAGAGCATCTCCACCGGCCTGTGCAGGATGCCGAGCTTGACCAGGAAGAAGTTGAGCACCCCGGACTCGCGCAGGAGGATCATCCAGCCGTAGATGCGCACCAGCTCGCTGACCCAGAACGGCAGCAGGATGAGGATCATCAACGCCCCTTGCATCCGGTGCCGGGCGAGCTTGGAGATGTAGAAGGCCACGGGCATGGCCAGGACAAAGGTGATGGCCGTGGTGATGACCGCGTAGAGCGCGGTGCGCACGAAGGTCAACCAGTAGATGGGCTCAGTAAAGAAATTCAGGTAGTTCCGTGTGGTCCAAACCATGTCGCCGTAGTCGTTCTCCCCCCGGAAGCTCATGGTCAGCAGGTCGAGGTGGGGCAGGACGATGAGCAACAGGAGCCACATCAGCACAGGGGCCAGGAAGATCCAGAAGGCGAGTCGCGAACGGGGCACGGCGCTAGTCCTCCGCCCGGAAGCAGATGCCGGACTCCGGGTGCCAGCCCACGCGGATGTGGTCGCCGGGCCGGATGTGGTCGAACTTGCGGTTCTGGGGCAGGGTGACGATCAGCTCGCGGTCCTCTTTGGTGACCGTGAGCAGGCGGCTGTTGGCCCCGTCGAAGAGGATGGACTTGACGGTCACGTCGAAGGTGTTCAGCCCCTCGCTTTCCCTGGGCTCGATGCGCATGGCCTCGGGCCGCAGGAAGAGATCCACCCGCTTGCCGCCCGCGCAGGAGCTGTGCGCCCGGGTGCGGAAGGAATAGCCCTCGTCGGTCGACAGGAGCACCTCGCCGCCCTCCAGGGTCTGGGTGATGGACCCGCGCCAGCGGTTGTTGTCGCCGACGAACTCGGCCACGAACGGGGTCTCGGGCTGGCCGTAGAGCTCCTGGGGCGTGCCCACCTGCTCGAACCGGCCCCTGTTCATGACGGCCACGTGGTCGGACATGACCAGGGCCTCGGACTGGTCGTGGGTGATGTAGATGAAGGTCGTGCCCACCTTGGCCTGAAGCTTCTTGAGCTCGACCTTCATCTGCTCGCGCAGCTTCAGGTCGAGCGCGCCGAGCGGCTCGTCCAGGAGGAGCACCGAGGGTTCCAGGACCAGGCAGCGGGCGATGGCCACGCGCTGCTTCTGCCCGCCGGACAGCTGGTCGATCCGTTTCGCCCCGAAGCCGGGCAGTCCCACCCGCTCCAGGATGGCCTCGACTTTCTTACTGATCTCGGCCCCTGCCGTGCCGCGGCGCTTCAGGCCGAAGGCCACGTTCTCGGTCACGTCCATCATGGGAAACAGGGCCAGATGCTGGAACACGAGGTTCACGGGCCGCTGGTTGGGCGGCACGCCGAGCATGTCGCGGCCGCGTATCTCGATGGCCCCGGAGGTCGGGGTCTCGAACCCGGCGACCATGCGCAAGAGCGTGGTCTTGCCGCACCCGGACGGGCCGAGGATGGAAAAAAAGGACCCGTCTGGGACGTCGAAGGTCACATCGTCAACCGCGGTGAAATCGCCGAAACGCTTTACCAGGGCTCGTACGGAAAGATCGTTGGTCATAGGTTCTCAACTGCTGGAGTACGGAATAAGGCGGGGAGCCTCGCCGGCTCCCCGCCCCGTGCAATTGTCGTAAGCCGGGTCAGATTAGTTGGCGGCCTTGATCTTGTCCAGGACTTTGCCCTCCAGGCTCTCAAGCTTGGCCGGAACCGGCGGATACCACTTGATGTTGTCGATGGTCGCCTGCGGGAAGGAACGGGCGAAGTTGTCCGCCACGGCCTTGTCCGTGTACTTGAGGGCGTCCTTCGACGCGGTGGCGTACTTCTCCTGCGAGGAGAAGAAGCCGCAGTTCTCGGGCTTCATCATGAAGTTGATCCACTTGTAGGCGGCGGACACGTTCTCGGCCTTGGCAGGGATGGCGAAGGTGTCGATCCAGCCCAGCGCGCCTTCCTTGGGGGCCTTGAAGTCGATGGCCGGATTTTCGGCGTGCAGCTTCCATCCGCCCGCATCCCAGGCCATGGCCACGTAGACCTCGCCCGAGCGCATGGATTCGAGCAGCGCGTCGCCGTTGGCCCAGTAGTTCTGGACGATGGGCTTGGCCTTGATCAGGGTGTCGGCGATCTTGTCGAGCATGGCCTGGTAGCCCTTGACGTCGCTGTACAGGGCGAACGGGTCATAGCCCAGGGCGAAGCCCATGGCGATCAGGGTCGGGCGCTTCAGGCGGTAGCTCACGCGGCCCTTGTACTTGGGGTCGAGCAGGGCCTTGAAGGAGTCGGCTTCCGGGGCCATCTCGCTGTTGACGATCAGGCCGGAGGTGCCCCAGCAAAACGGCACGGCGTAGGACTTGCCGTCCACCAGGGTGTTCTTCTTGACCGCTTCGAGCATGGACGGGATGAACAGGGGGGCGTCGATCTTGGAGTAGTCCAGGGCCTGGTAGATGTGGAACTTGGACTGGACCGAGGAAATGCGGTCCTGGGAGGGCTGGGCCAGGTCGAACCCGGCGCCGCGGGTGGCGCGCAGCTTGGCGATCATCTCCTCGTTGTTGGAGAAGGTCACCTCGACCTTGATGCCGGTCTCCTTCTCGAACTGCTCGATGAGCTTCTGGGGGGCGTATCCCTTCCAGGTCAAGAGTTTCAGGGTCTCGGCCTGCGCCGTACCGGCGAAGGCGAACATTGCCAGCATGAAGATCACGAAAATCCGTTTCATCATCGTCTCCGTTTGCACGTAGTGGGTTAAATTCAAACGCTTGTTACATTTATCCGGTCCGTTGCGCAATAACGCATTGTGACGAATACATTACGTTCTCGGGTAGGTTGCGCCATGGCCCCTACTCCGCCAACTCCCCGGCCCCGGCCCCGGGCGCCAGGGCCAGGGCGTCGTCCACCTTAAGCTCCACTCCGGACACCGAGCGCCTGAACGCCTCGCGCATCAGCGCGCACAGGGTCCGGACCGCCTCCGCGTATCCGAGCCCCGCGGACCGGATATTGGAGATGCAATTCCTGGCTTCGTCCGTCGTATCAGATTTCGGGGCGTATGTCATATAAATGCCCATGCTGTCCGGGGAGCTCAAACCGGGCCGCTCGCCGATGACGACCACGGCCATGCGCGCCTTGAGGGCCAGGGCCACGCGGTCGCCCAGAGCGACCCTTCCCTGCTCGGCGAAACACGGCGGAGCCGCGCTCAGGCCGAGGCTTGCGAACGCGGGCGCAAACTCGTGCCAGAAGGGCTGGAAATTCCTCTCCACGGCCGTGGACGACAGCCCGGCCGAGACCGTGAAGGCCACGTCGAACCCGTTGCCCGCCCGGGCTGCGAGCATCGCCTCGCTCTCCGGGGTGAGCAGCCGCCCGAGGTCGGGCCGCCGCAGGAAGCCCGCCCTGTCCGGGGCCCGGCTCGTCACTTCCAGAAATTCGATGCTTCCGAAGGCGGTCTCGCGGTCCAGGACCTGGTGCACCGCGTCTCGCGCCCTGGCGTGGTCCAGTTGGAAGGCGAGCACGTCGCGGGTGCGCTGGCTGACCCCGGCCCGGCCGAGCGCGATGCGGGCGTCGGTCCAGGAGCGCAGCCCGGCCCAGAAGTCCTCGCGCACCAGGTCGTCGGGCTTCGCGCCGTCTGCGGGACGGACGGATTCAGGAGGACAGGCCACGGAACCGCTCCTTGTCGGGGATGTGCAGGGAATGCCTGGGGGCCTTGAGCTCGCCGTCCTTGAACACGCCGGTGCGTTCCAGCCAGGCCGCGAACTCCGGGGCCGGGGAAAGGCCGAGCTGGCGGCGGAGGTACAGGGCGTCGTGGAAGGAGGTGGACTGGTAGTTGAGCATGACGTCGTCCGCGCCGGGCACGCCCATGATGTAGTTGCACCCGGCCACACCGAGCAGAGTCAGCAAGGTGTCCATGGAATCCTGGTCCGCCTCGGCATGGTTGGTGTAGCAGACGTCCAGGCCCATGGGCACGCCGAGCAGCTTGCCGCAGAAGTGATCCTCCAGCCCGGCCCGGACGATCTGCTTCTCGTCGTAGAGATACTCCGGCCCGATGAAGCCGACCACGGAGTTGAGCAGGAACGGCTCATAGTGCCGGGCCACGCAGTAGGCCCGCGCCTCCAGGGTCTGCTGGTCCACTCCGCAATGCGCCCCGGCGGACAGGGCCGAGCCCTGGCCGGTCTCGAAATACATGACGTTGTCGCCCACCGTGCCGCGCCTCAGCGACCGCCCGGCCTCCAGTCCTTCGCGCAGGATGTCCAGGGTCACGCCGAAGCTCCTGTTCACGCCCTCGGTGCCGCCGATGGACTGGAAGACCAGATCGACCGGTGCGCCCCGCTCCACCGCCTCGATGGTGTTGGTTACGTGGGTCAGCACGCAGGACTGGGTGGGGATGTCGTATTCCCGGCGCAGGCGGTCGAGCAGCTCCATGAGCCGGACGGCCGAGGCCGTGCTGTCCGAGGCCGGGTTGATGCCGATGCAGGCGTCGCCGCTGCCGTACATGAGCCCGTCGAAGACCGAGGCCACGATGCCCGCCGGGTCGTCGGTCGGGTGGTTGGGCTGCAACCGCGTGGCCAGGGTGCCGGGCAGCCCGACCGTGGTCCGGAACCTCGTGACCACGCGGATCTTGGAGGCCACGTGGATGAGGTCCTGGACACGCATGAGCTTGGACACGGCCGCGGCCATCTCGGGCATGAGGCCCGAAGCCAGGGCCGCGAGCGCCTCCCGGTCCGCTTCGGCCGAGAGCAGCCAATCACGGAACCCGCCCACGGTCAGCCCGGCCACGGGTTTGAGGGCCTCGCGGTCCAGGGTGTCCACGATCAGCCGGGTCACGGCGTCGTCCTCGTAGGGGATGACCAGATCGTCCAGAAAGGCGGTCAGCGGGACCTCGGCCAGGCAGAGCTGGGCCACGGCCCGCTCATGGGCCGACCGCGCCCCGATCCCGGCCAGTTCGTCCCCGGATTTGGGTGCGGAGGCTGCGGCCAGCAAGGTGCGCAGATCCGCATACTCATGGGTCACGCTGTCGATGGTGATGGCATACATGGCGGCACCGGGTCAGGGTTGTCGGAAAGGGGCTTTAGTCGCGAAGGGCTTTGACACCATTTGCGAAAACCATTCCACCTTTGAGGAATGATCTTAGGCCCGGCCCTATCCAGGCCACTATACCCCGTCCGACCCGCCCGAGACAAGGGAATTGCCGCCTTCCCGGACCGGACCGGCCGCGCGGCCGGACGCAGGGCGCGCCCGCCGTGCCGCGACAACATTGTCGAACAGGACGCGCCGATTGTCCCATATTGTGCAAATCCGGCAGGTTGCGCGGCGCGGGAGCGGATTGCAAATCCGGCCCGCAGGGCTTAGATTGCATGCTCCCGCGCCACGGCGCGACCCCAGAACAACAAGACCACTGCCCCAGGCGAAACAACCAGCGACCCGGTCACCGCTTTCGGTACATGAACAGTGCAACAACTCACGCAACTGCCGCTCATCCTCGGGGCGGCCCTTCTGGGCGGCCTGCTCGTCGGCCGCCTGAACATCCCCGGCGGCGTCATCATCGGCTCCATGCTCGCGGTCATCGCCCTGAAGACCCTCTCGTCCCTCAACCTGGAGCTGCCGGGCAACTGGCCCTTTCTCATCGAGGTCGCCGTGGGGGCCACCGTGGGCATGAGCTTCACCCCGGCCATCCTGCCGGAGCTGAAGCACTACCTCGTGCCCATCCTGACCTCGGCCCTGCTGCTCATCCTCCTGGGCGGATTCCTGGCCGTCGTCTTCTCCAAATTCTGGGGCATCGACCTGGTGACCGCGTTCATCAGCACCAGTCCGGGAGCCATGACCGCCATGACCGGCATGGCGGGCGGCCTCAACGTGGACATCTTCCTGGTGCTGACCTTCCACGTCATCCGCGTGGTCCTGGTCATCCTCCTCGCCCCGGCCCTCATGCGGCTGTGCCGCGCCCTGCTGTAGCGGGCCCGGCTAGACGCCGGATTCCACGGGCCGTTCCATGAGGTCCAGGACGCAAGCGGCGAACAGGGCCGCGCCCGGCGCCAGGCAGCGCTCGTCGAAGTCGAAGCGGGCGTTGTGGTGCCCGGCGGCCAGGTTGCTGCCGAGCATGAGGTAGGCGCCGAGCCCGCCCCGCCCCTGGACCTCGGCCAGCATCAGGGCGAAATCCTCGCTGCCGCGCAGGTCCATGCGGTCGATGATCCCGGCGGGAGCGAAAAAGTCCATGGTCTCGGCCACCCGCCGGACCCGCGCCGCCAGTCCGGGATCGCTCTCCCCGCTCACGCTGTGCCCCACCTCGGTCAGGACCGCGTCCACGCCGTACATTCGCGCGGCCCCGGCGACCACCTCCCCGGCCCGCTCGAACATGCAGTCGTTGATCGCGGAGGTCTCGCCGCGCGTCTCGGCCTTGATAAGCGCGTTCGGCGGGATAACGTTGCGCCCCCGCCCCGCGTCGAGCACGCCGACCGTGACCCTGGAGGCGCCCTGCCCGTGGCGGGGGATGGCGTGCAGGTTCAGGGCCGCGTTGGCCGCGGCCAGCAGGGCGTTGCGCCCCTGTTCCGGGGCCGCTCCGGCGTGGGCCGCCAGCCCGGTGAAGGCGACGTCGAACTTGGTGGTGGCCAGGAACCCGCCCGTGCCGCAAACCAGTTGCCCGGTCTTCGGCGCGCGGAACCCGATGTGGCCGCCCAGAAGATAGTCCACCCCTGCGAGCACGCCGGCGTCGACCATGGGCCCGGCCCCGCGCACGCCCTCCTCGCCGGGCTGAAAGATCAGCCGGACCGTGCCCCGCAGCCGGGCCCCGAGCCGGGCCAGGAGCTCGGCCACGCCCAAGCCGACGGCGACGTGCCCGTCGTGGCCGCAGGCATGCATCACACCGGGATTGATCGACGCGAACCCCTCGCGCATGGGCCGATGCTCTCGGTCGCGGGCTTCGTCCAGGTCGTTGGCGTCCATGTCGAAGCGCAGGGCCACCACCGGGCCGTCGCCGCGACGAAGCTCCCCGACCACCCCGGTCAGGCCGCCGCGCATGCGCTCTATCAGGTCCGGGGCGCCGCCCTGGGCCACGGCGCGCGCCATGTGGGCCGCGAGGTCCTCTTCCGGAGGCACGCCGAGCATGGACTCGCGGCGGACCGCGTCCTCTCCGAGGCGGACCTCGTATCCGGCGGCCGTAAGCCCGGCCGCCACGATCGAGGCGGTCCGGAACTCGGTCCAGGCGGCCTCGGGGTGGCGGTGCAGGTCGCGCCGCCGTTTGATGAGCCCCTCTTCCAATGCCGCCGCCAGCCGTTCGATATCCTCTGTCATGTCGCCCCTCCGTTCGTTCGTCCCCCTGTTCTGGCCCATCAGGCGGCCAAATGCAAAGGGGAACCCGCGTTCGCGCCCTCCCCGCCCGAGCCTGCCGCCGCCCATGCGAAAAGGCCCGGAAGGGATGCCTTCCGGGCCTTTGCCGTCCGGCCCTCGGGCCGAGTAGATTCGTTCGCGCCGGGCCGACGCCCGGCCACCCGCCTAGTCGTGGCTGTGGCCGTGGTCTCCGCCGCCGTCGTGGGCATGGTCCACGTCGTGGCTGTGCGCGCCGTGGCCGTGCTTGTGCTCGCCCTCGGTCCCGTGCTCATGCTCGTGGCTGTGCCCGTGGCTGTGCACGTGGCAGTGTTCGTGGGTATGGGTGGTGCCGTCCTCGTGGGTATGCTCGTGCACGTGGGAGTGTTCGTGCTCATGCTCGTGCTCGTGCTTCCCCTTGTCGCCGTGGGCGTGCTTGTGGGCCACCTTGTCCTTGCCGAGATTGCAACCGCAGTCCTTGCACATGGTGTCGCTCCTTTGGGGCTTGGTTATATCCCTCTGTGCATAATATGTATTCAATCCCCGCAGGAGGCAAGCCCCGCAAGAAAATTCTTTTCATGCCCCGGCCGGGGGACCGGCCGCCGCCGGGTGGCACGTCTTCACACGAAATCCGCGCCCGTTCGCGCCGCGGCACACGATGCCGGGATCAGTCGTCCAGGCCGGCCACGTAGTCCATGATGGCCCGGGCCGAGCGCTTGGACCGGGAAACGGCCTCGGCCACGGTCTTGGCGCCGGTGACCACGTCGCCCGAGGCGAACACGCCCTCGCGGGTGGTCCGGCCGTCCTCGTCGGTGATGATCAGGCCGGTCTTGCCCACCTCCAGGCCGACCAGGTTGGAACGCGGCGCCTGGCTGACCGCGATGAAGATCGAGTCGGCCTCGAACAGGAACTCCGAGCCCTCCACCGGGACCACGCGCATCCGGCCGTCGTCGCCCTCCTGCACCTCCGTCTCCACGCAGACCACGCCGTCGTCGTTGATCTCCTCGGGGGAGGTGTAGAACCGGAAGCGGACCCCGTCGACCTTGGCGTACTCGTACTCGTACTTGGTGGCGCTCATGTCGTCCTCGCCCCGGCGGTAAAGTACGGTGACGTCGCGGGCCCCCTTGCGCAGGGCGGTCCGGGCCACGTCCATGGCCACGTTGCCCGCGCCGATGACCGCGACCTTCTGGCCCAGGCTGTAGACCGAGGGGTTCTTGAGGTAGTGGATGGCGTAGTGCACGTGGCCCAGGGTCTCGCCCTTGAGCCGGAGCGGCCGGGGGTTCCACACGCCGGTGCCGATGAAGATCGCCCTGTACTCGTCCCGGAACAGGTCGTCGATGCCGATGACCGGCCCGATGAGCGTGTTGGGGCGGATCTTCACGCCCAATCCCAAGAGCTTCTCCTTGAGCTTCTCCAGGATGTCCTTGGGCAGGCGGAAGTCCGGGATGCCGTATTGGAGCACCCCGCCGATCTTCTCCTTGGACTCGAACAGGGTCACGTCGAACCCCTGCCGCGCCAGGATGAAGGCCACGGTGATCCCGGCCGGGCCGGAACCGACGATGGCGATCCGCTTGGCGTTGTTGCCGTTCGTCGGCCGCTCGGGCTGGAACTGCTCCAGGTAGTAGCGGGAAATATACTGCTCGATGCTGCTGACCTGGACCGGCGCGCTCTTCCTGCCCAGGACGCAGTGCCCCTCGCAAAAGTGCTCGTGCGGACAGATCAGCGAACAGACCGAGGTCAGCGGGTTGTTCTCGAACAGCAAGGCGCCCGCCTTGCGCATGTCGCCTTCGAGCAGGGCCTCGACCATCAGGTTGGCCGGGGTCGACACGGGGCAGCCCTTGCTGCACAGCGGTTTCTTGCATTGCAGGCAGCGGGACGCCTCTTCGATTATATGCTTGCCCATGTACTTTCCTTGTTGGTTGTCGATGCGGCTCTTCGAACCGGACAGAAGGATGCTCCTACAGCATGTGCGGCCGACGTGCAATTCCCCGGCGGAGGCTGTGGAAGTGGATCATTCCGACCCGGCACATCACCTGGATTGGGTCATATGATCACACCCGGCGGCATGCATCCCGGCCTGGAGCGGGCGCCCGGCTCGCCCGCGGGCGAGAATTCGACTATATAACAACCTTGATTAACAGTCTTTCCCCCTACACCGAGACAAAATTACCCACTACAACCGCAATGGCGCGCCGCTGGCCCCGGAATTGCTTGGACGGGTTCGTTCGACAAAACCCCGACACCGGCAAGGAGGCCGCCCGATCCGCACAACCCGGCCATGGAAATCCCGGTCCCGACCGGCTCCCGCAACGGTGCCGAACCATTATGCACTCCAATGTTTATTGACATGTTACATCGAGCATAATAATAGAACCGTCTGTCTGGGATCTCACATAATTCCCCACTGTTGGAAACGCTGCTGCTGGTATCTGCACCGCCGCGTTCCGCGCCGTCCTGGGGGGACGGCACGGATGTCCCGGACACGCGACCGGTCTGCCCACGCTCAAGAGGAAAACGGTAATGAAATGCTCTCGCCTGCTGCTGTTCATCGGATTGCTCACCACACTCTTCATCACGCCCGCCCTCGCCCAGGACGAAGGCGGCAAAACCAATGACCAGGCCGAGTACACCCTCGGTGAAGTCGTTGTCAGCGACTCGTCCAGCACCCTGCAAAAGTCGCTCACGGTGACGGAGATCACCGCCCAGGAACTGAAGGACGCCGGGGCTCTGACCCTGGCCGACGCCTTCAAGATGGTGCCCGGCGTGACCACCCGCACCGCTGCGGACGGCACCTGCCGCATCGACATCCGCGGCATGCGCACCCGGAATGTCAAGCTGCTGCTCAACGGCATCCCGTTCCAGTCCGTGCTGGACGGCCAGTTCGATCCCGACGCCATCCCGGTGGAGAACATCGCCCGCATCAAGATCACCCGCGGCGCCTCTTCGGTGCTCTACGGAAACGACGGCAACGCGGGCGTCATAGACATCATCACCAAGAAGGGTACCAAGGATTTTAAGGGAACGGCCGGCGTCCTGGCCGGTCAGGGGGATCTCTACAAGGCGCAGTCGACCATCGCGGGCGGCGACGGCAAACTGGACTACTTCGCCGGCGCCAGCTACTTGACGCGAAACAACTACCCCGTGTCCTCGGACTTCGACAAGACCGACGACCAGGACTCCGACGAGCGCAAGAACAGCTACCGCAAGCACGCCAACATCCTGGCCAACCTGACCTACCAGTCGAGCGACGACACCAACTTCGGCGCGGTCTTCAACCTGTTCGAGGGCGAATACGGCAAGCCGCCGTCCACCCTGCGCAACGCCAGCGACCCGTTCGCCAAGAACCCCAAGTATGAGAAGGTGCTGGACTACAGCGGCGCGGACATGCAACTGGCCATGAACCATACGTTCAACAGCACCGTGGACACCCGGCTGATGGTCTACGCCAGCCGGGAGTACAACGAGACCTCGCGCTACGACTACGCCAACTACTCGACCCAGACCAGGAAGAATTCCTATCACAGCAAGTCCACCTCGACCACCGTGGGCCTGAACAACCAATGGGGCTACAACACGGACACCTTTGGACGCCTCGTGCTCGGCCTGATCGGCGAACGGCAGAACTGGAGCGAAAACGGCTTCACCCGGCCCAACAACACATCCTCGGCGGAACTCGACAGCAACGAAACCCTGAGCAACTACACCGCCGCCCTGCAGGACGACCTGACCCTGTTCGGCAAACTGGGAATCTCCCTGGGCCTCAGCCTGAACGGACAGGCCCGCAGCGACAAGCGCTCGGACACCTACTCCTACGTGCTGGCGGCCAACTACCAGCTCTTCGAGGGCACCACCCTCAAGGCGTCCCAGGCGCGCAAGATCCGCAACCCCTCGATCCAGAACCTGTATGACTCCGTCGCGGGCAACTCCGACCTGGTCAACGAAGTGGACTGGCTTTACGAGATGGGCATCTCCCAGGCCCTGCCCCTGGCCTCCACACTGGACTTCACCGTGTTCAGAAACGATGCGGAGAACTACATCGAGAAGGTCGGCGACGTTTACGAAAACAACGACAAGTACCGCTTCCAGGGCTTCGAGACCACCCTGTCCAGCCGGATCATGGAGGGGCTGACCACCCAGTTGGGCTACACCTACCTGGACAGCCAGAACCTCTCGCGCAATGCCGCCACCGACCGGCTGCAGTACCGTCCGCGCCACAAGATCACCGCGCAGGGCACCTGGATCGCGCCCACCAAGACCAAGGTATACGCCGGGTGGCGGTTCTTCTCGGACCAGTACGCCCTGGACGGCGGCAACAGCAAGCGCATGCCCGACTACGGCCTGATCGACGTCAAGATCAGCCAGGCCTTTACGGACACGCTGTCCGCCTACGTCGGCGCGGACAACCTGCTGGATGTGGACTACGCCGAATCCTACGGCTTCGCGCGGCCCGGCCGCGTCGTGTACACGGGATTGGACTACACCTTCTAACCGGACACGGAGCGTTCCGGAGAGTATGTCGGCACACCTGCGTCTGAACGAACTGAGCATACGGTTCAACGACCAGGCGCCGCCGGTTCTCTCCGGCGTCCGCCTCACGGTGGGGCCCGGCGAATGCCACTGCATCGTCGGCCCCACCGGGAGCGGGAAGTCCAGCCTCTTGCTGGCCGTGGCCGGGCTGCTCCCGCCCGACGTTCTCGACGGCGCCATCGAACGGCCCGCGCGCCCCGGCGCGGTCTTCCAGAATCCGGGCACCCAGATCCTCTTCGACCACGTGGGGCCGGAGACCGCCTTCGCCCTGGAGAACGCGGGCGTTCCCCCGGAGACCATGCCCGACCGGGTCGCCCGCGCCCTGGCCGAGGCGGACCTGCCCGTGCCCACCCACACCCCCACCGCGAGCCTGTCCATGGGCCGCCAGTACCGCCTCGTCCTGGCCGGAGCGCTGGTCGCCGAGCCGGGCCTGCTCCTGCTCGACGAGCCGTGCGCCCAGCTCGACCCGGACGGCTGCCGCGCCGTGGCCGGGGTCATCGACGCCACCCTTGAGCGGGGCGGCGGTGTGCTCCTGTGCGAGCACCGTCCCGAACCTTTGGCCGAACGCATCACCCACTGGTGGCGGATAGAGGGCGGCGAGCTGCGGCCGTCCGTTCCGCCCCCGTCTCCCGCCAAGCCGGGCCGGGCTGCGGACCGGCCGCCCGAGTCCTCGGCCCCGCCGCTGCTGGACATCCGGGGGCTGCACGTCCGGCGGGGGACCAACCAGGTCTTTTCCGGCCTCGACCTGGCCATCCGGCCGGGCGAGGCCGTCCACGTCGAGGGCGGCAACGGCAGCGGCAAGTCCACCCTGACCCGAATCATGGCCGGGTTCCTGCCCCCGGACTCGGGCCGCGTGGCCCTGTTCGGCGAGCCCGTGGCCCCGGCGCGGCTGCGCGGCCGGGTGGGGCTGGTGCTGCAGAGCCCGTCCGGCCAGCTCTTCGAAGACACGGTCCTGCGGGAACTGGCCTTCGCGGCCCGGCGCAAGGGACTTTCCGACCACGAGGGCCGGGCCCGGCACGTGGCCGAGGAGCTGGGCATCGAGCACCTCCTGGGCCACGCCCCGTTCCTGCTCAGCTACGGCCAGCAGCGGCTGACCGCGCTCGGGGCCTGCCTGACCCAGGAGCCGGACCTGCTCATCCTCGACGACCCGTTCGCCGGGCTGGACAGGGACGCCAGGGAGCGTATCCACGGACTGCTGGACCGGGAGCGCGCCGAGCGGGGCATGGCCGTGCTGGTCACCGGCCACAATCCCGCCTCGTCCCTGCGCTTTCACAATTTCTACACCCGCGAGCTGCGGATCGTCGGAGGGCGCCTTGAACCCGTGGCCTGAACCGTCCCCGCAACGCACGGGCTGCGCACCCTCCCCCTGGGTCATGCTCATCCTCTGCCCGGTGCTCTCGCTCCTGGCCGTGGTCTGGCACGGCCCCTGGTCCATGCCCGTCCTGGCCGTTGTCGAAGGAGTGCTGCTCGTCATATCTCGACCCGGCCCGCGCCGTCTGCTGCGCCTGGCCATGGCCTGCTTCTGGCAGATCGCGGTGGTCACCGGGCTGTACTGCCTGCGCTTCGGGCCGCAGGAATGGCGCGGCGGCTTGGACGTGTCCCTGCGCCTGATCCTGGTCTTCGTGCCCGGCATGCTGACCATCCGCATGGTGCCCCCGGCCGCCTTCGAACGGATCCTCAAGCGCATCCTGCCGGGCAACCTGCCCTTCGTGGCCTCCTGCTGCCTGCGCTTTTTCCCCCTGCTCCTGGAGCGCGCCCGGATCATCCACGAGGCCCAGGTCCTGCGCGGGGCGCGGGTACTGCCGCGCGAGCTGCTCAACCCGCGCAACTGGCCCGACGCAGTGTCCTGCATCGCGCTGCCCGCCGTGGTGCAGAGCGTCGAGCTGGCCACAGAGATCGCCAACAGCGCCAGGGCCAGGGGGTTCAGCATGCGCGGCAGGCGCACGTCCTGGCCCCTGAACGAAGAACAACGCCACGCGGAGGCCCAAAGCGCCGCAAAGGAGTCCACCCGATGACCGACCAAGCCTCCGCCACCGGCCTGCGCGACACGCTGCTCGTGGGCTTCTGCGCCCTGTTCCTGCTGGTCACCAAACTGGCGCTCCGCTTGAACCTGGGCATTCCGGGGCACGCCATGTTCTTCACCATCTTCTTCCTGATCCTGCCCAGGGCGGTCACCGGGCGGAAGCTCGCGGCCACAGCCACCGGGCTGGCCGCCGGGCTGGCTTCGGTGCTCCTCGGCATGGGCAAGGGCGGCCCCCTGCTGCTGCTCAAGTTCCTGTTCCCGTCCCTGTGCGTGGACCTCGCCTTCCTGCTCTTCCCCGGCATGGGCGGCTCGCTGCTCTTCTGCACCCTGGTCGGATTCGTCGCGGCCGCCACCCGCATCGTCGGCGTGGCGGTCACGGACTGGCTGGTGGGCATGGACCCGGCGATCATCATGGCCCACGCCTTCATCAAGACCCTCGGCGGGGCCCTGTTCGGGGCCCTGGGCGGCCTGGCCGCCGCCCCCATAATCCGTAAACTCAAGGCCAGGGGGCTGCTTCCCCAGGGCCGATAACCACGAGGCAGACATGCTTTACTATCTGTGCATAGACGACACCGACAACCTGGAGACCAAGGGAACCGGCTGGCTGGCCGAACAGGCCTGCACCGAGATGAAGGAACTGGGACTGGGCTCGTTTTCGGCTATCAGCCGCCACCAGCTCTTCGTCCACGAGGACGTGCCCTACACCTCGCACAACAGCTCCATGTGCGTGGAGGTCACGGACTGCGGCGAGCCCGAGGCGCTTATCCGCTACATGCAGGATTTTTTGGAACGCAACGGCGCGCCCGGCTCGGACCCCGGCCTGTGCCTGGTCCCCGAGACCCTCTGTGACGAGGCCAGGGAGCGGCTCATCCGCTTCGGCAACGACGCCAAGTGCACCGTCCTGAACAAGGGGTTGGCCTACGGCCTGGCCGCGGAGCTCGGCGTGCACCTGTCCGAGCACGGCGGCACGGGCGACGGCGTGGTCGGGGCCCTGGCGGGCGTGGGCCTGCGCATGGGCGGCGAGGACGGCCGCTACCGGGGCTGGATGCACCTGGGCCCCGAGGACACGGCCATGCCCGCGGGCGATATCGCCCGGCTGTGCGGGGCCCATCACGTGCAGGACGAGGCGGATCATGCCCTGGCCGACGAAGCTCCGGTCCTGCTCCGGGAGCGCATCAAGCTCATCCGCCGCCACGGCCTGCCCGTGCTCCTGGCCCGGCCCGACGAAACCGGCGGAGCCATGCGGCTGTTGCACAAGAACGAATTGAAGATATACTGAGCCCACGGCCGCAGCCCGGCCCAAACCCGCAAGGATGTTCCATGACCGCCTTTCTCCGCCTGTTCGCCGCCCTGTCCCTTTTGTTCCTGCTCGTCGCTGGAGCTGCGGCCGAGAGCCCTCCCGGCCCGAAGGACGGCGCGGTGCCCGCGGCTCGGGCCGGGGTGGAGGCGGCGGCGCGCAAGGCCGGAGCCGCCGGGGTCCGGGCCGAACAATGGGCGGGCGAACGCGAGGAATTGCTCGACCAGGCCCGGCAACTGCTCTACGACGCCGAGGCGGCCCGCTTCGCCGTGGCCCGGCAACAGGCCTACATCGCCAGGGAACGGGCGGACATCGGCGAGCTCAAGGCGCGCACGGACGCGGCCCTGGCCACCCGGCGCGACCTGGACCCGGTGATGGAGACGCTCTACGCCGAACTCGCGCGGGCGCGGGACACGGGCCTGCCCTTTGACCGGGACGAACGGCGGGCCCGGCTGGGTGCCCTGCGCCGGACCCTGGACGACCCGGACGCCACGGCCGGGGAAAAGCTCGGCCGCCTGCTGGAGGCCCTGCGCATCGAGGCGGGATACAGCCTGGACATGGAGGCCGAAGACGTGGTCATGGAGCGAGACGGCGCGCCCATGGCCGTGACCGTGCTGCGGGCGGGCAGGCTGGCCCTGCTGCGCATGCCCGCGTCGGGCGCGTGGGTGGAGCGGTTCGAACCGGCCTCCGGCGAATGGGTCCGGCTGGCCGGCGCCGACGGCCGCGAGCTGGCCAAGGCGGTACAGATTTCACGCAAGCAGCGCATCGCGGAACTGGTCTACCTGCCCGTGGGCCACCCCGTTGCGCAGATGCCGCAGCAGGCTCCTCCGGCGGACACGGAACAAGGGGAGGCGCAATGATCCGCCTGGTCCTCGCCTCTCGTCGCGCCCTGCCGATCTGTTGCCTGGCCCTCTTTCTCGCCCTGACTGCCTGGACCGTTCCGGCCCTGGCCCGACAAGGCGATCCCCCGGTCCGGGAAGACGCCCCGGCCCGCCTGAACGGGCTGGCCGCGTCCATGGCGGCCCGGACCGAGGCCGTGAACAAACTCCTCGACCTCGATGAACACGAACTGCGTGCCCGCGTGGCCGCGCTGCGCAAGGCGCGCAACGCCGAGCGGGCCCGGCTGGACAAGGCCGTGGCCGAATTGGCCCGGCTGCGGACCGAGCACAAGGCCCTGGCCGACCGGTACGAGGCCGTGGCCGGGAAGATGCGCGCGGTGGAGGACGCGGTCCGGTCCAACGCGGCCCAGGCCCGCACGCTCCTTGAACAGAGCGCCCGGACGTCGCTTGTCCCGGACCGACTGGCTCCCCTGGACCGCATGGCCCGCTCCCGCGACTTTCCCGGACTCGAAGCCATCTCCGCCATGGGCGGCCTGCTCCTGGACGAAATCACCTCCGGCGCGACCGTGGAAACGCGCGACGGGACCTTCCTCGGCCCGGACGGGCAGGCGCGCCGGGGCAGCCTGCTGCGCGCGGGCAGCCTCTTCCTCGGGGCGACGGATCGGGACGGACACGCCTTTCTGCTCACCCCCGGCTCCATCCCGCCCCAGGCCGTGGCCGCCACGCCCGGAGCGGCGGCCGACGCCATCGAGGCTTGGGGGGACGGCTCGGGCAGTGTCCTGCCCTTGGACCCGTCCCACGGCGCGGCCCTGTCCCTGCTCCAGGCCCGGCGCACCCTGGATGACTGGATCCAGGGCGGCGGCCTGCTCCTGTGGCCCATCCTGGCCATCGGCCTGGCCGCGCTGCTGGTCGTGCTCTACAAGGGCGCGCGCCTGCTCCTGGCCCGCCCCTGCCCCGGAGATTTCCCCCGCCGGTTGCGGATCGCCCGGGACGCCGACGGCTGGCCGGGCGTGAAGCGGCTGCTCGGGTCCCTGCCCCGCTCCCCGGCCGCGCGGGTCCTCCTGTGGACCTCGCCCGACGCCGACCCGGACCTGCGGGACAAGCAGTTGCAGGAGGGGTTCCTCTTCGAGTTGCGCCGCCTGGAAAGCGGGCTCGGGTTCATCGCGGTCATGGCCGCCGTGGCCCCGCTGCTGGGGCTGCTCGGCACGGTCACGGGCATGATCGACTCCTTCCAGGCCGTGACCGTGTTCGGCACGGCCAACCCGAGGATCATGTCCAGCGGCATCAGCGAGGCACTGATCACCACCCAGGCCGGGCTCGGCGTAGCCATCCCGGCCATGCTTCTGCACCAGTTCCTCAAGCAGCGGGTCCAGGCCCTGTCCGCCGACATGGAGCAGCAGTGCGCGGCCCTCCAGGCCCTGCTCGCGTCCGAGCCCGACAAGGACGGCACGTCGTGACCGGCCTGCTGCACACGGTGCTCGACTTCGTGGATGCGGGCGGCGGGACCATGCCGCCCCTGCTCCTGTGCTGCCTGGCCATGTGGTACTGCATCCTGCGCGCCTGGCTGGACCTCCTGCCCGTCTCGGCGGACGCGCTGCGGGCCGAGATGGACCGGACCTTCGCCTGCCTGTGCGGGAGGTCCAAGGCCGAGGACGCCGACCTGGCCCACGTGCTGGCCGAGACCGTCCGCGCGCGCACGCGCCGCAGGCTGTCCCTGGCCGCCGTATTCGCGGGCGCGGCCCCGCTGCTGGGGCTGCTCGGCACGGTCACGGGCATGATCGAAACCTTCGACGGCGTGGCCCGCTTCGGCATGATGAGCCCCAAGGTCATCTCGTCCGGCATCAGCCAGGCCATGATCTCCACCCAGACCGGGCTGGTGGTCGCCGTGCCCGGCCTGATCGCCGTCTATTTCCTGCGCCGCCGGCTCCACCGCCGGCTGTTGGCGCCCGCAGGGGTCGGCCCATGCCCCGGCGGAGGGGACGCGCCATGAGAATCCAGCGCCGCATCCAGCGCGACGAGTCCGTGGACATCAACGTCGCCCCCATGGTGGACATGATCTTCATCCTGCTCATCTTCTTCCTGGCCACCGCCAGTTTCGTGCGCGAGAGCGGCCTGGACGTGCAGCGCCCGGCCGCAGCCAGCGCAAAGACCTCGCCGGACGAGGCCCTGATCATCGGGGTGACGGCCGCGGGGACCCTGGCCATCGAGGGCGAACGGCTGGACATCCGGGCCCTGCGCCCGCGCATGGAACGGTTCGTGGCCGAGCGACCGGCCGGGGCCGTGGTCGTGGTCGCGGACCGGGACTGCCCCACGGGCATCACCGTGCGCGTGCTCGACGCCTGCCGTCTGGCCGGGGTCCGCTCGGTCAGCCTGGGGGCGCGGGCCGTGGAGGACGGCGCGGGGTACGGCCCGGTAACGGGCGGGATGTCCCCATGACCTGCTGGAAACCGTGCCTGGCCCTGCTGGGCGCGGCGGCCGTGACCTTCGCCTTCTGCCTGCTCATCCCCCTGCTGGGCACGGTGCGCCACGCGGCCGCGCCGGTCCTCGAAACCGACCCGGTGCCGGTGGCGGCCATGCCACCCGACGCCGAACGCCGCGTGGTGGCGGGCGCTCCCGGTGCTGCGCCCCGCCCGCTGCCGAGCGCGCCGTCCGCCCGGCCGCACCCTGGCCCTGCCCGCGCTCAGCGGTCCCACGGACATGCCCGTCGCGGCCATGGAAGGGCTGCCCGACGCATCCAGCCTGTCCCTGTCCGCGCCCAAGGGCCCCGGTGCGGCGGCCGCCGGACCGGGCCAGCCGATCTTTGACCGGCCGCCGCGCGTGCTGACCCGCCTGGACCCGTATTATCCCCCCTCGGCCCGGCGAACCGGGACCGAGGGCCACGTCCTTGTCCGGGTCCTGGTGGACGAGTACGGCCGGGTGGAGGAGGCGAAGGTGGTCGAGTCCCAACCGGCGGGCGTGTTCGACGACGCGGCGCTCGAGTCCGTCCGCGGCTGGACCTTCTCGCCCGCCACCAGGCTGGGCCGCCCGGTGGCCGTGCGCATCGACATCCCCATCCGCTTCAGGCTGGACCGATGAACCGGCCGCAACGCCTTACCCTGCGGCCGGGCCCGGCTTCCGCCCTGTTTTTCGCCCTGTGCCTTGGCGCCGCGCTTTTCCTCTCCGATACGGCGTATGCGGCCCGCGCCAGAGACGAGCGGCTCGGTCCGGCGCAGTATGCCGCCGTGACCGAGGCCCGCGCGCTCCTCGACAAAGGCGACCCGGCCGGGGCCGTGAAGCGGCTCCTGCCCGTGGCCGACGACGCGCGCCCGCCCCTGCCGGTCCTCGATCACCTGGCCTGGGCCCAGGAGCGGGCCGGGGACCACGGCGCGGCCCTGGCCACCTACCGGAAGGCGGCCGCCCTGTACCCGGACGACCCCGGCACCCTGCGCAACCTGGGCATCCTGCTGTTCAACCAAAGACACTTCGCGGACGCGGCCCGTACCCTGGAACGGGCCTACGGCCTGCAACCCGAAGGCGCGCGCGAACCCGCCCTGCTGGCCATGGCCGGGTCTGCCCAAGCCCGCCTGAATCATTTCGTGAAGGCGCTTCGCCTCCTGGACCGCGCCGGACACACGGGCGGCAAGGTGCCCGTGGCCTGGTCCGCCATGGCCGTGTACTGCTGCCAGCGGCTGGAGCGGCCCGATGACGCCCTGGCCCGGAGCCGCGCCTGCGCCCAAAGCCACCCCGCCAGCCCGGCGGCCTGGACCCTGCTGGGCCGGGTGCTCGCCCGGCACGGCGACCCCCTGGCCGCGGCGTCCGCCCTGGAGACCGCCAAAGCGCTTCGGCCCGGCCTCGGAGCGTCCGGCGAATCCGAGGAACTGGCCGCCCTGTACGCCCTGGGCCACGCCCATGCCGAGGCAGCCCGCTGCCTGGCCGCGGACGACGGTCCGGACACGACCCTGCGCCGGGCCGGGCTGCTCTGGCTGGCCGGAGACAACCGGGCGGCCCTCGACGCCTTGGACCGCTTCGACCGGGAAGCGGCCGCATCGGACACAGCCGTGAAAGAGCGCCTGCGCGCCGCCCTGCTGCGGGGGCGCATTCTCCGGGACATGGGGAAACAAGGGGCCGCCGTGGACGGCCTGCTGGCCGCGGCGAAGGTCATCCGTCCCCCGGCAGCGGACCGAACCGGGCAACGGCTCCGGGGCGCACTCCTGTTGCTGGCCGGGGAACTCCGTTGGGCGCAACGGGACTGGACTGGGGCAGCGCGGATATTCGACGCCCTGGCCGAGGCGCCGGGCTACGGCGAAACCGGCGCGTCCCTGGCCGCGGGCATGCGGGCCATGGCCCGCGAGGCCGCCCTGGCTCCGGCCCCGCTCCGGGAACTCCCGGCCGACCGCTGACCATGGGCATCCGGCAACCGTCGGCCCCGACGAGCAGGAAGAGCTGAAGCCCGCCTCAGGCTCTCTGAAAGATCTCTTGTGTGACGAACGGATTCCTGATTTCCAGGTGGTTCCCGACCACGGATACTTCACTGCCGGACACAACCAACTCCCGCATGAACTCAACGAGGCATCGGGCACCAGGCCAGGACCCATTTCGTCAGCGGGAAATCACCACCGGGATGCGATGAATTATCCCCTCCGGGACTGCGCATGACCCTCGTTGCATGAAGCATCAACGGGTTGCGTCAGAGGCTATCCGCGCTTCGCATGCATTTTCTGCAAAAAGAACAACAGTTGATCTTCATACTTCTGCACATCCACATAATCCCGGATGATCTTCGTCACCTCTTCCTGCGGCATCTTTGCCAGCATCATCTCCATGTTCGTGCGCAATTCCCGCTTCTTCCAATTGGCGATGAGATTCTCCAGGATGTCGGTGACCGTATCCCAGTCCTTGCGGGACAGGGCCTTCTGAAAATTCGACCGGGCGAAGCGGTTGGCCAGCCTGCCGGACAACATGGACAGGATCGTGCCGAACCAGACGCCGATGGCGATGACGCCCAGGTCCCCGATTTTGTCCATGCCGAGGTTGACCAACTCGTTCATCTCCCTGTCCTTCAGGGCGTCCTTGGTCAGGCGGATCTCCTTTATCAGCATGCGGGCCACCGGGTTCTCCTTGTTGATCTCCAAGGCCTGCTGGAACTGATCCTCGGCTTCGTCCAGCCGGCCCTCGGCAAAGAGGGAACGGCCGTAGAGGCTCCGCAGCCAGTCCGAATCGGGATAGGCCCTCACGCCCTTCGCGAGCAGGGCGGCCGCCTGGGCGTCCTTGCCCTCGTTCAGCAACTGCTGGGCGCGCTCGCCGTACTGCACCGGAGACACCTTGGCCGCGGCCCGCGCCGGGGAGGCCGTCCCGAGAAGCACGGCGAGCAGCAGGAACAGCGGGGCGAACCGAACCGCCCCGGAAACCATTGCGCGGCGCCGCATGGGGCCCGCCGGGCCTATCCGATAAATATTGCTCATGCCCTCGCCACCTTCAGTTCCAGTTCGTTTTCATGGCCGTTCCCGGGTAGTAGAAACTCAGGATCCTGCCGTAGTCCCATGACTTGCCCAACTCGGCGGCGCCCCATTGCGAATAGCCGACGCCGTGCCCGTGTCCCCTGCCCTTGAATATATACTTGTCCCCCTGCCGCTCGATGCCCATGAGCACCTCGGGCAACACGAGCACGCGGGAGCTGGCCAGGGTCGTCCTGGTCCGCAGCACGGTCGAGCCCCGTGCGTGCAGGAGCCGCACCTTCACCAGCCGCCCGGACGGGCCCGCCACTTCCGGCTCGATCGACCGCAGCCCGGCGGCGTCGACCCCGATCCTGCCCAGCGCGTCCACGATCTCCCCGGCCGAGTAGGTCCGGCTCCAGTAGGCCATTTTCCCCTTGAGGCTGGCGGGGTCGGCATGGGCCACCAGATAGGGCTTGGGCGTGCCGAACACCGCTGCGGCGTCAGCGGTGTACCCGCCGCTGTTGGCCGTGTATTGGGCGAGAATGGGCTTGCCCGCGTAGGTCAGGACCCGCCCGGCCGTCTCGCGCACGGCCCGGTCGGTCCGGGCCGCCTCGCGCTCGACGCCGCCGTACATCTGATCACAGGTGTCAGCGCGCACGTCGTACGCCCGGCTCGCGCGGTGCAATTTCTGGTAATAGGCATAGGTCCGGGCCGCCACGGCCTGAGCCCTCAAGGTCGCCAGCGGCCAGCCCGCATAGGATTCGGCCGGGACCACGGAGCGAAGATAGGCCTCGATGTCCACAAGATTCATGAGGCCGAAACGCCCGTCCGCACAGCTCACCCCGAGATCGCCGCGGACCGTCTTCCCCTTGCCGTTCACGCTGAACCGGATAGGCTTGTCGGAACGGACGCGAACCTTGCCCCCGGCGAAGCGCCGCCCGTTGATCAGCGGCACGCCGTTCCGGACCTGGAAATCCATGGACGGGAGGCAGCCTATGCCGTCCGCGCAGAGATCGGCGCCCTGGCCGGACAGGCGTATCCGGCCGCACTTGCGCGCCAGCAGAACCCGGAGCACGGGCCGGGCCACGGTTGCCCGCCGGGGTTCCGGGAGCGGCCCGGCCTCCCCGAGGCTTTCGAGCATGGCCTCGGCCTGGAAGCGGAACCGCCCTTCGGGATACCGCTTGAGGTATTCCCCGAATCCCTGCCTGGCCTGGTCCGGCCTGTCGGCCTGCATGTACAGAAACGCCGTCTGGTAGGCGGCCGTCTCCGCGTATTCGGGGAACTCGCGGGCCAACTGCGCGTAGGCCTTCACGGCCTGGAGCGGGGCATCCAGAAACGTCGCCAGCACCATGGCCCTGGCCAACAACGCGTCGCTCTTCGTCTTGGGATAACGGCTGATCTCGTAGGCGGAATCCACATATTCGACCGCTTCCAGATACTTGCCCTCATCAATGAGCAGGTCCGCGTTGTTCAACTGCCAACGGGCGAGCCGCTCCGTCTCGGCATCCGCCCGGGCCGAAGCCGGAGCGGGACCGCACAGCAGCGCGACGAGGATCAGAAAAACTATTCCGGACGGACGGATCTTCATACGTGGCTCCATGCCGGGACACGGCCGGGGCAGGGGCTCCAAGGCGTCCTCCCCGGCCGGAACAAGCGGGATCGTCCCGTTTACAGGACGAAGACGACCTTGGCCTGCGGCAGCATGTTGGTCTTCTGGTCCTGCTCGAAGATGACCGTGGCGTCCTTGACGGAGATGACGGCCTCGGTGCCCTTCATGACCTTGACGCACTTGACCACCAGCGGCGACTTGCTGCCCCAGGAGGCCAGCAGCGCCTTGGCCTTGTCCTGCGTGGTGGTGTAGCCGCCGCAACCGCGCTCGATGAGCATCCTCGGGGAGACCTTGGACGGCTCGAAGAGGATATCCTGACTCTCGGTGACGATCCGGTTGGCCAGGGCGGGTTTGAACCCGGTGCCCTCGACGATGACGATCAGGCCGTCATAGGTCTTGGGCTGCGGCGCGGGGGCCGTTTCCGGCTTGAAGGCCGGCAGCTCCTCCAAACCGAGCTTGGCGGGAGTGCCCTGCAGGACGGGGGCCGCGGCGTCATACAGCCCCCCCGTTCCCTTGAGATTGTAGCGCACCCAGGCGACCGCGTTCCCCTTGGCTTCGTCGAACACGACCTTGACCGGGGTCGCCCCGCGCAGCCGCCCGACCACCTTGGTGTTGATGATGTCGCGCATCCCGACATTGTTCACGATGGACGTCTCGCCCGCGAGGTTGAGCCCCTGGATGGTCTCCAGCAGGTTGCGCTGGGCAATGACCACCGCGGCGCGTTCGGCCATGGACTCCTCCTGCCCCGTCGCGGACTTGCCCTTGACCAGGATGTACCCCTTTTCGAATATCGAGGCCTGGTCGCGGACTTCCGTCATCTCCTGGGCAAAGGCCGCGGAGGCCAGCATCAACACGCAAAAAACAATGACCGCTATCCGTTTCATCTTCCTCTCTCCTCTCTCGTTAATAGACGTTGACGGCGTTGCGCAGACGGACCACGGCGAGCAGCAGCTCCGCCCCGTTCAGGTCATCGTCGGGGCGGAACGCGCCGGTCAGGTCGGTTTCCATCAGGTTCCGCGTGACCGCGTTGACCACGGCGTTGTAGCAGGCCTCGGTGGGCTTCACATCGGGGTAGGCCGAGGTCTCCTGGCCGAGATACTTCCTGGACAGGGACTCGTCGCCCGAGACCTTGATCAGGATATCCTCCAGGGCCAGGGCCATCTCCTTGCGGCTCAGCGGCGCGCCGGGCTTGAAGAGTTCGGCCTTGGCGGAGGCGTCGTAGACCGGCTCCAGGCCGCGCACGTTCCACTTGAGTACCTCGACGATCTCCGCCTCGAAGGGATTGCCGGCCACGTCGGCGGGGATGAAGTCCGCCTCGGGCGTCAGGGCGGTCAGCTTGCCGAACAGCCTGGGCAGATTCAGTTCGCCGGCGATGAGCGCTGCCACGTCGGCGCGGGACACGGCGTCCTTGGCCGCGATGGCCCTGGACACGCCGGTCACGGTGTAGTTGGCGGTGGCGAGTTCGATCTTCTGGATGCGCGCATAGAGCTCGTTGGCGGGCTGGTGCCACTTGTTCCCGGCCGCGCCCACGACCTTGCCGAGCAGCCCCTTGGCCTCGGCGTATTCGCCCGCCTCGAAGCGGGCCTTGCCCATGAAATAATCCAGGGCCTCGACGTTGCGGTAATAGGGCAGGCCGCCTTCGTCCACGTCCTTGATGACGCGTCCCTTTTCATGCCACTTCTCGGCGCGCCGCATCCATTTGGCGTCCTTGGCCGAGGTCTCGGCGCGGATCCCGGTCACGGCGACGATGAACTTGTCGGCGGGCGTCCCGGCCTTGGCGTATCCCTTGTCGAGCAGGACGCGGAACTTGTCCAGTTCGACGGCACGGTGTTCGGCGTCGGGCTGGACGCCCGCCTCCATGGCCGCGACGAGCGCCTCGCCCGCAAAGCCGGGGGCATACCCGGGATCGAGTTCCAGCGACCTGGCGAAGCGGAGCCGCGCCTCGGGCAACCGGCCCGCGTCCACCAGCTCCATGCCGTGCAGGTAGTGGTTGGGCGGCGTGTCCTCCGGCGAATCGGGTGCAACGCCCTTGGGGCCGCAACCCGCCAGCAGGGCGACCGCCAGCAGCCCCAAGAAAACCAACAGATACTTGCTCATGATACGCTCCTTCAATCTGATCCGGCCAAAATTTGTTCTTGTAGCACCGCCATCATACATTTTTCTCTCACGCCCAGGCCGGCCGCGCCTTCTGACGGCGGCCGAGATGTTTTGAGAGGAGGTGCGTCGATTTCCGTATACTCAGGCTGAAAGGGAAAGCGTAGGGAAAGGGCCCTGGGCGCAACCTACGCTTCCAATGCCGCGATGCTTTCCCCGGCTCATCGGGAGGAACCGTACTTCCTGTCCCACAGGGTCATATAGCTGACCAGGGTTTCATCCACTTCCTGCTTGACCCGCTCGGCCTGGCGCTGCACCAGGCGGGGGTGCTCCCGCCTTCCGATGAGACGGTCCAGCTCGGTCAGTTCGGGGTAGTCGTCCAGGCACTCCTCCTCCACGGTGTCCTTGTCGGGCCGAGGCTTGCCCGTGGGACTGACCCGGCAATCAATGCATTCCGCCAGGATGTTGAGGGAGGCGCGCACGAGTTCGTCCTCGCCCGCCTGGGCGAGCTTCTCGAACATCAGCTTGAGACGGTCCAGGGGATTGCGCTGGGCATCGCCGCACAAGGGGTTCATGCAGTATCGGTTGATCTGCGTCTGGCCGCGCGAAAATATCTTCTGCAATTCGGTGGCTCCGACCTTGTCGCGGGACAGCAGCATGATTTCCCAGGATTCAACGGCACGGGGTTTGTAGGATTCGGACATGGCAACTCCAGAGGTAGAACATGCGGGCATAGTTGGTTCAAGGCCGAACAACTATCCGATATACACTCAAACTTCAATGATAAAACTGAATCAAAGTGATAGGTTGGAGAAAGTGCTCCGATGAAGTCGTCGCCGTCGGGCACAAATCCGCAGAGCCCGGCGCCTTGCCGACCGTCCCCGACGTCCGTTCGAATTTGAACCGGCACACCGAACAGGCAGCGGTGACGCCCGTGCGGCCCCTTTCTCCTGCCCGGGCCTGCCCGCCCCTGACGTCGGGCGGCGGAAGCGATGGGCTATCCCGGCAGGGAAACGTGCGCGCGAGGGGCAAAGGAAGCCTGTCCACCCCATGCGGACCAAGGCCGGGCGAGCACTGAACGGAACCCCGGAGACGTCTGGCCGCATTGGGAATTACATACTGACAACGCAACACATTCTGTATATGAAGAAACAAGAACATCAACCGGATAGCCTTCTCAGCAAGACGTCGCCATGACCGCCCCTGTCCACCCAAAACCCCTTCTCCTCCGTTCGGACGCGCTTGAGCAATGCGGCTATCTCGACAATTCACCGATGCGCATCCTGTCGGTCACAGCGCAGGCCGGGTCCGGCAAGACCGTGTTGATCTCCCAATACGAGGAATCCGGCGACACCCCTTTCGCATGGGTCACCTGCGCCCAGCAGCATGCCGACCCCCGCGTCTTTTTCGAGGACGTTGTCACCGGCCTGGCGAACGCCTGCCCCGCCCTCGACGGCGAGAGGGTCCTTCGACCTCTGCGGCAGCAGTTGAACACGCCGGAATTGATCGACATCGGCACCCGGCGGCTCGGGGATGAGGTGGAAAACATCGCCACGCCCCTGGTCCTGGTCATCGACGACGCCCATGTCCTGCAGGAGCACGAACCGACGCTGCGGCTGATCCGTCAAATCCACGATGCCACCCCCGCCACCCTGCGCCTGATCGTGATCTCGCGCTTTGCGCTGACCCTGGCCGAGCAACCGCTTTTTGCGAAAAGCAGCCAACTTTTCATCGACGAGTCCATTCTGGCCCTGAGCCGCGAGGAGATAGCCGGGCTGTACAACGGGGTGCTGGGCATCCCGGCGAGCACGAAACATATCGAAAAACTGCACCAAACGACCCAGGGCTGGATCGCCGGGCTGGTGTTGTTGCGCAACACCGCGAATCCCACGCAATTGAAGCCCTCCACCTCGGTCCGGGCCATCGGGCGCCATTTCGACGAGTTGACGACCTCTCTGGACAGGGAGTCCTTCCGCGAGCTCCTGCTCGTCGCCAGCCTGTCGGGAATTCCCGCCTTGGTGCTGGACAGGCTCGTCTCCTCCCCCCTGCGCGCCTGGCTGGCCGACATGGCCTCGGCCAACCATTTCGTCCGCGCGAACGGCAAGCCCGGCCAAGCCACATTGCGGCTGCATCAGCTATTTCAGGCCCACCTGCTCCACAAGGCCGAGGACGCCATCCCCGCAGCGGAACGCAACGCCTTCCTCGCGGAATGCGGGAACGCGATCCTGGAATCCGGGGACCTGGAAGTCGGTCTGGCCTACCTCGCCGAGGCGGAGGCATGGAGCCCTCTTACCGAAGCCCTCAAGGTCCATGGCCTTGCCATGCTGGCCAACAACCGCCACTGGACGCTGAAGAACATCCTCGACGCCGTGCCGGAGCCGGTCCTTGACGAGAGCGGCTGGTTGACCCTGTTGCTCGGCATGGCGCTGTTGAACCTCCAGGGCTCGGACAGCCGCCTGTACCTTACACGGGCGATCGAATTATTCCAGAAGCAGGGCGACCTTGCCGGAGAGTTGATCGCGACGTGCATGCTCATCAACTCCAACGTCATCATCCTGGGCGAGTTCGGTCGCAAGGCCCACCTGGTGCGACGCGCCGTCGAGCTCCTTGAATCTCTGGAAGGACAAATCCCCCCACCCCTGATCGAATTGGCCGCCCAGTCCATTGCCCTGGGGTATGCCTATTATGTCTCGGATACCCGCACCGCTGCCCACTACTTCGATCGGGCCATGGCGCAGAGAAGCGGGCCAACGGACATCACCTCCGATCTCTGGATGCTGGTCAGCAAACTGGCCCTGCTGGGAATCGAGGGCAAGATCACGGCCGTACTGGATGCGCTCTCCCCTTTCTTCGCGGAATCGAACGACGCCATGATCAGCCCGACCTTGCGCTACGCCCTGGACATATTCCAAGCCAACTTTCTCCTCATGTCGGGCGACCTGATCGGATATCGGGCCATACGGGAACGCCTCCGGACCAAATGGCGAGACCTGAAGACCGACTCCTTCGTCTCCATCTTCCTGACCGTCTGGGACCTGGACGCACTCATGGCCGACGGGCACTACGACAAAGCGTACAGACTCGCCGGGGACTATGACAAAGAGCACCCCGGCATCATCCCACACATGCGCTGCCAGATACTGCACTACCAGATGCTTGCCTCGGCGCTCCTCGGCAAAAAAGAGGAAACGCTCCGCGTCATGCGGACCGCCCTGCGCCTGCGGGCCATCGGTGGCGGGCGGTACTTCGTGCTGTTGACGCAGGCTTTTGCCGGCGCGGCGTTTTCCCTGTCGGGAAAACGGGGCATCGCGGAGCGTATTTTCGACAATTGTATAAAATCACACGAAAAACACCAGATCAACCAGGCTTATGCCATCTTTGGCTACCGAGCCGCCATGCTTTTGAACGCCGGTCGGCGGGAGGAAGCGCGACAAGACATCAAGGCCTTGCTCGGAGAAATGAAACAATACCGGATCCACCACTTTTTCGGTTGGACGCCGGAGATAATGCGGCCGGTGCTGTGCGAGGCGGTCAGGGCAGGCATCCAAAAGGACTTTGCCCGTGAGCTGGCGAACCGGCGGATGCTTCTGGACATACTCGACGACGGGACGCCCGTCCCGTTGCTGCGGATCGACTGCCTGGCGGGCATGGAGTTGTCGTGCGACGGGACGAGCATCCCGGAAAGCGCACTCGCCCCCATGTGGCGGGACCTGCTGCGACTGCTCTGCGAATCTCCGAACATGGCGCTCGGAGTCGAAGCCGTACGGGAAGAGTTGTGGCCGGGAAGCCCGACGGAGAAGACGCGCTCAAAACTGGACACCATGCTCTCCCGGCTGCGCGGCAAGATCGGCGCGGTCTTCGGAGAGGAGGCCAAACAACGGCATCTCCAACTCCATGGTCAGAAGCTGTATCTGAAGCATTGCCTCGTGGACCTGAGCCGGGTCCGTCGTTTGGCCAAGGAAGGCATCGAACTCGTCGCCCGGCGGAAATACTGGCATGCGCACAACGCCTTCACCCTCATGCGGCACTGGCTGGGCGACGCCTATGAACATCCCGCCGCCTGGGCGGCCGGACAGGGCCACAGGCAGGCGGTCATGCAGGCGCTGGTGGCCTGGACGGACCTGCTCACACGGTCCCACGACCCGAGACAGGCCCTGGAGGTCGCGAAAAAAGCCCTGGCCCTGGACCCCATCAACGACTCCGCCCAGCGACAGCATTACGACCTGCTCATCCAGCTCAAGCGCCCCGGCGAGGCGCACCAGGGCCTGAGACAATACCGGCGGTCCCTTGAGGATGAAGGGTTCCACGAACCGGAGATCGAACAGATCATAGAGAACTTCTTCGAAAGGTAGCTCGCGTACGCCGCCCGGCGGCCCCCTCCCGCGGGTCGGAGCCGACGCAGCGCAGCCCCCGGCGCGTCTCCGAGGTCCGCCGACCCGTTTTCCCGCAACCGGCTTCCGGCGCTCCCCGGACGCCCCTCGCTCCAGCCTCCTGCGACTCGTCATGCCTCCCGGCTTCCGGCCATCCACCCGCCGGAAAAGATCATCGTAAGACCGACAGTATATAAAGATCCCCCTCTGGGTCGCGGACGGCGCGCCGCCCGGCGCCCGCAGCCCGACGGATACGGGAGCCACGCCGGGGAAGCGCCGGCGTCAAAGCCGAGCGTAGGTTGAACGACCGCAGTTCGCGCTACGCTTTCGCTCCAGGTTCCCTAGACTGGCCATAGCCTGGATCAACGTCATCCGGCGGGCCCGGGCGCGGCAACGCCACGCTGCCGCACGCAAACGCATCCCGTCGCGGACGGGGAAGCGGATATTGCAGGCGGACAACCCTGAAAGGAACTGGCATGGAACTCAATGCACTGTTGCAACAAGGCGGCATTCTCTTCCTGACGGTCATGCTCGCCGGCGGCACCGCCCTGAACTATTTCGGTCTGCGGCTCCAGTATATCGCGCTTTTCCTGGCGGGCGCGCTGTTCGGAACATTCCTGGGCTCGGGCGGGTCGATCCTGTCCGGTCACGACGGGCTCGCCGCCGTCCTCATAACCCTGTTCACCGCGCTCGCCTGCGGGCTGCTGACGGTCTTCCTGACGCGGTTCACCGTGTTTATCCTCGGCGGCTTCATCGGTGCCCTGCTCGCAGCCTCGACGGGACACGGCGAGCCGCTGATTCTGGCCCTCGCCGGGTTCGCCTGCGGCACCCTGACCGCCGCCCTCCTTGATCTCGGCATAATACTGATCACGTCCTTCAGCGGCTCGCTGCTGATGTTTCACGGGCTGGTCAACCTTCATTCGTTGGCGACGGATGGACACACCGCCTCCGTCTCCGGGGCCACGCTCAACTATGCCGAGCGCCTGATCGAGGCCGTCAGCCGTGACGGCCTCCAGGGCCTGGACCGGACGTTCCAGGGCGACGGCTGGCTGCTCGGCCTGCTGTTCCTGTCGGGCGCGCTGGTCCAGTTCGGGGTGAATGCGCGCCGGAAGAAGCCCGCGCCCGTCCGGGGAATGGGAGCGGGAGACACCGGACCCGCCGCCGCGGATACCCGAAACCCCACACTCTCCGGGGGCCGGTATCCCGAGGAAGTGACCCCCGGCAGCCAGGTGGAATAGCCGGTATATCCAGGGAAGGACATGGCCGGACACCTGTACCGGTCAAGGAGAGACGGCCAAGCAAAAATCTCCGGCGGACATGCGCCCGACGGACCTATCCACTGGACGCGGCCGACACGGAACCGCCTGAATTATATTTTAAAGGCGATGTTCGCCGAAGGACCTTTGAAACACCTCACCGCAGTTTGGAGAGTCATGCCCAAGAGGATTCCGTTCTTATTCGTATGCCTGTCCGTCGCCGTATTCCTTACGGGTTGCAAGCCGAGCATCGGTTCCATAAACCGATTTCTCCAAAACGGTGCCGGTTCCGAGGAGCTTTCGCCGGAGACCAAAGCATTGTTTGCCGCCGCCCTAGACGGGGACACCGACGAAATGCGCAGGCTCATCGACCAGGGAGCGGATATCCTTGCGATCTCGGGCGACGATCACCAGACCGTCCTGCATGCGGCCACCCTTTCAGGGAACCCGCAGGCGATTAGATTTTGTATCGACCGGGGAGTCTCCCCGTCTTCAACGGATTCCCGCAATCACATCCCGCTGCTTGTAGCGGCCTATGACGGCTGCCTGGAATGCGTCAGGCTCCTGGTGGAAGCGGGAGCCGATGTGAATGCGGCGGACTCCCGTTCCACCACGGCGCTGCACAGGGCGATCATCAACGACAGGCGATCCGTCATCGAGTATCTGCTGCAAAGGGGAGCGGCCGTGAATGCCCCATCCTGGGATGGGACTCCCCTTTTTCTGGCGGCGAAACAGGGGGATGTCGGACTCATTCAGCTTCTGCTGGATCGGGGAGCGGACATCAACGCGCAGGCCGCGAACTGGTCGACCCCCCTGCACGAGGCCGCAAAGGCGGGGAAAATCGAAGCCGTCGAATTCCTGATGTCCAAGGGGCTTCGGGTCACGGCGAGAAAAATAGACGGCTCGAACGTGCTGCACATTGCCGCGTCCCGTGGGGACCTGGAGTTGACCCGATTTTTCCTGGCGCAGGGCGTGGCCATCGATCAGCGTGAAACAACGGGTAAAACACCGCTGTATCTGGCCGTGTCCAATAACCATCTGGATGTGGCGGAATGTCTCATTCACAACGGTGCGGATGTCAATGCGGCCACGGTCGCGGGGCGCACCGTTCTTTTTGACGCAGCCGGGGAAGGAGACCAGGCGGCCATGGCTTTTCTCCTTTCCCGTGGAGCGGATATAAACAAAACCACGGCCGCGGGGCGTACCGTTCTTTTCGACGCCGCCGGAAAAGGGGATCTGGCGACCCTGGGCCTGCTCCTTTCCCGTGGCGCGGACATCAACAAGGCCGATCCCTCCGGCAAGACCGCCCTGTTCGTGTCGGCCGATAAAGGCGATTTGATCACCACGCAATTTCTCATCGACCATGGCGCCATGGTCTCCGGCGGCAATGCCTGCCGGCAAGAGGGGACGCCCCTGCACGAGGCTGCGGAACGATGTGACCTCAATATGGTCAAACTCCTCGTCGAAGCCGGAGCTCCCGTGAATTCGACGGACGGCCGGGGCCACACCCCCCTGTACTACGGGTTGGATCAATTCCGGGGAAGCGAAGAACAGTTCCAGGTCGTACGGTACCTGCTGCAAAAAGGGGCCTCTCTGCCGGACGAAGCATTGACGCTCGTCATCAAGAAGGAAAACGACTTGCGGCTGATTCGGCTCTTGCTCGACAGCGGCGCGGACGTCAACGCCAAAAGCAAGGACGGCATGCCCGTGGTGGGCCTGGCGATTGAAAGCCGAAGCCTCGACCTGATCAAACTCATTGTTTCAAGCGGTGCGGATATCAACGCAAAAGACGGCAGAGGTCATTCCGTCCTTTTTCTGGGCATGTCCAATCATCCTGAAATAACCAATTATCTGATCCGGTCGGGGGCAGATGTGACCGTCACCGACGGATGGGGAGTCACGCCGCTCCACAAGGCTGTTGAATACGATCACACTGAAACCATCAAGCTCTTGATCCTCGCCGGAGCGGACAGCAACGCCAAGAGCGACTTCGGGGGCACGCCGCTGAACCGGGCCAGGGGCCAGTACGGCCCCCATTCGGACCTTGTCCATTTCATGATGAACGGGGGGCCCGAAAAGAAGTAGCCGAGGAACCCGGGCCGGGAGAAGCCGTCGACACGGCCCAGATTTGACGCAAGGCGCGGGGCCCGGCCGTATCGGCGGCGGAAGCGCCCGCCCGGAATTCCCTACAGCGAGGGTTCCCAGGTTGGGGCGAGTTCCTTCGCTTTGGCAAGCTCCGCCGGGGACATCGTCCCGAGGACCTTTCGCATCAGCTTGTCTTCCGCCAGATCGCGGGCCACGTTCCCGTCTTTGGTCTCATCGCACAGCTTGATCGCCTGATTCGCTCAAAGGTACGCTTGGACGGAATCCTTTTCGACCCCGTTTCCGTCAAGGCAAAGCATGCTCATGTATATGGCGCCATAGGGGCTCCCGCCCTTTGCCGCCCGTGAAAAATGCTCCGCAGCCATGCCCGCGTCCTTGGGGACTCCCTTGCCCTCGATGTAGAGGACGCCCAGCTTGAAGTCCGCTTGCGGGTACCCGAGTTTCTGGGCCTCCCGGTACCATCTCACGGCGGCGGCCATATTCTTCTTCCCGCCGATTCCCTTCTCCGCCCTTTCTCCCAGCCGATATGCCCCCCTGGGGTCCCCGTTATTCGCCGCTTCCTCGAAGAAGTCCTGGGCCATGGAATGCTGGCCGATATTATCACTCAGTACGCCCGCCACCAATGGATCCGCCGGCGGATGAGGCGAACACGCGGACATCAGGGGAAAAAAAGCCAACAGCGACAGGACCAACACTCTTTTCACGACAATTCTCCTTTTTCATCAACCGGCGCCGCGATCTTCCCGGCATACCCGGCGTCGAACGGCTCTTTTGACGGCTACCGGAAGGAAGCGGTCGGCCTTTCGCCTTCTCATCGTGCCCCGCGGCCTGCCTCCGAGCGCATTTTTCCGACTTCCTCGACCACATATTCCTTCAGGAACTTGAGATTCTCGTTGCCGGGGTCCATGCGCAGGGCCTCGTCCACCACGGCCAGGGCCTTGCCGTCGCGACCCGCGCCGAGCAGGTAACGGACGTAGACCTGGCGCAGCCGGAAGTCATAGGGAAACGTGCCGGTCGCGGCTTCCAGGGTCTTTCCGGCCCGGTCGTTCTGGCCCAGTTCCATCAGTGCGTAGGCGGTGTAGAGGCTCACGTCCCGGTCGGCCCCGTAGCGCGCGGACCGGGCCAGCTCCACCAGGGCGTCGCCGTACTTGCGCCGGTTGAAGAGCTCGATGCCGCACGCCTTGTGCTCCTCCAGCCGCTTGGCGATCTGCTCCGCCGACAGGTCCTCGTCCTCCATGAGGGCCAGCACCTTGCCGTCGGGATAGGGGGCGTCGAGCACGCTCTTGAGGATGACCTGCTCGGACACCCCGGCCTTGTCCGCCGTGGTCGCGCCCAGGAAGTTCGCGCGCACGGCCAGTTGCCTGCGGGCGTCGATGTTGCGCTCGTTCTGATGGATGTTGTTGTGGTCCAGGACAAGCTCGCCGCCCGCGTAGGCCACGCCGGTCCCGTTGCCGGTCAGGGAGGATTCGGCCAGGACGCCCTCGCCGCCGTCCACGGACAGGGCCCGCGTCCAGCCGGTCAGGTCCACGTCGCGCAGTTCGAACACGCCGCCGGACAGGACCAGGCCGTCGCCGCCCGCGCCGTGGGCATCGACGTCTTCCATGCGCAATGATCCCGAGCCGGACACGGCGGGCGCACAGCCGGACAGGGCAGCCCCGGACAGGTCGGCCGCGCCGCCCTCCTCCACCGTAATGCCGCGCCACGTGCCGCCGGTCAGGACCACCGGGGCATCCTTTTCGCCCTCGACCGCCAGCCTGCCGAGCACGGTCAGGCCCACCCCGTCGGCAAAGGTAAGCTTTGAACCGCGCATGACGGTCAGGGCCTGGTCCGCCGGGACCACGGCATCACGCTCGACACGGTAGTTGCCGGTGATGAGCGTGCCGGTCAGCTCCCCGCCCACGGCCAATTCGTCGAAACGGGGCATGACCACCTCGGCGGGCGTACCGGGCCTGGAAAGGTTGCGCGCTCCGTCTTCGGAGCGGATGCGGTAGTAATAGGTCCGGCCCTGCTCCACATCGCCGTCCACGAAGGCGGCGTCCTCGATGCGGGCGATGCGCGTGAACTCCCCGACGGGGTTGTCGTTGCGCTCCACCACGAAGGCCGCGACCTCCTCGCCGGACGGCAGTCGCCAGCCCATGTGCACGCCGTCGCTCTCGGCCCTGAAGACCGCCTTTTCCGGGGCCTCGGGCGGTACGCCGTCCAGGGCGACCAGGGCCCCGGCCTCGGTCCACTCCCGCTCGGCCCCGTTCAGGCGGGCCACGCGCACGGTCAGGGGTTGGCCCGCCGTCCGGTCGCCCTCGCGGACCACGTAGACGCCCTCGTACTCGCCCTCGCCGACCATCTTGAGCGGGATGCCCCGGCGGAAGTCGCCGATGTCGAACGAGCCGACCAGGTCCTTTTCGGCAAAGACCTTGACCGCCACCCTGTCGCCCACGCCGAAGGTTCCCACGTCGACGTTGCTGTCCACGAGCATGATCTCCGGCAGGCTCTGCCCTTCCAGGCAATCGGGCATGATCTGGGCCATCTTCCAGCCCCAGTCATAGACCACGTGGCGGAACTGCTTCTGCGGCGAATCGCTCAGGAACGCGCCCACCAGGGTGCTGGCGATGCCGCCCAGGCTCACCGGGATGGAGAACTTGCGCTTGTCCGCGGTCTCGGTCCAGGAGCCGATCTCGCGCCCGGAGGCGTCCACCATGCGGGCCCCCGCGCTGAGCATGAAATTTTCCACGGCGGCCACGTTGACCATGGCCCAGCCGGAGATGTCCACGTAAACCACCCCCTGCACGCCCAGAAGCCTGCACAACGCCTTCGGCTCCATGGTCCGCCACTCCGGGTGGTCATGCAGCTTGCGGTCCACCGCCTGGATCAGCAGAGGCCGGTATCCCTTGCCCGCCAGATGGTTGTGCAGCACGTTGCGGGCCAGCCCGCCGACGAACCCGGCTTCCTCGGGGTCTACCTTCCGGCTCTCCGTTGCCGCCTCGGCCTGGGCCACGCTCGCGGGGAGCACGGCCACGACCTGGGGCACGTCCTGCTCCATGGCATAGGCCCCCGGCCCCTCGGCCTTTCTGCCGGCCAGACAGGACGCCAGCGCCAGGCAGACAACCACCGTCAGCACAACATTCCGCATTCCGTACACCCTGTTCACGATGATTTCTCCTCGGACAAAACCATGTCGATGGACACATCCCTGCTCATGCCGAACGGGGTGGCAACGCGCGCGCCGAGGCGCAGCCGCTTGTCCGCCATATCAAAACTGCCTTTCCCGTCGACCGAGACCCTGCTTCCGCCGAAGCGGACGGTCTTGAGCTCCAGCGCATCGCCCCGGACCGAGGCGAGGACCGTCCCGTCCCGAAAGGGGAGCGTATCGCCCATGTCCGGTTTCAGGTCGACCGCGTTCATGATCGCGATGAAAAACCCGAGCCGCCTGTCGAGGTTGGACAACTTGAGAACCTGCATGTCCCGCAACCGCGCGACCACGTCCCCGCGCAACGATTCGCGCACTTCCCCGAGGCTGCGGCCGCGCACGGAAAATAGCGCCTGCACGCTCAGCCGCCCCCGGAGGTAGACGGGAAGCTCGTCCACGAAACAGCCGAGCACGCCCGGCAGTTGCACACCGTTCCCGGTGACGGCGACGTTCGCGGTCAGGGAGTCGGGAACCAGGGCCAGCTCCAGGCCCACCCGCATCAGGCACAGCCTGCCCCGGCCCTTGGCCACGACCTTGCCGTCGGCCGAGGCGACCCGCGCGGACAGATCGCGGACGACCGGCAGGTCATTGTATTGCAGCCGTCTTGCAACGATCTTACCGGACAGGACGCTGTCGCGGACGAACCCGAAATCAAAGGGCTCGGCGTCGTCGCTCCGCCCGGCCTCAGCGGTCCTGATCACCAGGTCGTCGAACACCGCGGCCCAAACGCCCGCCCCGCCGTACCCGGCGCGCGCAAGCCCCCGGGCCGCGACCTGGGTTCCGGAGCCGGAAGCCGTGAAATCGAAATCGATCTGCCGCCCCTTGCCTTTGCTCGCGGTGCCGTCAAGAACCGTCCCGAACCAATCGAGCCGCCGGGCCTCGGCCTTGAAGCGAGTCCCGGCCAGCACGAAAGGGACGGGCGATTCCCCGGCCAGCGCCCCCGTGCCCCCGGCTGAGGACGCGAACTCCAGCCGGTCGACGCTGACCATGGCCCGACCGTTCTTCAAGGTCACGGTCCCGGCGAGATCCTTCAACGTGACGTCCTGGGTTTCGCCCTTTTCCGACACCAGGGAGAGCTTGAGGGAAGGGGAGGACAGCGACAGGCTCCCGGCGGGCTTGGCCCGGCCGCCCGCGCTCCGGACCCGCACCCCGTCCAGGCCGACCACGCCCTCGGCGGCCAGAGTCCTCAGCCCGAGCCCCTCCAGGCCGTCGGCAAAGGCCCTCCCGCCGTCCGGGTGGGCTGTGAGGAGCGCCGCCATCTGCGCCGCGTCGAGCGTCCCCTCCTTGCAGGCAAGGGTCCACCCGCCCTTGGGGTCGACCCCGACGTCGAAGTCGGCCAACGTGCTGTCGTCCAGGGCCAGGGACCGGGCGACGAATGACGCGGCACCGGTCTTCGCATCGAAATCGAGCCGGAACTCCCGTGCGGCGATCCGCTCCGTCCCCGCGAACATGGCCGTCCACGCCTCGTCGAGGTAGTCGAAGCGGCGCAGGAAATCGAACAGCTTCGCCGGGTTGAACGTGCCCTGCCGGGCCTCCACGGTCAGGGCCAAGGGCGCCGTGGAGCGCATCTCCACGGTACCGGCAAAGTGCAGACCGAACTCGGGCACCTCGGCGTTCCTGACCACGAAACCGATGCCGACCGCCTCTTTTTCGAGATCGACGGAAAAGGCGACCGGGGTGCCGTCCCGGTCCGCGACAAAGGCGGCATCGTGGAGGCTCAGGGATTGCGGCAGCAGGGCCGGGTTCACACTCCGGCCGGGGCCGCCGCCGGACAAGGCGGCCCGGATCAGGGGCCGGTCGAGCACGGCGCGGGAAAGCCTCACCTCGCCGTGCAGGATGCCGGAGAGATCGGGATACAGTTCGATGCGCGGGGCCTCGATCCGCTCGGCTCCCGTATCGAGTTTGAGCCCGTACAGGGTCACGGACGGCGGCAGCCAGGACACGTCCATGCGCTCGACCCGCGCCCCCGCGCCGGTCAGCTCCGCCACCAGGAGTTCCGTGGCCTCCGCCAGATAGACCCGCACCAGTACGAGCCCCCCGGCAAGCACGGCCAGCGTGGCCAGCGGCCCCCAGAGAAACACCACACTCCGATTCATGCCCGACTCCCTTTCGCAACAGTTGCAACCATCGTGATCACCGTGATTTTATTCAGTAATACAATACCGATTGAACGTCCACGACCACGGATAAGGAAAACCCCGTAAACGTGGAATAACAAATACGACGGGTAAAGCGAGGGGCGGACCGCCGTCCCCGCACCCACACTTTGCGCGGGGAGAGGACGAGCGGACATGTCCCGCGAAAAAGGCTTGAGAGATAAATCTCCCAAGCCTCAACCGTCAGTTCTCGAACAGGCGGGAATTCACACGACGGCCCCGGGGCGCCGTTCGCTCCGGGCCGGGGAGGACGGACGCGGGATGCCCGGTCAGGATTTCAGCTTCAGGAAATCGCCGTCGATGATGAGCAGCTTTACCCCGGTCTCGGTTACCGACCGGTGGGAACTCAGCTCGTCGGAGACGATGTAGGACATGCCCGGCTTCAGGGTCGAACTGGGCGCGCCTTGCCGTTCATTGACCACCTCGCCCTCCAGGCAATGGACGATGTGCCCCTTCGCGCACCAGTGGTCCGCCTTGTACCCCTTGGAATACTCGACGATTCGGACCCGCAGGCCGTTGAATTGCAACGTCTGCCAGTAGGCGATGCCCGTTTCCCCCTTGTGTTCCGTACGGGGGACCGTGGACCAGTCGATGGATTGGAACGGAATATTCTTGTCGCTCATCGCTTCTCCTTGCGGATATTTGTCATGCGTTCACAAGACGATACTCAAACCGCCGGATTGCGCAAGCCTTGCCGGTCACGTCACCGCGTTGCCCGATACGTGCTGCGACCCCCACGCACCTGCAAAATCACCCTTTTGACTTGGCGGGGACTCTCAGGTAGGGGGGATTTCCGTTCGGGGCGGATCGGGGCTTTCCCGGACCCCGACCCTGGAGGATTTCGCTTCAAGCGAGGAACGGAAATGCAACGTAAAACGACGTGCAACGGCTCGGAATTCCTGGCCGACTATAATTTCTCCAATTGCCTGGTCTGCGGCACCTGCGCCAACGTCTGCCCGACCACCGGCGCGCCGGGGCTGGACGGCCTGGATGCGCGCAAGGTCATGCGCATGCTGGCCAACGGGCTGATCGAAGAAGTCGTGGCCTCGGCCTTCCCCTGGTTGTGCACGGGCTGCGGCCGGTGCACCGGGGCCTGTCCCGGCGGCATCGACATCACCTCGCTCATGGGCAAGCTCAAGGGGCTCCGGCCCCGCGACCAGGTGCCGGGCTCCCTGCACAAGGGCATGGTCAACAACCTGGAGACCGGCAACAACCTGGCCATCCCGCAGCAGGAGTATTTCGAATCCATGGCCGACCTGGGCAACGAACTGGCCGAGGAGGAATGCCCCGGCTTTTACGTGCCCATCGACAAACAGGGCGCGGACACCCTGTTCTTCCCCAACTCCAAGGAAGTGTACGGTGACTTCGAGGACCAGTTCTGGTGGTGGAAGATCTTCTACGCGGCCAGGGAGAACTGGACCGTGCCCGGCAAGAACTGGGAGGCCGTGGACTGGGCCCTGTTCACCGGCAACGAGGAAGGCAACAAGGAGCTGGCCCGGCGCAAGATCGAGTACATGAAGGAGCACGACATCCGGCGGATGATCATGCCGGACTGCGGCGGCGGCTCCTACGGGGCGCGCAAGGGCATGGCCAGACTGGCCGAGGAGAACCCGGCGAACCGGGTGGATTTCCTCTACCTCTATGACTACCTCATCGAGGTCATCCGCGACGGCCGCATCAAGCTCGACAAGTCGGTGCACGCGGGCCGCAAATTCACCTTCCACGACTCCTGCAAACACGGCCGCGAGTTGCAGCGCACCTTCGGCAAGGGGTATTTCGAGGAACCGCGCTGGATCATGCAACAGTGCGTGGACGACTTCGTGGAGCTGACCCCCAACCGCGAGAAGAACTACTGCTGCGGCGCGGGCGGCGGCCTGTGGCCCCTGCCCTATGAGAAACAATCGGCCTGGCACGCCCGGATCAAGCAGCAGCAGATCGAGGACAGCGGGGCCGACGTGGTGGTCGTGGGCTGCTCCAACTGCCGCGACCAGCTCATGCGCCGCATCCCCAAGTTCTACCAGGACCGCAAGTACGAGGTGAAATACCTCTGGCAGTTGGTGGCCGAGGCCCTGGTCATCGAGCCGTGGGACCGGGAGCGCGTCGAGCGGGCCGAAGCCGAGGCCGCGGCCCAGTGGAAATCCTTGGGTGTGGAGCTCGACTGATCCGTTTCACCGATTCACCGGCGAAAATGGCCCCGGTCCGCGTTACGGTCCGGGGCTTTTTCTTGCGATTGGGCAAAGCCCGGTGCTACCCTGCCGTTTCAACCGACCTCAACCCGGAGATCCCATGCAGTTCACCTTTGCCACGGCCTCGAAAATCCTCTTTGCAACCGGCGCGGCCCGGCGCATCCCGGAGCTGGCCGGGACCCTGGGCAGCCGTCCCTGCCTGGTCACGGGCGGTCATCCCGAGCGCGCCCAATGGCTTATCGACGGGTTGACGCAAACCCTGCGTGAACCGCTGGTCGTGCCGGTCTCCGGCGAACCGGACACCGAGGGCGCGGCCAAGGCCGCCGAGGCGGCCCGCGAGGCGGGCTGCGACGTGGTCATCGGGCTGGGCGGCGGCTCGGTCATGGACACGGCCAAGGTCGTGGCCGCGCTGATCACCAACACGGACGACATCTATGAATACCTGGAGGTCGTCGGCCGGGGGAAGCCGCTGGACAAGCGACCCGTGCCCCTGATCACCGCACCGACCACCTCGGGCACGGGCTCCGAGGTCACGGCCAACGGCGTGCTCCTCAGCCGTGAGCATGGGGTCAAGGTCAGCCTGCGCTCCACCGCGATGATCGCGGACCTGGCCGTGGTAGACCCGCAGTTGGCGGCGTCCATGCCGCCCCAGGTCACGGCGGCCACGGGCATGGACGCCCTGACCCAGCTCCTGGAGGCCTTCGTCACCCGCAAGGGTACGCCCATGACCGACGCCCTGTGCCGGGAGGGGCTCATGCGCGCGGCCACGGCCCTGCCCCTGGCCTTCGAGGACGGAGAGGACATGTCGGCCCGCGAGGACATGGCCCTGGCCGCCCTGCTGTCCGGCATCTGCCTGGCCAACGCGGGGCTCGGCGCGGTGCACGGATTCGCCGCCCCCATCGGCGGCAGAAGCCACGCGCCCCACGGCGCGGTCTGCGCCGCCCTGCTGCCCCACGTCATGGAGGCCAACCTGCGCGCCCTGCGCGAGCGCGACCCCGACTCCCCGTCCCTGCACGCCTACCGCGAGGTCGCGGTCATGCTGACCGCGGACGTGGCCTGCGACGCCGAGGACGGCGCGGCCTGGGTGCGCGAACTGTGCGAAGATCTGTCCATCCCCACCCTCGGGGAGCTGGGCGTCGAGCGCGGGGACTTCGGCCTGCTGGCCGATCTGGCGGCCAAGGCGAGCAGCATGCGGGGCAACCCCGTGGAGTTGACCCGCGACGAATTGATCGGGATTCTGGAGAAGGCCTGGTAGGGTCGGTTCACGAGACCAGGCGCGGCAGCAACGGCCCCTTAGTGCGAGGCTTGCCCACCAGTTGCGGCAGGTAGCGCTTGAGCAGCCAGATGGCGGGCAGGCAGGCCGCGAGCGAGAGCACCGTGAAGCCGAACGTCACGGCGGTCACGGCCGCCCAGTGGTCCGGGAAGGTGCGCACGTACCAGTCCGCGAACGGGCCGTTGAAGTAGTGGTAGAAGACCCCGTTCAGGCAGAACAGGATGAGCACGTTCTCCCCCAGGAACATCAGGAACCGGTTGGCCCCGACGCTCCGGGCCGCCAGCAGCAGGAACAGGCTCCCTATCAGGGCGGTCAGGGGGAAGAGCAGCACGTTGCCGTGCCCCGAGGCCACGACGACCACGGCCTGGAAGACGCGGAACGGGCCCTGGTTGAGGTCGAAGGTCAGGACGACGCCGAGCAGGCACAGCCCGGCCCCGGCCAGGAACCGCCAGCGGGGCTGCCCGCCGATGAGCACGGACTCCCTGCGCATGAGCACCCCCACCAGATAGAAGGCATAGGACACCGGGGCCTCCGGGATGAGCCAGTAGGTCGGTCCGGGCAGGAGCATGACGTGCAGGGTCAGGTAGTACCCGCCCAGGTAGCAGGCCACGGCCGCCGCGATGATCTTCAGATTGGAGTCCAGGAAGCGGCCCACCGCGAAGTGGATGATCTCCACCACGACCAGGGTGGCCAGGAACCACAGGGGCACGTTGAACAGGGGGAAACCCAGGAGCGTGTACCACAGCCCCTTGAGGTATCCCTCCCCCTTGGTCAGGTCGAGCAGCGGGAAATGCCCGGCAAAGAGCAGACTCAGGCCCAACAACAGGGCCGAGAAGGCAACGTAGGGCACCAGCCGGGAGGCGGCCAGCCGCTTGAGGAAGCGGCCCACCCGCAGGCGCGATTTTTCCGGGGCCAGGGTGAACCCGGCCAGCAGGAAGAAGAACGGCATGTGGAAGGAGTAGATGAACTTGTACTGGGCCGTGGCCACCGGGCTCTGGAGGTACATGATCCGCTCCACGGCGTGCCCGTAGTAGACCAGGAACATGCCCAGGAACCGGGCCACGTCCAGCATGGGGATGCGCCCGGCCGATCTCGCTTCGCTCGTCATCTCGCCTCCTTCGTCGTCTGCCTACTCCACCCAACCCAGGGTCCGCTCGACGGCCTTCTTCCACCCGGCGTACTTCTCGGCGCGGTCCTTCTCGTCCATGTTCGGCTGCCAGGTCTTGTCCTCTTCCCAGTTGTTGTAGAGCTCCTCGCGCCCGGACCAGAAGCCCGAGGCGATGCCCGCGGCATAGGCCGCGCCCAGGCAGGTGGTCTCGGCCACCTTGGGGCGGACCACCGGCACGTTGAGGATATCGGACTGGAACTGCATGAGCAGTTCGTTGTAGACCATGCCGCCGTCCGCTTTGAGGGACTTGAGCTCCACGCCCGAATCCCGGTTCATGGCCTCGACGATGTCCTTGGTCTGGTAGGCCGTGGCTTCGAGCACGGCCCGGGCGATGTGGTTGCGGTTGATGTACCGGGTCAGCCCGACCATGACGCCGCGCGCGTCGGGCCGCCAGTACGGGGCGTACAGGCCGGAGAAGGCTGGCACGATGTACGAACCGCCGGTGTCCTCGACCTTGGCGGCCAGGGCCTCGATCTCGGGCGCGGACTCGAACATCTTGAGGTTGTCGCGCAGCCACTGGACCAGGGCCCCGGCGATGGCGATGGACCCTTCCAGGCAGTAGGACGGCTTGCGGTTGGAGAACTGGTAGGCCAGGGTGGTGATCAGCCCGTGCCGGGACTGGATGGGCTCGTGCCCGGTGTGCATGAGCAGGAAGCAGCCGGTGCCGTAGGTGTTCTTGGCCTGGCCGGGCGCGAAGCAGGTCTGGCCCACCAGGGCGGCCTGCTGGTCGCCCACCGCGCCGCAGACCGGCACGCGCGCGCCCAGAGGGCCGCTCTCCGAGGTCGGCCCCCAGGTCCCTTCGTCGGACGAGGGCACGATGCGGGCCAGCCCGCTCATGGGCACGCCCAGGATCTTCATGATCTCCTCGTCCCAGGCCAGGGTCTTCAAGTCCATGAGCATGGTCCGGCTGGCGTTGGTCACGTCGGTCACGTGCGCCCCCCCCTTGGGCCCGCCGGTCAACCACCAGATGATCCAGGTCTCGATGGTCCCGAACAGGGCGTCGCCCCGGTCCGCGGCCGCCTTGGCCTCGGGCACGTTGTCGAGAATCCAACGGATCTTGGGGCCGGAAAAGTAGGTCGCCACGGGCAGGCCGGTGGCCTCGCGGAAGCGGTCCTGGCCGCCCTCCTCGGTCAACCCCTTGCATATGTCGTGGGTCCGGGTGCACTGCCAGACGATGGCGTTGTAGAAGGGCTCGCCCGTACAGCGGTCCCAGACCACGGTGGTCTCGCGCTGGTTGGTGATGCCGATGGCGGCCAGGTCGCCCCCTTTGAGCCCGGACTTGGTCAGTGCGCCCCGGATGACCTCCCCGGTGTTGTGCCAAATCTCCATGGGGTCGTGCTCCACCCAGCCGGGCCTGGGGTAGATCTGGCGGTGCTCCTTCTGGTCCTGGCCGACGATGCGGCCCCGCTCGTCAAAGATGATGAACCGGCTGCTGGTGGTTCCCGAGTCGACGGCTCCGACGTATCTGGCCATAATTCCTGCTCCTTGTGCTCACGGTATGGGGATTCCCCCGCATATCACGAAACGTCTTCCGACAAAACCGATTTGGGCGGGCGGATGCGGTTGCCCCGCAGGCCCAGCTGCGTCTCGTCCAACCCCAAAGCCTTGCCGACCAGTTGGCTGACCAGTACGGCCGGGACCATGGCCCGCCAGGGGCTCTTATAGGGCTGCCGGTCCCGCTCCACGTCGAACTGGAGCTGGCAATAGGTGCAGGCCGTGGCCAGGACCTGTGCCCCGGCCCCGTCCGCGCTCTCCAGCTTGCGGCGCATCAACGATTCACTGATGACCTCATCGCGCCCGCGCAGGGGATGGCCGCAGCACTCCAGGCGCAGGGCCCAGTCCACGGTCTCGGCCCCCAGGGCGCTGATCACCCGCTCGAACACGGTGGGGGCCAGCGGGTCGTCAAACCCGGTGACCTTGCCCGGTCTGAGCGCATGGCAACCGTAGTGGCAGGCGACTTTCAGCCCGTACAGGGGCGAGACCACCCGCTCGGCCAGCGTTCCCGCTCCCACGTCGCGGTCCAGCACGGTCAGCAGATGGCGAACCTCCATGCGCTGCGGCAAGGCCAATCCCTCTCGGGCCAGCAGCCGCTCCACCTCGCCGGCCAGGGCCGCATTCTCGTGCAGGCGCGAGACCGCGTATTTGAGGTTGCCGAAGCAGCACTTGCACGGGGTCATGATCGGCAGCCCTGCCCGTTCGGCCAGGGCGAAATTGCGCGCCGCCGAAAACACGGACGCCAGCTCACTCTCGTGGCGCACCGGGTAGCCGCAGCAGTTGAATTCGATGTCCACCAACTCCACGTCCAGGGCCCGGCAGACCGCCCGGACCGAGGTGCCGTAGTGGGGCAGGTGGTGGGGAATCTTGCACCCCGGGAAATAGGCGTAGCGCATCAGCCCTCCCCGCCTTCGGTCTGGCGCAGCCTGGCGGCCGCGGTGTTGCGCAGTTCATAAAGCACGTCGGCCACGCGGATGTCCTGCGGGCAGTGCTCCTGGCACTTGTAACAGGTGGTGCAGCTCCAGACCATGCGCGCCCCGAGCGTCTCGTCCTTGAGCCCCATACGCAGCAGGTTCATGACCTGCTGGGGGAGCAGATCCAGGTCGCGCGACGGGTCGTCGCTGACCGCCACCACCGGGCAGACGCTGGTGCAGGTGGTGCACTGCACGCAGGCCCAGAACGACTCGCGGTTGTCGGCCAGCCCCTCGGGCTCGATGCGGCAGCAGATGGCGCTGCGGGCGGCGACGGTCATGGCCCGGACCGCCTGGTTCGGGTCCGGGACGGACACGGCCGCGTCCGGCTTGGAGGCCAGCCACAGGTCCTGGAGGTTGATGCCCGCCGAGCAGATGTCGGTGCAGCGCAGACACTCGGTGCAGATGCGGCTGCCCTCGGCGAACCGCTCCAGCCCCAGGCCGGACAGTTCGCCGTCCCGAAACGCCTTGAGGGAGGCGAGCTTTTCCGAGGGCAGGATGTCCGGGTTGCCCAGGACGGCGAAGGACGGGGCCACGCTGCAATGCAGGGAGCACTCGCCGCAGCGCGTGCAGGCGTCCAGCCCCAGGCCTCGGGCCGCGACGCCGCCCGGCCGGTCGTCATCGCGCCGCCCGGCGCGCACGGCCAGGTTGGCCGGGGTGGCCAGGGGGTGCAGGAACTTGGCGTAAGGCAGGGCCGCCAGCCCGACCAGACAGAAAAGGATGTGCACGTACCAGAAGACGCGGTCCGCCCGGCTGCGGTTCATGGCCGGGGCCAGGGGCGCCAGTGCCGCAGCCAGGGGCCGGGCGATGAAGGCCGAGGCCGTGTCGCTGTGGCAGGCCGCGCAGCTCTCTTCGTTGACCTCGAGCCCGAGCTTGACCCGCTGCGGAGTGACCAGTCGGTCGGACGAGAAGACCACGCCGAAGCGGTCGGCCCAGGCCGCCTTGAGCGCGGTGGTCTCGGGCCCGCCGTCATAGACGCCGTATTCGGCGACCATGGAATCGAACATTGCCGGGGAGATGATCTTGGAAGCCTCAAGCAGGAACCCGGACCCGACGATACCGCCGACCACGAAAAGCAGGGCCCAATCCTGGAATCGGGTCAGCGCCCGGAGCCGCCGGTCGCGCACGCGGCGCAGGACCATGAGGGCCAGCCCGATGAGGACCAGCCCGCCCAGCAGGTCGCGCAGGAACTGCCAGGGATCGAGGGTGGGCTCGTAGCCGGGAAAGAGGTTGGCCGTGACCAGGCCGCCCATGGCGTGGAACAGGAGCAACCCCATGAAGCCGTAGAAGACCAGGCAGTGGGCCAGCCAGCGCAACGGACCGGTCCGGGCCGTGCGCCCGAGCAGGAGGACATCCAGGACAACGGCCTTGATCCCGGACGGGAGCCGCTTGGCCGTTCCCCGTCCCCGGAAGGGGCGTTCGCCGCCCGGACCGGACCGCCACCGGGCCACCCTGCGAACCATGAAGGCGACGCAGACCACGGAGGCGAGAAACAAACCGATGTCCAAAAAATCCATACTGTTACCTTTGTGCTGTTTTAATCGACTCCCTGCCTCAGCCCCTGTACGGCGCGCCAGGCCGAGGTGATGGCCAGCCCGGCCCCGCACTTCATGCGCATCCAGTCCTGATGGGCGAGGATGGCCCCGGCCGCGAAGAGCCGTTCGTGCGCGGGCCGCCCGTCCCGGGCGAGCGGCCGGAACAGCTCGTCGACCTCCAGGCCGGACGCGTTGGCCGCATGGCCCCTGGCGTTGAAGAATTCCCGGTCATGCCACTGTTCCCTGGTCTCGGGCTGGACCACAGGCAGGTCGAAGACCGCCTCGCGGATGGCGTGGCGGTCCGCCATGAGCCCCTTGCCGAAGAAGCGGCCCGTGGCCAGGATGGCGGCCCCGGCGCGGACCTCGGTCTTGCCGCCGCCCCGGCCGACCACGAAGCGGAAGCCGTCCCGGTCCATCCCGGCCTCGGTCACGGTGGCCTGGGACAGGGTGCGCACGCCGAGCGGGGGCAGGCCCCGGTCAAAGGCACCGCGCAGTCTCGGGCCCGCGATGGACGGCGGGATGGTCGGGATTTCGAAGACCTGCCTGCCGGTCAGTTCCTCCAGATGGGCGACGACCCGGCCCGGATCGACCAGCCCGAGCACGGCCGGGAAGCCCAGGTACTCGGCGTCCCCCAGGTGCGGGGCCACGGCCTCGGCCAGCTTGGCCCGGTACTTGGGGTCGGCCAGAGCCCAGGCCATGTGCTCGGGGTAGAGCTCGCCGCTACCTCGTGGAAAGGTCACGCGTGCGGTGCGCAGGCCGGGCCAGGTGGCTTTGCGCATCTCGACCAGTTGGCGGCCGCTGAACCCTTTGAGGCCGTGGAAATCCACGATGACCGTGGGCGCCGCGCTCTCCAGGGCGAGCACGCCCTTCCAGGCCGTGCGCGGAACGCGCCAGGTGCGCTTGACCGTGCCCGCCGGGGTCAGCGCACGGCAGTTGCGGTCCGCGTGGCCGGTGTACTCAAGCCCCTGGGAGGCCAGAAAATCCGTGAACCCGTCGATGGCCGCTTCCATGTCCGGCCGGTTCATGCGGGCGTAGGGATGCTTCGAGCAGTCCCTGGACACGGCCTCGACCGCCGCCCATGGGTCGTCCCAGCGGACACCCTCGGCCACGGGGTGCACGCCCATCAGGTCGATGAACCCGGTGCTGAAGTCGATCCCGCCGGTGACCCCGGACTGGGCCACGGACAGCCCGGCCTGGGCCGCGAACAGGGCGGCCGCCATGCCCGCAAACCCCGCGCCGATGACCATGACGTCATGGGTGTTCCCGCTCACAGGTCCCCCCCGTCGTCGCGCGCGTCCGCTTCCAGCTCCAGGTCCAGGGCCCCGCAGTACAGGGCCTCCTGGAGGTCGGCCTGGACCAGGGGCAGCCCCCAGAGCACCGGCCTCAGGCCGCGCCAGCGCCTGCGGGTGAAGGCGTGCATCTCGTGCACGCCCCTGAGGCCGGAGACATAGCCCTCGTCGTACAGGTGGCCGGTGACGCGCAGGCCGCAAAACCCGCCCTGGCACGGCCCTTTGCCCACGCGGCTGCGCAGTCCGATGCCGTTCAGCAGGGAGGAGCCGTACTGGCCGTCCATGCCGTCGATGATCTGGTTGACCGCCTTGCGCGAGACCATCTCGCACTCGCACAGGATGATGTCGTCCCCGTCGCGCTCGCCGATCCAGCGCCGGGGCCCGAGGCCGGGCTCGGTCCACTCGCCCCTGGTCGAGGCGGGCAGCGGCTCGATGCGGGTGGTGCAGGGCGCGTCCACGCCGAGCTTGGCGCAGACCAAATCCCCGGTGCGCTCGGCCATGAGCCGGTAGGTGGTCAGCTTGCCGCCGGTGATGGTCACGAAGTTGTCCACATCGTCCTTCTCGTGGTCGATGAGCGAAAAATTGCGGCTCACGCTGCGCGCATCGCCGACCCCGGCCACCATCACCAGGGGCCGCACCCCGGCATAGGCCCGGATGTAGCGCGTGGTCTCCAGCACCGGGATCATGGCCCGGGCGTCGTCGATGATGGCGTCGGCCTCGGCCACGGTCGGGCGACACAGGTCGGGCGAATCGATGGTCACCGAGGTGGTCCCGAGGACCGAGACCGTGCCGCCGGGGACCAGGATGTCCGAGTCCGCGGCCTTGCGCAGCCGGTTGACCACGCGCGTGGTCAGCCGGTCCTGGGTGACCAGCAGGCTGCCCGAGGAATAGAGGATGTCGATGTGTGCCCCGGCCAGAGCGGCGACCATGCCGGCCCAGGCGCCCGTGGCGTTGACCACGATCTCGGCCTCGATCGCGAACCGCTCACCGGCCGTCTGGTTCAGGAAAACGGAGCGGGCTATGCGCCCGCCGTCCATCTCGAACCCCACCAGCTTGGCGTTGCGCAGGTAGCGCGCGCCCTTGTCCACGGCCTGGGCCAGGTTGTCGAGCGAGAGCATGAACGGGTCCACGGACGCGTCCTCGGTGGCGTAGGCCGCGATCAGCCTGTCCGACAGCGCGGGCTCCAGGTGGCGGGCCTCGGCGAGGTCCAGGGGACGGGTGGGCACGGTGCTGGCCGCGCACATGGACTCGAAATTCGCGATATAGTTTTCGTCGTCGCCTTGAACGGCCACGAACAGTCCGCCCGTGTCCTCGATACACTGGGGGGCCAGCCGCTTGAGCAGCTCCCCCTCTTCCCGGCACTCAATGGCCGCGGCCGCGTCCGAGGCGACGTAGCGCGCCCCGCTGTGCAGCAGCCCGTGGTTGCCGCCCGAGGCCCCCGCGTTGATGTCGCGGCGCTCGGCCAGCAGGCAGTCCACGCCCCGCAGGGCCAGGTCGCGGGCCAGGCCGGTTCCGGTCGCCCCGCCGCCGAGTATGAGTACCCGGGTTTCCATGATCTCCATCGTCCTTCCGACCTCTTTTCCCTTTATCGAATCACGCAGTGCAGAGTTTCATTTTCTCTTGTAGCAAAAAAACGAACATGATATGAACAAAAATCATCATTCCAAATCAAAATTACGGATGATCTTATCCCAAAACCAGGGATTGGTCACTATCAATTTTCACTTTCCAACACAATAGCGGGCTGTTTTCCGTTCACAATCGAACAAAGCGAACATCACATGAAACAGAACATCACTCCACAGGCCCCCGGCGGGACAGGAGACAACGGCGGGCGGCACGCCTCGGTCCGGGGGCGGCGCGCCAAGATCGTGACCCTGGTCAGGGAGCAGGGATTCATGGCCATCGGCACCCTGGCCGAAACCTTCGGCGTCACCCCCCAGACCATCCGCCGGGACATCAACGCCCTGACCGACCAGGGGCTGCTCCAGCGCCACCACGGCGGGGCCGGCCCCATGCTCAGCACCGAGAACGTCGACTACACCAACCGCAAGATCCTGTGCCTGCGGGAAAAGCAGATCATCGCCCAACTGGTGGCCCGGCACATCCCGCCCCGATCCTCCCTGTTCATCAACATGGGCACCACCAACGAGGAGGTGGCCAAGGCCCTGACCCGCCACGACCGGCTGCGGGTCATCACCAACAACCTCAACGTGGCGAAAACATTGAGCAGCAACGACGGGTTGGAGGTCATCGTGGCCGGCGGCGTGGTGCGCCACAAGGACGGCGGCATCGTGGGCGAGTCGACCATCGAATTCATCCGCCAGTTCAAGGTGGACTTCGGGATCATCGGCATCAGCGGCGTGGACATGGACGGCACCCTGCTCGACTTCGACTACCGTGAGGTCACCGCGGCCCGCTCCATCATCGACAACTCGCGCAAGGTATTCCTGGTCACCGACCACAGCAAGTTCGGGCGCAACGCCATGGTCCGGCTCGGCAACATCAAGGAGGTGGACGCCATGTTCACCGACGAGACGCCGCCCGCCGAGTTGGTGGAAGTCATGCGCCTGAACGGGGTGGAACTGTACGTGGCCAAATAAAAAAACCGCCTTACATCCCTAATAAAGGGCCGGGAGGTGCAATTTTCCTGATTTTCGCTTGCGAACATTTTGTGACAATGTTATGCTATAATGTGACTAATCAGAACAGTTTTGACCGCAATCGATCACCCGGAGACCTGACATGGGGCTTAAACTCGACGGCATCGGCAAGACGGTTGGAAAAGAGATTCACCTCAAGGACATAGACCTGGAGTTCGAATCCGGGTCCCGCTACGTGGTACTCGGGCGCACCCTGGCGGGCAAGACCTCGCTGCTGCGCATCATGGCGGGGCTGGACCGGCCCACCACCGGCACGGTGGAGGCGAACGGCGTGGACGTGACCGGCGTATCGGTGCGCAAACGCAGCGTGGCCATGGTCTACCAGCAGTTCATCAACTACCCCTCCCAGACAATCTACGAAAACATCGCCTCCCCGCTGGCCATCCACGGGATGCCCAAGGAGGAAATCCGCACGCGGGTCATGCAGGCGGCCTCCATGCTGCACATCGAGAACATGCTCGACCGGCTGCCCGCCGAGCTGTCCGGTGGCCAGCAGCAGCGCACGGCCATCGCCAGGGCTTTGGTCAAGGACGTGGACCTGCTCCTCCTGGACGAGCCCCTGGTCAACCTCGACTACAAGCTGCGCGAGGAGCTGCGCGACGAACTGCGCAAGATATTCAGAGCCCGCGACTCGGTGGTCGTCTACACCACCACCGAGCCCACCGAGGCGCTCATGCTCGGCGGCAACGTCATCGTCATGCACGAGGGCGAGGTCCTCCAGGTCGGGCCCACGGCCGAGGTCTTCCTCCACCCGGCCAACACCAGGGTGGCCGAGGTCTTCAACGACCCGCCCATCAACTTCATCAGCGGTTCGGTAGACGACGGCAGGGTCAACATCGGCCACGCCCTGTCCCTGCCCGTGCCCCGGACCATGTCCGGCCTGTCCCCCGGTGAATACACCTTCGGCATCCGCGCCAGCCAACTGAACCTGAAGTGCGAAGCCGACGGATGCGCGCACATCCGGGGCCGGATCGGGCTGGCCGAGATCAACGGCTCGGAGACCTTCGTTCACTTCAATTACGGCGACGATTCCCTGGTGGTCCAGGAGAACGGCGTCCACGCCTTCGAGGTGGGCAACCAGGTGTCGGTCTACGTAAGGCCCGAGGCCTTCTACGTCTTCAACGCCACGGGCGATCTCGTTGTCGCGCCGGCCAACCTGTAGCGGGGGTCCCATGGCACGCATCGAACTGAACGAAATCAAGCACAGCTACCTGCCCAACCCCGCCGGGGAGCAGGATTTCGCGCTCAAGCGCATCCATACGGTCTGGGAGGACGGCGGGGCCTACGCCCTGCTCGGCCCCTCGGGCTGCGGCAAGACCACCATGCTGAACATCATCTCCGGCCTGCTCAAGCCGTCCCACGGGTCCATCCTGTACGACGGGAAGGATGTCTCGGCCATGCAGCCGGAGAAGCGGAACATCGCCCAGGTCTTCCAGTTCCCGGTGCTCTACGACACCATGACCGTATACGAAAACCTGGCCTTCCCCCTGCGCAACCGGGGTGTTGACAAACGGAGCATCCGCGAGCGGGTCCTGGAGATCGCCGATGCCCTGGACCTGACCCCGGACCTGAACAAGCGGGCCGCCAACCTGTCGGCCGACGCCAAGCAGAAGATCTCCCTGGGGCGCGGGCTGGTGCGCAGCGACGTGGCGGCCATCCTGTTCGACGAACCCCTGACGGTCATCGACCCGCACCTGAAGTGGAATCTTCGCCGCAAGCTGAAGGAGATCCACACTAAATTCAACATGACCATGATCTACGTGACCCACGACCAGGTGGAGGCCATGACCTTCGCCGACCAGATCGTGGTCATGTACGAGGGCGAGATCGTGCAGATGGGCACGCCCCAGGAGCTGTTCGAAAACCCGGAGCACACCTTCGTGGGCTACTTCATCGGCAGCCCCGGCATGAACTTCCTCGACTGCACCCTGGACGGGCACATCGCCAGGGTCGGGAACCTCGACATCCCCCTGCTGCCCTCCCTGGCCAACCTGTGCGCCGGGGACAACCTCAGGATCGGCATCCGGCCCATGTATGTGGGCGTGCACGACGGCCCGGTGGAACACGGCATCGAGGGCACGGTCACCGGCGTGGAGGACCAGGGGTTCTGCAAGATCGTCACCGCGGCCTTCAACGGCAGCGAGATCAAGGCCAGGGTCAACGAGGCCGGGGCCGTGCCGGAGGGGAAGTGCTGGCTCTCCCTCCCGCCGGAAAAGATCAAACTCTACTGTGACGAGCGGCTGGTCAGACAGGGGGATTCCCAATGAACAAATGGCGAGACAACAAGGCGTGGTTCCTGGTTCTCCCGGTCTTCGCGATCGTGGCCTTCTCGGCAATCATTCCACTGATGACCGTGGTCAATTACTCGGTCCAGGACATCTTCGGGCCGGGCCAGCGTTACTTTGTGGGCGTGGAGTGGTTTAGGGACGTGCTCCTGGACGCGCGGCTGCACGACGCCCTGTTCAAGCAGCTGTCCTTCTCCTTCCTGGTCCTGGTCACCGAGATACCGCTCGGCATCGTCATCGCCCTGATGATGCCGAAGAAGGGCTGGACCGCCTCGGCCTGCCTGGTCATCCTGGCCCTGCCCCTGCTCATCCCCTGGAACGTCATCGGGACCATCTGGATCATCTTCACCCGGCCGGACATCGGCCTGTTCGGGGCCATCGTCAACAACGCGGGCATCGCGTTCGACCACACGGCCTCGCCGGTGGACGCCTGGATCACCCTGATGCTCATGGAGATATGGCACTGGACACCGCTGGTGGCCCTGCTGGCGTATGCGGGCCTGCGGGCCATCCCCGAGGCCTACTACCAGGCAGCCAAGATCGACGGGGCGTCGAGCTGGGCGGTCTTCCGCTACATCCAGCTGCCCAAGATGCGCGGGGTCCTGACCATCGCCCTGCTGCTGCGCTTCATGGACAGCTTCCTGATCTACGCCGAACCGTTCGTCCTGACCGGCGGCGGGCCCGGCAACACGACCACGTTCCTGTCCATCTATCTGGTCAAGATCGCCGTGGGCCAGTTCGACCTCGGTCCGGCCGCGGCCTTTTCGCTCATCTACTTCCTCATCATCCTGCTGTTCTGCTGGTTGTTCTACCAGGCCCTGCAGGCGGTGGGCACGGGAGACAAGGCATGAGACTGAAAAAACGACACCTGGGGCTGATCGCCTACCTGATCATCCTGTTTCTGCCCATCTACTGGATGCTGAATATGTCCTTCCGGACCAACGCGGACATCATGCGGTCGTTCTCGCTTATCCCGACCCATCCCACGCTGGTCAACTACATGAAGATCTTCACGGACCCGTCCTGGTATTCCGGGTACATCAACTCGATCATCTACGTGACCATCAACACGGTGATCTCGCTGGGGACCGCCTTGCCGGCCGCCTACGCGTTCTCGCGCTACCAGTTCATCGGCGACAAGCACGTCTTCTTCTGGCTGCTGACCAACCGCATGGCTCCGCCCGCGGTCTTCCTGCTCCCCTTCTTCCAACTCTACTCCACCTTCAACCTGATCGACACCCACATCGCCGTGGCCCTGTCCCACTGCCTGTTCAACGTGCCCCTGGCCGTCTGGATCCTGGAAGGGTTCATGTCCGGCGTGCCCAGGGAGATCGACGAGACCGCCTTCATCGACGGCTACTCCTTCCCGCGCTTCTTCATCCGGGTGTTCATCCCGCTGATCCGCGCGGGCATCGGCGTGACCGCGTTCTTCTGCTTCATGTTCAGTTGGGTCGAGCTGCTGCTGGCCCGCACCCTGACGACCACGGCGGCGAAACCCATCGCCGCGACCATGACCAGGACCGTCAGCGCCACCGGGCTGGACTGGGGGCTGCTCGCCGCGGCGGGCATCCTGACCATCGTGCCCGGCGCCCTGGTTATCTGGTTCGTCCGCAACCATCTGGCCAAGGGCTTCGCCCTGGGCAGGGTCTAGGAGGAGGCAATCATGAATCTCGAATGGATGGCATGGACCCCGGTCACCGCCGGGTTCTTCCTGACCATAGCGCTCATCCTCGTGGGCATGACCATCTGGGAGATCGTCTCCCCCTGCGTGGCGCGGCGGGGCTTCCTGCCGCTGACCACCACCCGCGGCGACCGCCTGTTCATCGGGCTGCTGGGGAGCGCCTACATCCACCTGGCGTGGATCGGATTGACCACCTTACCCGTCTGGATCGCTACGGCTATATCCGTTTGTTTCCTGATCATCGTCATGCGGTGGGGATAGCGAGACCGCATGGATATCGCGAACGGGAAACGGGAGGAACGGAAATATTGGGTATTACGGCAGAGGTCTTTTCTTAATCAGCATACGGAGGTACGTATGAAGTTGCGGCGTTTATTGACTACGGGAATGCTGACCCTGGCATTCCTGAGCTTCGCCACCGTCGGCCTGGCCGACATGAAGGCAGCGGAGAAATGGGTGGACAGCGAGTTCCAGCCGTCCACGCTGAGCAAGGCGGAGCAGATGAAGGAAATGGAGTGGTTCATCAAGGCGGCCGCTCCGTTCAAAGGCATGGAGATCAAGGTCGTCTCCGAGACCATCCCCACCCACGAGTACGAGTCCAAGGTACTCGCCAAGGCATTCTATGAGATCACCGGCATCAAGGTCACCCACGACCTGATCCAGGAAGGCGACGTCATCGAGAAACTCCAGGTCCAGTTCCAGTCGGGCGAAAACGTCTTCGACGGCTACATCAACGACTCCGACCTGATCGGGACCCACTTCCGCTCCGGCAAGGTCGTCAACCTGACGGACTGGATGGCGGGCGAAGGCAAGTCCGTGACCCTGCCCACCCTGGACATCGACGACTTCATGGGCAAGTCCTTCACCACCGGCCCGGACGGCAAGCTCTACCAGTTGCCCGACCAGCAGTTCGCCAACCTCTACTGGTTCCGCTACGACTGGTTCAAGAAGCCCGAGCTGCGCAAGGCCTTCAAGGCCAAGTACGGCTACGAGCTCGGCGTGCCGGTCAACTGGTCCGCCTACGAGGACATCGCCGACTTCTTCACCAACGACGTGCGTGAGATCGACGGCGTGGCCATCTACGGGCACATGGACTACGGCAAGAAGGCCCCGGACCTCGGCTGGCGCTTCACCGACGCCTGGCTGTCCATGGCCGGAGCCGGCGACAAGGGGCTGCCCAACGGCAAGCCCGTGGACGAATGGGGCATCCGCGTGGAAGACTGCCATCCGGTGGGCTCCTCCGTGTCCCGCGGCGGTGCCACCAACGGCCCGGCCGCCAAGTACGCCCTGCGCAAGTACATGGATTGGCTGCGCAAGTACGCCCCTCCGGGCGCGCTGGGCATGGACTTCTACCAGTCCCTGCCGTACCTGGCCAAGGGCAACGTGGCCCAGCAGATCTTCTGGTACACGGCCTTCACCGCCTCCATGGTCGAGAAGGGCACCCCGGTGGTCAACGCCGACGGCACGCCCAAGTGGCGCATGGCTCCGTCCCCGCATGGCCCGTACTGGGAAAAGGGCCAGAAGCTCGGCTACCAGGACTGCGGTTCCTGGACCCTGCTGAAGTCCACCCCGGTCGACCGTCGCCAGGCCGCCTGGCTGTTCGCCCAGTTCTGCGTCTGCAAGACCGTCTCCCTGAAGAAGGCCCACGTCGGCCTGACCCCCATCCGGGATTCGGACATCCGCGACGAGTCCTTCACCAAGCGCGCCCCCATGCTCGGCGGCCTGGTGGAATTCTACCGCTCCCCGGCCCGCGTAGCCTGGACCCCCACCGGCACCAACGTTCCCGACTACCCCAAGCTGGCCCAGCTGTGGTGGCAGAACATCGGTGAGGCCGTGGCCGGCGAGGTCACCGTGGACACCGCCATGGACAACCTGGCGGCCGAGCAGGACAAGATCATGATGCGCCTGGAACGCGCCAACGTGCTCAAGATCTGCGGTCCCAAGCTGAACAAGCCCAGGGAAGAGTCCTACTGGCTGAACCAGCCCGGCGCCCCCAAGGCCAAGCTGGCCAACGAGAAGCCCCAGGGCGAAACCGTGGACTACGACGAGCTGATCAAGGCCTGGAAGCAAGGCAAGGCCATGTAACCCGCATTGAACGCGAAAGAACAGGGGGCGTCCCGGCCGGGACGCCCCCCTTTTCCGTTTCAGGCCGGGAAACGCCGCAACGGACCGAAGGCATCCCGACGCTACAGGTTGTTGATCTTGCAGGCGGCACAGGCCGCGCCGAAGCCGTTGTCTATGTTGACCACGGTCACGCCGCTGGCGCAGGAGGTGAGCATGCCGAGCAGGGCCGAGAGGCCGGAGAAGGACGCGCCGTAGCCGACCGAGGTGGGCACGGCGATGATGGGCTGGGAGACCAGGCCCCCGATGACGCTGGACAGGGCTCCTTCCATGCCCGCGATGACGATGATGACCCGCGCCTTGCGGATGTCGTCGAGGCGGTCCAGCAGCCGGTGGATGCCCGCCACGCCCACGTCCGAGGTGATCCGGGCGCGGCTGCCGAGCATCTCGCAGGTGACGCGGGCCTCCTCGGCTACGCTCAGGTCCGAGGTCCCGGCCGTGACGATGGCGATTTCCCCTTCCCGGTAGACGATGGGCTGCCGGGCCAGGGTCAGGGTCCGGCCCATGGCGTTGTACCCCGCGTCCGGGCAGACGGACAGGACGTGGTCGGCCATCTCCCGCGACACGCGGGTGGCCAGGATGTTGGCCTGATCACCCATGCGCGTGAATATCTCGCCCACCTGTTCCGGGGTCTTCCCCTCGCCGTAGACCACCTCGGGGAAGCCGTTGCGCAGGGAACGGTGCAGGTCGAATTTGGTGTGTCCCAGATCCAGGTACGGGAGGTCGCGCAGCCGCTCGATCCCGTTCTCGACCGAAATCCTGCCGTCGCGAATTTCGGACAGCAGTTCGGTCAAGGCGTCGTTGGTCATATCGTTACTCCTTGCTGCCGGTCGCTTCCGGCTCGTTGAGGCTGCCCATGCGGTAGCCCGCCAGGTCCACGGACACGTAGCGGTAGCCCAGCGCCTTCAGGCGGTCGTCGATCCGCTTCCTGACGCCGCTCTCCAGGCAGGCCGCGATGTCTTCGGGCCGCAGTTCGATGCGGGCCACCTCGCCGTGGCTGCGCAGCCTGACCGCGGCAAAACCGAGGCCTCTCAAAAACGTCTCCCCTTGGTCGATGCGCTCGAATTCCGCCTCTTCCACGGCCACGCCATGGGGCAGACGCGTGAGCAGGCAGGCCCCGGCGGGCTTGTCCCAGGTGGGCAGGTCGTACTCCCTGGAGAGGTCGCGGATGTCCTGCTTGGTCAGTCCGGCGTTGAGCAGCGGGCTGCGCACGCCCAGCTCCCTGGCGGCCCGGATGCCGGGACGATGGTCGCCCAGGTCGTCGAGGTTGCCGCCGTCGAGTATGTGCCGGATGCCCTCCTCCGCGGCGATGCGGACGAGCTCGCCGAACAGGGTGCGCTTGCACAGGTAGCATCGCTCCGGCGGATTGCCGCGGATGTCGTCGGGGACGGGCAACTCGATCAGCTTGTGCCGGACGCCGAGGGCCTCGGCGAACTGTGCGGCGCAGGCCGTCTCCGCCTTGGGGGAATAAGGCATGACAAAGGTCACCGCAAGGACGGACTCGCCCACGGCGCGCTTGGCGGCATGCAGCAACAGGGTGCTGTCCACGCCGCCGGAAAAGGCCACCAGCACGCGCTTCATGCCGTATATCTCGGCCAGCAGCACGGCATATTGTTTTTTCTGCCGTTGGGTGAGGGCCATGGCGCTACGCCTTTTCCAGCCCGGCAATGAGGGCGTAGACCTCGGCCAGGGGAATGTCGTTTCGCCGGGCCATCTCCCGGCATTCCTCGTATTCCGGCTTGGAACGCAGGACCTCGCCGTCGAGCAGCGCCCGCTTCATGGTCACCGGCCCGAGCGGGGTTTCGAGGGTGTCGAACCGCCGCTCCAGTTCCGTCTTTTCCAGCGGGAAGCTCTTCACCCCGAGGGTCGAGGTGTGCCGGAAGAGCAGGTCCTTGAAACGCGCTTCGTCCGCCTCGGCGCAAAGCAGGGAGAGCATGGTCGCCGGGCGGTTCTTCTTCATGATGATGGGCGTGAAGTGCACGTCCATGGCCCCCCGCTCCAGGAGCAGGTCCATGGCGTGGCCGAGCATCTCCCCGGTCATGTCGTCGATGTTGCATTGCAACAGCCGCGCCCGGCTGGTCCGGGAAAGGGAGGACCGGCCCACCTCGGCCAGGTGGACGCGCAGCAGGTTCGGCCGCTGCGACGACTCCCGGTGGCCCACGCCGTAGCCGGTTCTGGTCACGGTCATGGCCGGGGCCGGGGTGAATTCATCGGCCAGCTCGGCGACGATGGCCGCACCCGTGGGCGTGGTGGCCTCCATGTCCGTGCCGCCGCTGACGGTCGGGATGCCGTGGAGGATCTCCACCGTGGCCGGAGCGGGCACCGGGATGACGCCGTGGGCGCAACGGACGAAGCCGCTGCCCAGCTCCACCGGCGAGACCCAAACCGCGTCCACGCCGAGCCGGTGATGGCAGATGGCCGCGCCGACGATGTCCACGATGGAGTCGGTGGCCCCGACCTCGTGGAAATGGACCTCGTCCACGGGCTTGCCGTGCACCCTGGCCTCGGCCTCGGCCACCCGGCGAAAGATGCCCAGGCTGGTCTCCTTGACCTCGTCCGCCAGGGAGCTTCCCATGATGATCTCGCGGATGTCCGCGAAAGTGCGGTGCGGGCCGTGGGCATGCCCCGTACCGGCCGCATCCCCGTGCGCATGAGCATGGCCTTCATGCCCGTCATGAGGGTGCGCGTGGTCGTGGCCATGGTCGTGGTCATGGGCCTCGGCGTCCAGGCGGACGTCAACGCGCGTGCCGCGGATGCCGTTGCGGGCAGCCTCGGTGACGTCCAGCCGGAACTCGTCGCCCAGGCCGAGCTTGTCCAGCTCGGTGCGCAGGTACTCCGGATCCACGCCGAGGTCGATCAGGGCGGCCAGGTTCATGTCGCCGCTGATCCCGGCGAAGCAGTCGTAATAAATTATGTTCATTGCTATTCCATATAATACGTCAGAAGGGAGAACAGGGCGGACGGCACCATTGCGCCGCCCGCCACCTTTCATTCGTACCCGCGGGCGGGAACTTCGGCCCTAACCTTCCAGTTCGGCCGCGACCCGCTTGAGCACCTCGGGAATTTCGATGGACTGGGGACACTTCTCCAGACACTCGCCGCACTCCACGCATTGGGAGGCGAAACCGGGCCGGCGTTGCAGGACCGTGCCTTCGGCAAAGGCGTTGTACATGTGCTTGGCCTCGGCCAGGTTGCCGAACATGTGCAGCTTGTTGAACATGTCGAAGCAAGTCGGAATCTGGACACCCGTCGGGCACGGCATGCAATAGCCGCAGCCCGTGCAACCGACCTGCATGAGCTCGCGGTAGGTATCGGCCGCGCGCTTGACCAGGTCCAACTCGCCGCGGCTCAGGGAACCGGCCTCGGCCACTTCGGCCACGGCCAGATTCTGGCTGATGTGCTCCTCAACGTTCATGCCGGACAAGACCACCGTGACCTCCGGATGGTCCCAGACCCAACGCAGGGCCCACTCCGCCGGAGTCCGGCCGGTCTCGGCCAGGCCCCAGATGTCGGCGATGGCCGGAGGCGGCGTGGGCAACGCCAGGTTGCCGCCGCGCAGGGGTTCCATGATGACCACCCCCAGGCCTTTGGAGGCCGCGTATTCGAGCCCCTTGGTACCGGCCTGGAAATCCGTGTCGAGGTAGTTGTACTGGATCTGGCAGAAGACCCACGGGTAGGCGTCGACGATGGGCTGAAAGTCCTCGGACAGTCCGTGGAAGGAGAACCCCGGATTGACGATGCGCCCGTCCTTGACGGCCTTGTTCAGGAAATCCTTGATCCCCAGGGACTCGATGGTCTCCCAGGACGGCCCGGACAGCGCGTGGATCAGGTAGTAGTCGATATGGTCGATGTCGAGCCTTTCCAACTGGGCGTTCAGGAAGGTGTCCATATCCTCGCGGTTCTTGATCAGCCAGGTCGGCAGCTTGGTGGCGACCTTGACCTTTTCGCGGTAGCCGTCCTTCAGGGCCTTTCCGAGCAGAGGCTCGCTTTTTCCGTCATGGTAGGGCCAGGCGGTGTCCACGTAATTGACCCCGTTGTCGATGGCCGCACGGATCTGGGCGATCGCCCGTTTCTCGTCGATTTCGCCGTCGAGCATCGGCAGCCGCATGCAGCCGAATCCGAGAGCCGAGAGCTTGTCGCCGTTCTTCGGCATGGTTCTGTAATGCACTATAGTCTCCTTTTGCAATCTGTTGGCTGCGTCGCAGACAGCCTGTCATCAAAACTATAGCCGTCCCTCCGGCAAGGCGCATACCCATTCATGGCACATTATTGCCTGATCCTACAAAATATTGAAATATCGGATAGCACGGACAGCGGGGAAGCGGCACACGGCCCCCTCCTCCGCGTCACAGCGAGGGCCGCCCCGGATCAACCGGTCCGCTTCGATCCCCACCTGGCCGTATGCAGGAGGCCGATCCGAGCGCCTCGCCGTGTCCGGGGTCCGGGTGGCGAACTCTTCCATGCGATGCCCACGCGGCGGCCCCGCCTTTCCGGGCGCCTCAGGCCTGCCATGCGGCCGCGCACCGGCTTGCCGCCGACACGGAGGCGTTCATTTTCCGTCCCTGGCCTTCCGAGCCTCGGCTTCCGCGTTGCCGACAGGCCGGAGAGTGCCGTTTATCACCAATTCTTTCATCTGTCCTCTCCTTGGATGCCGCTTCCATCGCGCAATTCGTGCCGGGCCGGAGAACGGGGGGAACGGCTCGACGAGATACGAGTTATCGCCTCCTTTGAGGATCGGGTAGTATGATCCTCTCTCATTATTGCCTTTTTATCGCGATTATGGCGGAAGACGGTTGTGCGCCCCTTCCCGCTCCGGTGGTAGCCCAGGTCGAGCAAGGCCGGAAGCCCCATGTCGGCGGGATGACAACCCGCGGCGATCTCAACTCGCCGACAGGCCCGGCGATTTCTTCACGATTCGCCATGGAATACAGGCAGCTATTTGGCACACTGTCCTGCGAAGCAGCCAGGTTCTGCGTTTGCCGAAATGCCGTCCGCCGTCTGTTGACAGCGTCGGCCGTTCCAATTATTGACCTGTCAACAATTGACACATCAACGAATTGAGGCGGCATGCATCCCGACACCATCACGGCGTTCGACCAGGACTCTCCGGGTCGACGGTTCTCCATTATCCAGCGGCTGAGCCTGATCTACCTGTCCGGGCCGATGTCCGAGACCGGCATCAGCAAGAGCAAGATTCCCTATTTGATGAAGATATTGAGCACTCCGGGGATTGTCCAGGAAGACCTGACAAACTACCTCTGCCTTGACCGGGCCGCGACGGCACGGGCCCTCCAGTCGTTGGAGAACAACGGCTTCGTCTACAGGGAGGAGGATCCGCAGGACCGCCGCCGGAAGAACGTATACCCGACCCCGAAGGCGGAAGGCCTGCAGGGGGAAATGGTCGACATCCTCAAGGCGCACAACGACGTCCTCCTTTCCGGCTTCACCGGGGAGGAGCAAGGCCTGCTCGTGTCGCTGCTCGACAGGGTGGCGGACAACCTGCGCCGCAACCTGGACAAGCCCGATCGCGACGCCGGCATGTAACCCGGCCCAGGCACCTTTTTCCAAACGATTTCAGCAAAGGCCGTATCTTGAAAAAAACATTCAAAAGAGTCCTTGTCGCCATTATCGGACTCGGCTTTATGGCATTCGGCGTGGCATTCTCCGTGAAAGCCAATCTGGGAGTCTCTCCCATTTCGTGCATCCCGTACATCTACAGTCTGAAGTACGATATGACCATCGGCGAACTGACCATCCTGATGAACACCCTGTTCGTCGTGGCCCAGTTCCTCATCCTGCGGAAGAAATACACCCTGCTCCACCTTTCGCAACTGGTCGCGGTGACCGTGTTCGGCTTCTGCATCGACCTGGCCCTGTACGTCATCGGCAACCTCAACGTCTCCGCCTACGTGTGGCAGGTGCTCCTGTGCCTGCTGAGCTGCCTGTTCATCGCTTTCGGCGTCTTCCTCCTGGTCAAGGCCAACCTCACCTACCTCCCCGGCGATGGTTTCGCCGTAGTCGTCTCCGATACCTTCAACAAGCCATTCGGCAAGCTGAAGGTCTCGCTGGACAGCTCGATGGTCGTCATCGGCCTGGTCAGCTCCCTCCTGTTCTTCCACAGGCTGGACGGCATCCGCGAAGGGACCGTCATCGCGGCCCTGCTGGTCGGCTCCCTCGTCAGGTTCTACAACGGCAGGATCTCCTGGCTCGACGCCTGGCTGGGCTACGAAGCGGCCGGACAGGCGGATTCCGGCCTCCTGCCCGAAGGTCCCGGCAGGCATCTCGTGGTCACGATCTCCCGCGAATACGGCAGCGGCGGGCACGGCATCGGCCAGGCTATCGCCAGAAAACTGGGCATCGATTTCTACGACAAGGAACTGATCAACATCACCGCCGAGAAGAGCGGCTTCACCGAGGACTATATCCGGGAGAACGAGCAGAAGCTGGCCGGCACGCTGCTCGACGAACTCTACATGCAGAACTACGCCTACGTGAAAGACGAGCTGCCGCCGTCCGACGTGCTCTTCCTGGTGCAGAGCAAGATCATCCGCGACGTCAGCAGCAGGGGCCCCTGCGTCATCGTGGGACGTTGCGCCAACTTCATCCTCAAGCAGAATCCCCACTGCTTCAACGTCTTCGTCCACGCCAACGATGCGTACCGCCGGTCCAAGATCATCCGCGAGTACGGCGTGGAGTCGCTGATCTCGGGCAAGGAACTCGACAAGCTGGACCGCGAACGGGCCAACTACTGCCTGGAATACACGGGCGAGGACTGGCGGGATTCGGCCAACTACCACATCACCATAGACAGCTCGTTGTACGCCAGCGACGACGAGATCGCCGACAAGATCATCGAGATGATCCCGGAGGACGTGCTGCACCCCCAGCCCGCCCCGGACGCACTCCCCACCGCCGCCTAGAAGCGCCCCGCTTCCGGGCGGCGAAGACGGGAAGTGGGCGGCGCGGACGCCCCTGCGCGGGGCGCAAGCCGTCGACGCCGAGCGTCATCGTGGCGACGAAGCCGTCCTGTTCGGCGGGCACACGCAGCAGCCTTCATGGCGCACGATATCGGCACTACGGCCCGACGGAATTTGCGGATTCGGCTTGACGCCGGTGCATTCGGCAAAATCGCCCCTTGCGGCCTTGTCGCTTTCGATTGCACGATCGGATGAGCCCCGCTGATCATCTCTACCGCCGCCTGTAACGATCGGGACCTTTATCCCAGACCCGGCGACCGGTTTGCCGGGCCGGGAGAGGGGCCGGCGCCGACAACCGGACGGCTGGAGCAGCAGAAACAACATTCATGACTATTCCCTTCCCGGATGCATACGCCCCCCTTCACTCGGTCAGACCGCAGCAGGCACCCCAGGCGGTCAATCCCGACTCCCGCCACGGCATGGGACCGACACTCGGCCAGGATAGAACGATCCTCTTTCATTTTTGCACGATCTTCCAAAAAATGCGCACGACTTCTTGTCCCCATTGTTCATAAGCTGGTAAGGATTGCTCGAAAGGAGGCTTTCAATGAGCAAAAATGAGACGGCCGAAATCAGCGCGGCCCGTAGCGCCCTGGCCAAGCGGATTTACCGCTGGACGGAGGACAGCGACAATCTGGTACCAACGGTGCCCGGCCTGAGGCTGGTCCGGTACGAGGCCCCCACCGAGCCCATGAGCGCCATGTATGAACCGTGCATCTGCCTGGTCGCCCAAGGGGCCAAGCGCGTCCGGCTCGGCGACGAGGAGTACGTGTACGACGAGAACCACATGTTGATCACCTCCGTCGGCCTGCCGGTGATGGCCAACATCGTCCGTGCGAGCAAGGAGACCCCGCTCCTCAGTCTGGTCCTGAAGATCGACCTGCGCATGGCCACCCAGCTCATGGTCGACAGCAACCTGCCGTTGCCCCGCAACCGGCAGCCGGGCCGGGGCATGGCGGTATGCGAGGTCTCCGAGCAACTGATCGACAGTTTCCTGCGCCTGATCGACCTGATGGACACCCCGGAGGATATTCCCATTCTCTCGCCGTTGATCCTCAAGGAAATCCTCTATCGCCTGCTCATGAGCGACCTGGGCCCGCGCCTGCGCCAGATCGCCACGGCAGGCAGCCATGGACAACAGATCGCCCGGGCCGTGAACTGGCTGAAGGGGAACTACACCAAGCAGCTCAAGGTGGAGAGGTTGGCCAGGGAGACCGGGATGAGCATCTCCACCTTCCACCACCATTTCCGGGCCCTGACGGCCATGAGCCCCCTGCAATTCCAAAAGTGGCTCAGGCTGCACGAGGCCAGGCGCCTGATGCTGGTGGAAAGCCAGGACGCCACCACGGCCGCCCTCCAGGTCGGGTATGAGAGCCCGTCGCAATTCAGCCGCGAGTACAAACGCCAGTTCGGCGCCCCGCCGCTACGCGACATCAAGAACCTGCACCAGATGGGACAGACCGAGGTCGTTTCCGGGGTGGCGTAACATACGGCCGCCCCGCCGCGGGCCTTGCGCCGACAAGCGAAAGCGCGTCTGCTCGCGGTGCGCACGGCGTCGTGGGGAAAGCGGACATCGTGCGGACAAGAGAGGGCAAGAGCAAACAGCGCCCTGCCCAACCTCAACGGGCAGCGGACGGCTTCTTTTCCCCAAGCTCCCACCACGGGGAAAACTGCTGCGATTGATCGCCGAGATCGACCACTTCGCCGATCTTAGGGGTCACCAGCCGATACGATTTGCCGCTTCCCGCCGCAACGAAGCGCCTGAAAGGCTCGTCCCAGGAGTGGAAGGCGATATTGAACCTCCCCGCATGGGAAGGCATCGCCGCCCGGGTCCGCAGGTCCTCGGCCGCTTGGGCCGCCTGTTCGGGCATCATGTGGACGTACGGCCATTGCGCGTCGTACTGACCGCTGTCGACCATGACGAAGTCGAACTCCCCGAATCGCTCCCCAATCTCCTTGAAGTGAGAACCGTACCCGCTGTCGCCGCTGTAGAAGACCCGGCGGTCCGGGGTCTCCAATGCGAACGAAGCCCACAGGGTGCGATTGCGATCGAAGAGCCGCCCGGAAAAATGGCGTGCCGTCAGGACATAAACGGTCAGGCCGTCTCCCGCCGGTACCGCCTCGCCCCAGTCCGCTTCCTGAACCATCTCGTCAGGGAACTCCCAGCGGGCGAAATGCGCGCCGACCCCAAGCCCTGTGACCACGTGACGTATCTTGGGCCTGAGGGCCGTGACCGTATCGTAATCAAGATGATCCCAGTGATCATGGGAGATGAGCAGGTAATCGATGACCGGCATATCCTCGGGAGTATAGATGGTGGTTCCATCGAATGCCCGGGTTGAAAAAGAGACAGGGGAGGCATGGTCACTGAGCACCGGGTCGATCAAGATTGCCTTGCCGCCCAAACGGATGAAATAGGAAGAGTGGCCGAGCCAGACGACGGCGTCGGCATTCGGATCCAATGTCTTGAGGTCGGTCTTGACCACCGGCAAAGCCTCCGGGGGCGTCAGGCCTTCCCCGTCGCGCAGGAGAAATTTCAGCCACAACCCGAACCCCCCGCCGCCCTCGACGATCTGCGGGATGGGCTCGCGATTATGGAATATCCCGTCCCGGTAGTTGAGGGATTGGGAAATCCGGTCGAGCCGCTCCCCCTGGGGGAGTCTGCCGAACCTGGCCCGGCCCATGTAGAAACAGCCGGAGACGACGAGCAACGCGATAAGCACGCAAAACAGGATCATGGCCTTTTCAGTGTCCTCATGATTGGTTGTTCCCCTCAGCAGCATTCCCCGCCGTTTCGCGGCGCCTTGCGGCTGTCCCCGCGTTGGCGGGAGGCTACCAACCGGACCGCTCCCCACAGCACGACGAACAAAAAAATGGAGTTTACGGTCACGGAACAAAGCAGTTCCGGCGAAAATACTCCGCCCATGGTCACCGCACAACTCCACGCTGCCCGGGACGACTCCAGTACAGTTTGTAATATATCCACGTTCATGGCTTGCTCCTTGAATTGCCCGCAAGGTGAAATCCTCACCGCATCATAAAGACCACTCTACGTCCTTTCGTCCCGATTGAATTGGCAAGTTCTCCAAAAAAGTTGCCTGATCGTCCAAAATACGGCACGTGTGAGTGAATATCCCCCGCCATTTTTTGGGTTCATCCGGTTCAAGCGTACTTTTGACAAAATGAAAGGACATGGCGTCCACCCGATAATCATACCACTGAGCATCGGGAGGAGTAATCACGGTAATCCCCCCGAAACGGCGACGCAAAGCCGCCCATGAGAAAAAAGCTCCCCAAAAGGAAGCCTTGGTTTCTCGCTGCTTGGCGGCGCAAGCGTCGGCTGATTGTGTCGCCCTCCCCCGCCGGAAGGGTTCGGAAGTACATCTCTTCGGAATTTACGGACGTCGGTCCCACGCCCGGCAGGATGCCTGCCGGGCGTGGCCGGTCTCCTAGGATTTGATCCGATCGGCCATATCCGTAAGGACGATGCGGACTTCCTTCTTGTGGATATCCGTTTGGAACTTGGCCGTTTCCTCAAACTTGCTCTGAAACTTCACGAAGCTCCCCTCATGGACTTCGATGTCCCGGGTCTCGTTCGTGCGGAAGGTTTTCTCGTACACGGTCTTCCCGTCGACCAGTCTGACAACCCTGATATCGCGGTCCCAAGTGTAGGTGTGGGTATCCGTATCGGAAGCGGCCAGGGCGTCGAGTCCCAGAGTCAGGATGCCGCGGATGGCCTCGCTTCCGTTGTGCCCGTCGATTTCCAGGATGGACTTGGCGCCGGGCAGTTTCCGGCGGTTGGAAGTTACGACATAGTAGTCGTACCCGTCCGCGGCGAGCTGTCGTTGAATAACTCCTTCCATGCGCCTCATTTCGGCGTTTATCTGATCCATGTCCGTCATCCCGTTGAACGCATTCCGGTTGACCACGACCAGATCGCCCGCAACCCCCGCGTCTTCGATAGCGTCGGCCAGCATGTACTGAAACTGGTTTTCGAGTTGCGTCGCGGCGAGGACGGACTTGCCGCCTTCACTTTCATTCAGCTTGGAGCCGCTGTTGTTCGTCCGCCCGAGGACGTCCTGGCGGCCGGTGACGATGTAGGGATTGGTCCCGGCCGGTTCCGAGGGTATCTCGGGCGACCAGCGGGCCAGTACGGCGACCCGTTTCCCTTCGAAGCAGGGGACGCTCCCCTGAAAACCCGAATCGGTGGTGTACGTTCGGGCCGTATTCTTCACTCCGCAACCGCAGGCGAGAACGGACATGAGCATCAGGCAGACAAGGGTGACGATCTTTTTCATTGCAGTCTCCTCATTATGTTGGTTTCCGGCCGTCATCACGGCCCTCTGCATGAGAAGTCGGGGCATCACCAAAAAGGTGACACGCACAAAGAAAAATCACGTCAACCGGCTGCTCCCGATCAATCCGTACCGTAATGGACAAAACCGGCCCAATAGAACGGATTGCCTGCTCTCCCCCCAGCTCTTTCAGCGTGCAACCGATCCAGCAAAGCCCCCTGAAACGCCTCACCGACGGAACGTCCATCCTTCAGAAGGCGGCCATACATATCAACCATCATCAACTCCGTTTCCTCATCCGGGACACTCCACATGCTGACCACGAGGTTCCGCGCCCCGGCCTGCCGAAACGAACGCCGCAAGCCATACACGCCATCGGCATCCGCAATAGCCCCCAAACCGGAATCGCACGCCGACAACGTCACGAGTTCCGTCCCGGCCAGGTCCATATCAAGCACTTCCTCCGCAGTCAGGATCCCGGTACCCGACAGCCGACAGCCGCGCCTGGATTCATTCGCTCCGGCCAGCACGAGTCCGGACCGCAGAAGAGGGCCGGCTCCCGGCGACAGCCACGCATCCGCGGACACCGTCGGCCCTTCCTCCATGACGAGGGTCCGGCGTCCCGCCGCCTGCCGTTTGTCTTCGCCGGAAAAGAAGAAACCATGGGTGGCCAGATGCAATACCTTGGGATGCTTCATTCCGAACAGGGCCGACTTGCTCGCCTCTGCGCCGGTGAGCAGGACCCCCTCTTCTCCAACGAGAGATTGAATGGCCCGGCCTTCACGTTCCGTTCCGGGCAGCGGCTTCAGGGAAAGGGAAAGACGCTCTCCGCCGCCATCCCCCGGGGACGTCATGCGGGACTCGACTTGGACGGCTTCTCCGGCTTGCGCGCCGAAGTCGGGGTTGGCAACAATCACGATCTTGCCCGACGAGGCCTCCCGCCTCTCTTTCCCGGCCAATTCCCTGGCCGTCGTAAGATAGGAAACGCGATGCCGCTCCACGAGGTAGGTGCCATCCTCGTTCCGGAGCACTTCGAGAGGCACGGTCTGGACCCGACCGTCAGGAACCACAAGTAGATGGCGGCTGTCACCGACGACCTTTGCCAAGGGATCATAGAGCCAGGAGCGCAACGTCCGGGAAAGGCGGCCCAAAACGGCTACGTCCGCTTCATTCCCTTTGACGATCTCGTCGCGCCAGGCCGCCACGGCCTTATCGATTTTCAACGCGTCGCCAAGGGCGATCAAATGGACGCCGCTTTTCGGGGTCACCACAAAAGCCCGGTAGCTGCCGGGACGCCCCCCCTCAGGCTCGATGTAAACGTAATCCACCAACGCGCTGTGCGCGGGGAGAGAGATGTCCTTCACGGACACGACCGGCTTGTCGCCCCCTCCGGCCAGCCGGTTCAGATCGGCCTTCAGGGAATCGCGCTCGGCCAGCAGTTCTTCCATGATTTGACGACCTGAGGTATTTTCGTCAGGCAGGCTGTAAGCCGCATACGCCAACTGCCGCCGCACGGATGACAACGCGTGGACAAGCCCTTCAACCCGTTCCGATTCCTTGCCTCGAAGCGCCCGCCTGTACCGGACCTGAGAATCGAAGAACGCCCCCTTGCGATTGAGCCAGATACCGTAGAGGACCTCGGCCGACGCTCCCCCTTCATCCCGGCCTAACAACAAACGGATATTCCGCATGGAAGACGCGTAGTAGGCTTTGCGTTGCGCCTCGGAAGGGAGCGACTGGATCATATCGGCCTGCTCCAGCCCGACGCGTTCGGCTTTCAGGAGCGTTGCATCCCCCTTCCGGACCTGTCCCTGCGCTATCTGTGCCTGTCCCAAACAGGACAGGGCGCGGACCGTCAGCAGATTTCCCTCTCCTCCCATATCCTTGCATGCTTGAATGACTTGCCTTGCGCTGTCGGCAGCTTCATCAGGATGCCCGAATGCCAAGACGTCTTCCGCATAGACCATTTCGGCGACCATCTTTTCAGGGTGTCCGGCAGGGATAACCCGATCGGCAATCTCCTTCGATTGCCTCCGCAACATGTACGCCCTATCAAAATCATTATTCGCTGCGGCAATCCGGGCGAGCACCGAATAGGCCTTGGACACGTCGTAAGAGGGTTGCCCTTGGCTTTTGCCTACTCCATCGATAACGGTTCCGGCGAGCTGTTCTGCTCCAGTCACGTCCCCCAACACCGCCAGAACTTTGGCAAGGCGGACCTGAAGGCCCGTCACGCGCATGTCGGTTGGCGGGAAATGCCGACCGGCCATGCCCAGCCCTTTTTCGTACTCGGCTTGCGCGGCCCCGTAGTCGCCCAACTCAAAATAGAAATCACCCAGCAGCGCATGGTATTGATACAGTTTAACGTGCTCCTTGCCATACACGCTCTCCCAGATCGAACGTACCCTTTCCAGGTGCTTCTCCATCCTCGGGAGGTCGCCGCGAATGCGGTACTGGATGGAGAGCAGCAGCCTGATCTCACTCTCGAATCTCAGGTCAATCTGATCCGGCTTTGCCAACAGCCAGGACTCCATCACGGCCACGCGTTTATCCGACAACACCTGCCGTATCCGATAGGCGTTGAAGACCTGACCGAGGAACATCCGGTCTACCTTCCAAAAAACTTGAGACGGCAGGGTGGTCTTCAACTCCTGGAACAACGGTCCCTGGAGAGCCTCCCCGGCCGCCAGATCGCCCGCGAGGAATCTGTCCCGGCAGACATAGATCAAGGCGAAGGAAACCGTCCGCCGTCCCTGGTTGTCGAGTTTTTGCAACAGCCCGACGCTTTGCATTGCCGCCTTGAGGCCTTCATCCGGATCCCCCATGGAAAAGAGCAACTGGCCATATTCAGCCAAGAGAAGGGCCCGAATCTTGGGCGGCATCGTCTTCTCCGCCAACTCGACGCGCTCCTTCATGATCGGAATCGCTTTCTCCCCATCCCAATCGTGGAGCGCCTGGTAATATTGCGCGTACAGCTCGGCATCCCTGGCGGGCAGCCCTTCGGGGGCGATCATGGGAATCTTGGCTTTGACGGCAAAAAAACTCTGGGGGAGCTTTGCCGCGCGGACAGGACAAGAGGCAAGCACCAAGAAGATGCCGAGCAGACAAGCGATCGAATGTCGATATGTATATGGGCCACCAAGCTGCAGCACGACTTCTCCGTTTTTTCTAATAGCTATTCACATTAACACGAGATATTCATTGCATTCTTGACTGACAAACAAGAGTCAAATACCGTTTCGACGCAGTACTATCAAGGCATCTGCCATTGGAAATAATGAGTCGCAGCCTTCGGCAATGCATGACATTAACGCGCGACTTTTGAGACTCGGCATCTCCTGTTGAGGCTCATACGGAAAATGGATTCGACCTGTGGCTCACTTTTGCACTGACTGCCTGACCCGCAGCCCCGGCTGTAGAGACTGCCCCATCGCGCCAAGCGGCCTCACCGAAGCTTTCGGCAAGGCCGTGCGCACCATTGAAATCGACATTACCCGCAAGTATCCCCGTTTCGATTCGCAGGTCCGTGAAGACGTCATCGCCGACGCCGTGGCGGGCGCCATCAAAAATTTCCCTCAATACGAAGGCCGTCGTGGGGCCAAGCTCATTTCCTGGGTCAAATGCATCTACAACAACAAGATGACCGACCTCCTGCGTAAGAACTACGACATCACGCTCGTGGAATATGACGCCGGTGCCGACAACCGAATCGCACAGGACCACGAGGAGGACGACTCCCTGGACGGTCTGGTCGACATACTCAAAGAGATGGCCAACGGGACGAAGAAGAGCTGCGCCAAGCTGTTTCTCTCCCTCCACGAGTATTTTCAGCAAGGCCGGACACAAAAGGAAATGGCAAACGACATGGGTATGAAAGCCAACTCGTTAAACCAAAAGATCAAGCGATGCAGGGAGTGGATAAAGGAACGCGTGGGCAAGGAAGATTTTTAAGTAACCTTGTCACCTTTTTTGAAGCAGCCCGACTCCTGGGTTGAACGCTGCCTTGAAACCAGAAAACGGAGAAATGAATGACAGCCTCCTTTGACATACATAAAGCGGAAGCCGCCCTCATGAAGGAACATGCCTTCTCTTCCGCCTTGTGCCGTTTTCTGGAATTCGGCAGGAGCTGCCTGCTCAACGCCCCCTGCGAGGCGCCGCCCCTGCCGGAAGCAGCGGATTTCGAACCGCTGGCGAAAATGCTGGCGAAAGCAAAAAACGCATACGACAGCGACCTCACCCTCGGCCTGGATGCCGACGACATGGGTCTCATCGCCCCCCTGCTGGCGGCGTTCAATCTCGGCAACTATGCCAGTGAGGCCGCGGACCGCCTCATTGCCCCGGCGGACCATGCTCAAGACATCGCCATGGAAGCCGTCTTCGACCTGTCCGAGGACATAGACAATCTTCCCTTTTGCCGGTTGATCCCCCTCAATGAATTTCGCCGGGAACTGCGGACCCGACTCCCGGAAAAGAACCACTTCCTTTTCCCCTGGCTGAGCGAAGGGCTCGATTTCGACAGCGACAGCCTCGAACGCATTATCCAGGTCTGGGATGAACTCTGGAACAAGACGGCTCCCAAGGAAGAAACCGAAGCACTCGTCCCGGTCCAGACGGCCATCCAGTCCGATACCGCGCTCATGGACCACCTGATGAAAGAAGCCGAATTCCACGCTTCCGTCATGAAAGCCGCAGGCGAGGTGTCACGACAGCAGCACATGGAACGCGCCCGCCGCTCCGCCGAGGAAGGCCCCGGCATCATGGACCGCATCATTTCATGGTTCCGAATGCCCGCCGTGTCCGGTGCGGTCGCTCTGGCGCTTATGGTCGGCATCTACTTCTCCACCCAGATCGGCAAGGACGGCCACCCCATGCCCATCGGCGTGACCATGGAAATGCTGGTTTACCAGGATGGCCTGACGGTCCGGGGCGGCGAGGAAGCCAAGCCGGATGTCCGCAGGCCGGGAGATGCGCCGCCGAAAGCGGGCGACGCCGTTCAACTCCGGTTCATGCTGAAGGAACCTGCCTACATCCATATTTATCACCAGGAATCGTCGGACAGGCGCGAACTGCTCTTCTCCGGCAGGCTGGACAAGGGAATCCACCTCTTCCCGAATGAAGGGAAGCGCATGCGGATCGTGAGAGCGGAAGAGGATGAGGTCATCATTCTGGTTGCTTCGAAAAGGGTGCTGTCGGCATCCGAACTGGATGACGCCATCCGAAATGGAACGTCAGATGGTTCTCAGGATACAGTAACTATATTTTTTCAACTATAACAGGTCCTAAAAGGTATCTCCATGTACAGTCCAACTGCAATCGTCCTGACCGTCGGCGTCATCGGCTACCTTATCTGGGCCAACACGGGTTTCTACTCCTGGTGGGTGAACAAGAAGAAGTTTGAAGACTTCAAGACGAACAACCCCGGTTCCTTCGATGGAAACAAGTTCATCTCCTGCCCGGCATGTGGCGGCGATTACATCTTCGTCCGGAACAAGGGCAAGGTCAGCTCCCATCTCTGCAAGCAGTGCGGCAAGGAACTCTGGCGCTCCAGGACATAGCCGCCGCAAAAAACGGGGATCGATCTCTGCGGTGCGGTTGCGCCTCGAAGGATAACCGTCCTTCCGGGCAGCGCCGGCCAAAAGCCCCTCGGCATGGAAAACCATGGACGGATACGGCTTGGGGAGCTGGTTGTGCGGACGGTACAGGGAAAAGCCGGGCGTTCAAAATTGCAACAGCAAAAGAGAGAGGACAATGCGTAAGGCTCTATTGATATGTATACTCTTCGCCTTCTTCGGCTGCAACACGGCCGGGGGAAAATTGGCGGCAAACAACTCGCCCGAGCAGATGAACGACAAGAATTACCGAATTGTCTTCAAGGCGGAAAGCTCAAAGGATTCCACCAACAGAGGTTTCGAGCCGAAGTTTTATGCCCTTATCGAAAAGAAACAAACATGGAAAGTCGTCGAGATCAGCGCCAACCGCCTATTCCCCCAAAACGAGAATCAGGAAGTGCTCGGCTTTAACGATTCGCTCACGGCGGTCATGCCGGTGTACACCAGCTACGCCAGGAGTCACTCTGAAAAAGGCGTCGTCTGGGCCGCTTGCCGGGAAGACGACGACAGGATTCAGAACCGCTACCATCCCTGCAACAGTGAGTTTTACGAACTGGATATGGCGGGTTCGGCCATCACATCAGCATTCATGCTGCCGTTACAGGTCATGCTGCTCGGATCCAAAGGCATCGGTTCCAAGAGTGTCAGATCGAATGAAGACGCGGTCGTCGAAGCATGCAGGGAATCAAGGCTCATCGAGAAGATAAACGCTTTCGCCAACCAGGCCGATGCAACGGGAAATGCCCTTGCAGCGGTGCGAATCACCCCGGACTTTCAAGACCGCACCGGCCTGTTCAAAGGGGAGTGGGGCCAGTTGGTCTACCCGGAAATGGTCGCCGCCAGCCAGGACGCCCGGTCAGACTACATGGGGACCATATCCCTCAAGGACGTCAAAAACTGCCGTTACGATATCGAAGTCTCCCCCCGCTCGTTCGCCATCGCCCCGGACACCCGGTCCGTCAGGCCCGTTATCACCGTCCTGGCGTATCACCCGAAGCGTTGGCACATTAACCGAACCTTCGCCAATGCGGACATCGCCCTGGATGTCAAAAAGGTTTCGGCCGGGGAGTCCTGGGTGCGTTTCGCCTATGACATCCGAAACGTGTCCAATGATTCCGTCAATGTCCTCTCCAAACGCTTCTACATTGATGACGACGTCGCCAATCACGACTTCCCGATTCAACTGGCGCCCCAAACCCGGTCGGAAGAAGACAGCCTGTGCCGTCAGTCCAACATGCAGTCCGTCATCAATGCACCGGTGGACATAACGAACAAGGACAGGCGATTCCGCATCGCAGTAGCCATAAACTACACGGTGAACGGACAGCAGAAAACCATGTTCGCCGAACAATACCTTCGGTTGGAAGACATGATCTAGCGTAACCCGGCATTTCGGCAACGGTCCGGAATCAATCAACCAGGCACATCGGATGAAAATGAACGCGAACACGGAAAGAAAGCCAGACGCTCCCCTCCTCAAGGGAAAGGTCAAATGGTTCAGCAATGAGAAGGGCTACGGATTCATAACCTGCAACAACGACGACTACTATTTCAACGTAAAGGCCATCCGCGGAGCGGAACTCCCGCCCAACGGAAGCGCCGTATCGTTCACGCCGACCCGGAACAACGCCGGGAAATTGCGCGCGAACAACGTCTCGATTCTCTCGGTTCCCAAGAGCCCGAGAGAGCGGAACGACGACAGGGTCACCTGCACCGGCTGCGGCCGGAAAATGGTGCCGAGGATTGTCTTCCGCAGGAGCTATCTGAAATACGGCAACAGCCAGCCCCACTATTCGATGTGCCCTTTTTGCGGCACAAGATACCAGGACCTGAGCAAATGCTTCATCGCCACCGCCGTCTACGGCGCGGACGCGGATTCCACCAACACGTTGCGCGCCTGGCGGGACAACTACCTCCAGCCGAATCCGGCAGGCGACATCCTGGTGCGAGTCTACTACCGGGTCTCTCCGCCCATAGCCGATTATCTGCGCGATCATCCGGCGTGGGCCCGGCGGATTCGGAAGGTTCTGGACGCGCTCGTCAGCCACTGCGACAAGAAGATCAACAGGGATTACCGCTGAGCCGCGAGCGGCCCGGAAAGGTGCACGGGAAAGGCCTCGCAACGAAAAGACGGAACAAAATGCCGGGAATCGTATAGGACGACGAGTTGCGATTCTCTTCCTGATCGCATTACAGATTGTTCTCAAGAATCTTTTCTTCGGCCGCACCACGGATCAACGGAGGAGGCACTCAGTCAACTCTTTGAGAAATAAAACGTAGTTGTAGACGCCAACCCCGAGGTCAGATATCTCAAATTTTAACAAACCGATGCAAGAAACGGAAATTTCAACCAGTAATCCTGAGGAGGACATATGAAATTTTGCTACACAATACTTCTTATTTGCCTGCTTTGTGCACCGGCATATGCGGAAGATGCGGCCTGTCAACAACTGAAAGAGCAAGGATCGGTCACCAACCTGAAAACCATGCGTGAAATTTCTGAATTCGTAGTAGATGGGGAGCACTCGGCGAATACAATTTGGAATAAGCATGCAATCGACGACCACCCGGTATATTCCGTCATCGTCAATAATTACTCGGACGGGGACCAGATCAATTTTGCGACCGCCGCACCGAACCGGGGCAACAAAGAGGGCTCCAACTATGCATACCTGCGGATCTGGTTCACCAACCAAAGCCCGATGGAACTGAAAAACACCGTATTCAAAGATTGGAAGTACGCGGGATCGCTTGGACGGACCTCTATGCTGAAAACCAACAGCCTGACGGTCTACCTCGTGCCGCAGACATCCGGGACCATCATCGTCAAAACAGAGATGGGCGGCAGCTAGGCCGTTTTCCGCTCGACGCAAACCCGAAACCAGACACCCCTCTAAAAAGGCGCTCGATCAAGCGCCTTTTTTGGGTTCATCCGAATAGAGCGTACTTCGATTCATGGATGCCCATGATCCTGAGTTTGAAGAATTCCGTATCCCGGCAGCCGTAGACCTGTCTGCCGTATTTTGATCTTGTTGTTCGTGCCTTCTGATGGGGCCTGATGAGATGGGGGGATCGTAATAAGCAAGGATGCCGAAGCGATGTGCTGCAAGCGTCCTCGCCATGACCTGCAAGGGTCGGATTTTCAAGGCTTCGGCCCTGGCTATCCAGTCAGCGATAACCTTCTTCCCTGTTGCCTTGTCCGGCTGTGACCAGAGTTTCGGGCAGACTTTCCACGACCGCGCTGATGTAGCCAGCGTTCATATCTGTTGCCACAGCCGCGATCTTGGCTTTGGTTTTCTTGAGACGTTTCCAGAATGGAAAAAGTGTTTCGCGGCTTCGGCCTTCTCCGACAAAGACGGCCGCGCCATTTTCGAGATCCATGACCAGCGTCAGGTATTTCTGTCCTTTGCGGGCGCTGATTCCGTCGATGGCGATGTACTTGAGCTAGTTCAGGTTGGGCTTGGAAAAACGTCGAGAGAGATACCGGTTAAAGATCGATTTGATTGTGTCCCATCCAACACCAAACAAGTCAGCCACATCCTGGATCGTCGTTTTCCTTGCCAAGGCGAGAGCATACCGTTCAAAAGCTTTCGTATACCAGCGCCTCGGTTCGGCGATCTGTATGTCGATCAAACGGACAATGCCGCAATTGCGACATCCTACCCGCCGTACGGGAATGACCAACCAGACTGGCTTAAAGCCGATAGGAACAGTCTGGACCCACCGTTCAGCAAAGCCGTGTCGAATGATGTCTCTGGAACGGCAACAAGGACAACAGATCAGGTCATCCTCGGGCTGCACTTTCATGATGATGTTGCCTGCGATAAAATCCTGTCGACCGTAGTCGTAGCCTCGCAGGCCGAACGCGTGGTAGATGAAACTCGTGGACATGGCGATTACTCCTCCCGATGCTCAGTGGTATGATTATCGGGTGGACGCCATGTCCTTTCATTTTGTCAAAAGTACGCTTGAACCGGATGAACCCGTTTTCCCAAAACGGCAACCAATCCAATGATGACGCCGACAAGCATGGTGACCAGAAGCATTATCGAACGTGATGTTGAAATCGTCCAAAACAAAAATGATATCTGGGTCTGTTCAATGTTTTGCAGAATAAACAACAAGGATAATAATACGAGCGCAATGGAAACGGCCAGGTGGGCCTTTTCCCGAAACGCTGTGAACTTGCTTCCTATCAACGATCTCCTTGGTTGATACGGAGTGGATGCTAAGATTCTTTCTTTATTTTTGGAGAGAATTGGCCACACCAATCAGTTCTTGCCACTCTTGGCCAGATGGCCATGGCCGACTCCGAGACCATAGAGACAGTTGGAGGGGAGAATCTGCATGTTCCATCTTCTTTATAGCCAGTTTGAACCGAGAGATAGTAACGACAGTTTTCACATGTTTTTTCCATCGGATATCTCCTGGTAAAGATGTCGAATTCGGTTACCAACGGTTTCAATCTTGAATTTTCAAATTTCGCCGTCGCGTTATCACGTAACTGCCTACACTGAATATACAAGTCATAATGCTCAGCGCCCTCTCCATATGAGAGTCGCATCCGATGGCATGAAGGAGGCGTCCGGCCCAGCTCCCCTGCTGCCTCACACACCCATGATGCGCTGGGACACCCGGGCAAAATGCAAGCCCTGAATCGCCATTTCAACCACGGCGGAAAGAGCTTTGGGCTTGGTCAACAGTGTTTTTAGCACCAGCTTCCAGTAGAGGATGCGGGCAGGTGAGGCGAACCCGACAGCCCACATGCTTTTCAAGAAAGCCTGAACATCCGTCCGCACCATTTTCCCCCGTGCCGTGGGCGCGTAGGAAGAGAGAAACGTGCTGATCCGCTCATAATATTTCCTTGGAGAGTAAAGCTCACCCACGAGTTTCTTGTATCCATCCAGCAGGGTTTCGCATCCCATGCGGGGATCGAAGTTCAGGCAGGCGTCGGTATTCTCTCCGCTCAATTCGCCAAGCAGTCTCCCTTCGGATTTGAGCCGAGCCCATAATCTCGTATGCGGCATCGCGTTAAGAACCCCGATCATGGCCGTCACGACCCCGATCTCCTGAATGAATCTGAATTGCTGCCCGAAAATCGACGAGGTGTCGTTGTCGAAACCCACGATGAAACCACCCATCACCTGCATGCCGTGTTGGTGAATATTCCTGATCGCCGAGCTGAAATCGGCGGTTACGTTCTGTTTTTTCCCGCACTCAACCAGGCTCTCCGTGGAAGGCGTTTCAATGCCGATGAACACCTTGTGGAAGTTCGCCGCGCTCATCATCTCCAGGAGTTCATTGTCCTGTGCCAGATTCACGCTGGCCTCGGTCATGAGCTTGAAGGGGTAATGGTGCAGCCTCTGCCATTCGGCGAGCCGGGGCAAGAACTCCTTCACCCGGACGATGTTCCCGATGAAGTTGTCGTCCACGATAAAGACGGACTCCCTCCATCCGGCATCATACAGACTTTGAATCTCCCGCATCATTTGATCGGGATTTTTGACGCGAGGGCGGCGTCCGTTCATGGCCACAATGTCGCAAAACTCGCAATCAAAGGGGCAGCCTCTGGAATACTGCACCGACATGGAGATATAATCCTTCATTCTCAACAGGTTCCACGCGGGGATGGGCGTGAGGGCCAAATCGGGGTGTTCGGAGGACGTGTAGTGTTTCTTTGCCATCCCTTGTTGGAAGTCATGCAGGAATTCGGGCATGACGGTTTCCGATTCGCCGATGATGAAATGATCCACTTCAGGAAACTGCTCCAGATGCGACCTGAAGGCCGGGCCTCCCGCGATCACGGTTTTTCCGGCCTCCCTGGCGCGTTTCATGATTTTCCTCGCGCTGGGAAGCTGCACCAACATGGCGCTGACCATGACAACGTCCGCCCATTCAAGGTCGGCGTTTTCCAGAGGGGCGACATTCGTATCAACCAGATGTTTTTCCCATTCCACGGGAAGCATGGCGGCCACAGTGAGCAAACCGAGCGGGGGGAAAGCCGCCTTTTTTGATACAAAGGACAGTATGCTTTTGAAACTCCAGAATGTATCGGGATAGGCAGGGTAGACCAAAAGAGCGTTCATACTTTTCACCTCATATGCATAGTACTCCGATCATGGGAATCCACAATTCAAATCGTGTTTTTTTTTGGCAAACAGAAATGGGTCCACCTTGCTTCTCACCACATGGTAAAGCGTGATAGCTTATAATCCCTTGAACCCGAGTCGATCCCGCCATCCCTCTCGCCGTTGCCTGCGCGGACGACGACGCAAGTAAAGCCGGCGGGGCCAGATCACCCGGTGAAGCCGAGCACCAGAAAAGCTTGGTCTTGTTTTTTGGGCAACGTCGCACGTACGAAATATATCGTCATGATATTCGGTTGACTGGGGATATGGTGGGGCTTTGCCCCCTGGTTTACATTGAAATCCAAGATAACTAAAAACCGCCCCTCATACAGAGGAGCGGTTTATATGGCCTGTTATAGTGGTAGAAAAACTACCAGCGCGGACGTTCCACGCGAGGCTTGGCTTCGTTGACCTTGATGTTTCTGCCACCAAAATCTTTGCCATCCAAATCGCCAATTGCAGCCAATGCATCAGAGTCATTGCTCATCTCGACAAACCCAAACCCTCTGGGACGACCGGTCTCACGGTCTTCAATCAGTTTGACGGAAGTGACTTCTCCGTGGGCTGCGAATGCATCGCGAATTTCAGTTTCAGAGGTGGACCATGCGAGGTTACCGACATAAATGTTCTTGGACATAATAAACTCCTGTGTGTTGTTTGAATTGTGACGTTCGCCTTTGTTTTCTTGGCGCGTCATTATCTGGTTTAAATGATTGATATAGACAACAGTTTCACTCTTCTCCAGCAACTGGATGGGGAGCGTCTTCTTTAATCGTTAGGCCGCAGAAGCCATTGCCCGCCTAGGCTTTCGCCTCCGTCGCCGACCATCTGCCTTCCTGAGGGGATCAACAGCATTTTCAGTCAACTTTCCACGGCTGTTTTCTGGTGCCTCGAAACCGCAAATGGAATTTTGCTCAATTGAGACATCCATAATTCTTTCAATGGCGCGCAACTGCGGGATTTCATCTTGAGTAACCAAACTGATGGCGTTGCCGGATCGCCCGGCCCTGCCAGTTCGGCCTATTCTGTGTGTGTAGGTTTCAACCGTATTGGGCATATCGTAGTTGATGACATGAGTAATGCGGTCGCAATCAATCCCGCGTGCAACAATGTCTGTTGCCACCATGATGGAATATCGTCCTTCGCGAAACCCGGTTAGCGCTTTTTCGCGCTCGCCTTGGCTCATATTGCCTTGCAAAGACGTAGTGTCGTGGCCGCTGTTGGCTAGTTGGCGCGACAAACTCTTGGCCTTGTGCTTCGTGCGAGTGAAAATCAGCATGCTCTGATGCTCTGAGCGGGAAAGGATGTCATCCAACAAGAGGCTCTTCTGACTACTCTGAGTCTTATAGAAGAGATGCTTCACGCTTGAGACCGGTGACGTGGCATTAATCCGAACCATCTGGGGATTGACCAGAATCCGTTTTGCAAATGCGAGAATGGAGTTGGGCATGGTGGCGGAAAAAAGAAGATTCTGGCGCTTGGCGGGGAGCTTGGCGATAATTCGCTTGATGTCCGGCATGAAGCCCATATCAAGCATCCTGTCCGCCTCATCGAGAACCAATGTATCAACGGTTTTCAAGTTGACGGATCCTTTCGCGAGGAGCCGAACAAGTCGCCCCGGGCATGCGACGATGACCTGTGATGAATCAAACGCTTTTATCTGCGGCCCCATCCCGACGCCGCCAATAACAACGTTTGTGCGAATATCGGCATGTCCTGCCAAAGATTCAAAACTGTCATTGATCTGAATTGCCAATTCTCGCGTGGGAGCCAATACGAGCACACGTGGACCTCGTTGTGAGGAATGATCGGAAAGAAGCTTTTGAAGAATGGGCAGAGCAAAAGCGGCAGTCTTGCCAGTGCCCGTCTGTGCCAACCCCATAACGTCATGCCCCTGTAGAATTAACGGGATGGTTTTGTGTTGGATTGGCGTTGGGGTCTCATAGCCACAGGATTTGATGCCAGCGTTAATACGCCGATCAAAAGAAAAATCTGCAAAGGACATAAAAGCCTTGGGAAAAAAGAGAAGATGACGACGGCGCGTAACAGCGGTCGATCCCGGAACACCGGGTGATAATTGGTAGGCTCTGGTACGGAAGAATAAATCTAAAGCTTACGTGGAACGTGAGTTGCCCAAGTGGGGCCAAGAAGTAATCGTGCGTCCAGTCACGCTGAGTTGACTACTTATGAATCATCCTCGATTGAAAGTAAAGACATTTGATATAAAAAAATTATATAAATTTAGTTAACGATTTCGGGCAAATGCCTGCAAGTCGCATTCGGATGTACTTATATTTGAAAGGTAACTCCCCATCTCGAAAAGCATTCCGGCTCATTGACCTGCCTGCTTCATGCAGTTTCCGTTTCTCAGCACCAGGCAAAAAAACCACATCCTCCGAGATGAAGGACAGACGGCAGGCGGTACGGATCTGGATGCGCATCCAGATCCGTTTTCATCTCCGATAAAGACTCTTCTCCCAGAAGCTCGAAAATCCCTTGAGTCGGGGCAGTCCCCACTATCCCTCTAATTGAAGTGGCCTCTGTTTTTCGAACCATTAACTGGTTCGTGAAAGTCGCCCTTGGATTGTCCCAAATCTATTGTGAGGGGGCGATCATTCTACATCCCTTGAGCCGGAGTCGAAACCGCCGTCCCTCTCGCCCTCGCCTGCGTAGATGACGACGCAAGCGAAGTCGTCGGGGCCAGGCCGGACTGCGAAGCGTCCGCCCGAAGGGCTTGGCCTTGCCCTGGCGGCTACCTTCGCATATCCGAACCGGGGATGTCGGCCAATGACTGGGCACACCGGGTCAATGAATACAAGCGGCTCGGCCTGATCCCCGGTTCTGACAATGAAAAAATGGTCGTTTTTGATCAAAAACGACCAGTTCCACGAAATGGGCACGTTTGCCGGAACCGGACCGAAAGCCATGTTTCGGTCCGGTTTGGCCAAATTCGACCGATTTGCGGGGACGGAATGCCCAATGGCCCCAAATGCCCCGGAGTTCGCGACTCCGGGGCATTGCTTCGACATGCTTTTCCCTGATGGGTCAGGGCGTCTCTTAGGGAACAAGAAATCCTGACGGTTGCGAGAACCGATGAACGACCTGGTTCTTCCGAACCATCATCACATCAAAGGCATCCGCACCATTTGTCATATATCCGGACTCAAGACTCATCGTTTTCCCCGATTCAAGAGTAACCAGAACCTCGTAATGCGAATCTCCGGGGATTTCATAGCGGGCTGCACAAAAATCCCCATCAGGAATTTTCGGAAAAACGAGTTCGATTTCCCGAATCCGTATAGTTGCTTCAACAATGTCCTGCCCACTGTCGTTCTCAAGGATGACCACCCCGATATCCGGCGGGAGAAACGAATGAAGCCAAGAGCCAAAAACGATGGCACACATCAAGAGGACTGAACAAGGAATCCATTTTTTCATTATCGGGGTCCGTGCCTTTAGGAGCCAGGTACTCTCCTATCCCGAGAAAACAATTTCCCGGCGAACAAAGCCACAAGAAGTACCGCAACATACAAAATTACATATACAGCGGACCGGAGGAATACGGTCCAATCGTCAAAAGCCATCTTCGGATAGTATGGGTCAAAATAATCAACGATACTGAGCAGCACCGCACCGTAACAACTCAACTTGATCAGCGACAGAAATGAAGACACCGTCAGCCTCCGTTTTCGCAAAAGCCATATCAATGGCAAGAAGGAGAAGACGAGAACGATCCAGTTAACAACACGCGAATCCGCATTGTAGACAGAAACAAGGTAAGCGAAATGGACAACGGTTGGATATAAAACGATAAGTGTGTTCATGACTTCCAAAAAGGGATGCCCTTTTCAGGGCACGCCTAAACAAGACAAGAAATCAAATATAAAACAGGTTACCTTTTAGTGCCCTTCGCTGGATTCAGCACTAGCCTTCACGACAAAGCAAGAAGCTATCCTATTGATAATCAGGCATACAAAAAGCGTTACGAAATACAATCCAGCGAATATGGGAATTGTATGCAAAAGGCTGCTTGCCGGGAACTGACCTATGGAATGATAAGGATCAATGCGCCATGTCAGAAGCATCATTCCTGCCGCCAAGAATGAGATCAGTCCGATTTTGACGAGAACCATTTTCCCTTTGATGCTTTTAACGAAGAGACACAGTGGGATCGTTGCGACAATACAGGCTCCGAACTTGATAACGTCGTTGCTCGTTGCCGCGCTCACATAGAAAAACAATTGAGATACCAATGCAGGCCATAAAACGATGAGGGCAATACTTGTTTTGTTCATATCTCATTTTGGGGAGGCTTCGTTGCAACGAAGCCTCCCCAACCTCGCTATTTTACTTTGATTTTTACAGGCCTTCTTTGTTTTCGCAACAAGGGGAACAAATCCTCATCGCCGCACCCGACATCCACACATCCTGCCGATCCAGGCCGCTTCCCTCCGTGAAGGAAGAATCCAGATCTACCATGCGTGTCTGTCTTGCCGTCAGGGTACATCGGGGCACGATATTTTCCCCAGTCACGCCAATCCAGATGCTCTCTCATCCAACCGACCTTGCTCAGCCTGCGATGGTCCGATATCGACCTTAAAGAGAGCTGCATCACCTTCCACAGAAGCAAAAACGATGTAACCAGGACGCATCGAATCATGCCCCGCACCCGAGATGCCCTTGCCGCCCGATTAAAGCATGTTACCCGGTATAGAGAAAAAAGGGGCGTAAAGGTCAAGGGAAACTTCGTGGTCGGCAACATGAACGGAACGCCGTTCAAGTCGCTCAAGACGGCCTGGAAGGGGCTGTGCAGCGACCACGACTCCGACGACCTGCACTTCCACGACCATCGACACACCTACTGCCCCAACATGCTGAAGGCGGGCTGCACGCTCAAGGAAACCAACGTCATGATCGGGCACAAGACCCTGCGCATGACGGACCGGTTCAGCCACCTTGAAGGCGTGATGGACGATGGCCCGCAAGATCGTCTGGCCACACGCTACACCATGACCGGCACGGACCTGTCGGAAGCGGCGGACACATAGCGGACATATTCCTGAAATCCGCCATCAGGTACGAAAAAAGGACTTCAAGCAATAACTTGAAGTCCTTATTTTTCTTGTGGTGGAGTTGGAGGGAATTGAACCCACGACCTCTTGAATGCCATACCATAGAGGCGTGTTGGCAATGCTTAGATCAACCTTGCACCACCATCAACCACCAAGGTGGTACCCGTGACATATTGATTCGTCATCAAATAGATATAGGCTTCAGCCACTTCGGCAGCCGACGCGACCCTCCCAGAAGGGAACTGGCTGGCATAGTGTTCCACCTCCTGAGGTTTTGGCGCAATGAATCCCGGGCTAACGGCATTAACCCGAATTGGAGCCATCTCTACGGCCAAGGTTCTACAGAGGGTTTCTGTAGCACTATTTAGCACGGCCATGATTGAATTATTTTCATACACCTTTTCGCCGGCAATACCGGTCGTAAGAAGAATGGACCCACCTGGGCGAATACGACCTTGCACCTTCTGAATAAGTCGACATTGGCCCCAAAACCTCGTTTCAAATGCTTTTTGAGCTTGCTCCAAGTCGGTTTCAACAAAAGACGCCGGGGTGATTGTCGGTCGGGTGGTCATAACAAGATGGTCAATTTCTTTGATCTCCTGCAATACATGATCAAAGCCAGTTTCCGAGGTCACATCCAACGAAAAGGTCTCTATTTCAGGACCAACCTTAGCCACCAGCTCTTCATGCTTTTCGGCTGCAGCCCGGGAGGCGATGACAATTTGAGCTCCGCACCCATGCGCCATCGTGGCAACGGCAAGTCCAAGGCCCGCACTTCCCCCCACTAAAAGTATTTTTTTATTTCTCAATTGGTTTGACATCATTCCTCAATGGATAAACGATTGCTAATCAAAATCCAACAAGCAAATTCTACAATTAGAACAGCTGCTTGGAAATGTATATTCTTTTGTATATCCCACGAAAAAAGGCTTAGAAGGAAAACCTTCTAAACCTTTATAATCATTGGTGGAGCTGGAGGGAATTGAACCCACGACCTCTTGAATGCCATTCTTGAGGCTGGCCAACTTGCAAGACAATCTAATACAACAATAATACAGGACTTATTCGCCGCCAAGCCTATTAGAGACACGCTGTCGCTTTGTGTGCAGAAGGCGCGGAATGACGTTGGTTTTGCATGGCGTCGGGGAAAAAGCGGACACATAGCGGACACGAAAAGTCCCAAACTCCTCAACTCGAACGTATGGATAGGGTTGCGGTGTGAAAGGCCGTAAAAACCAGCTGAAAGACTGCTTAATTGCGTTATTTCAGTGAACTGAAAACGCCACATTTGCCACGGAAAGAATAGCCGCCATTTAAAGTGACACCTGATGACGTCGGGCCTGATCCAATTGAATTAGTGCCGAGAAATAGAAGAAAAGAGGCCTCGCTCCTTCGGACCACTGAGCCATGAGTTTGGGGTGGACGTAGTATCGATTTTCGCATCTTCAGCGACCAAAACCGATTTCTGTCCATAGAACGAGTCCAGTTTTCCTAAGTCGATACCGTAAGTGTCGCATCATTTTTTATTTATAGTGTTATTTTTTACCACACATGCTAATATAAAAACAGTTGAAATTATTTTTAATCATAGGGGTATTTCATGATTGGTCTATTTTGGTTCGTATTGATAGGATTGGTTGCAGGCTGGCTGGCCGGGATGCTTATGAAAGGCGGATTCGGTCTCATCGGAGATATCGTCGTCGGTATTTTGGGGGCGGTGATAGGCGGATACGTCTTCGGGCTTCTTGGGATCAACTCGGGCGGACTGCTCGGGGCAATAGTCACTGCGACAGTAGGCGCGGTGATCCTGATTTTCATTTTGCGCCTGTTCAGAAGAGCCTGATCGTCGTACTCCAGGGCACCCGACGTTTAAGTTTCCACAGCCCTCCATACCCGCTTTTGAAATACGCCTAGCCGTTCCGCGCACCCTTGCCGCGCCCACACGACTCCACACTGTAAAATTCGCCTTTGAGATCCTGCTTATATGCGGGTCTTAGGCTGTTCTTGCCCTCATTGGACACCCGGACTCGGCAAATCAGCAGGAGTCAACGGTGGTACGAGGCTGACCGCTTGCGCCCGCTTATGCCTACAATCCTTCGCGACGAGCGAATAATTAGCACAACATCATGTAATAATTAAATAAAACGACATGTCTTTATGGCCGAAAAGGGAATGCCTCATGAAAAGAATACTCATTATTTTAAGCCTGACTGTAGTTATGTCATTCGTGTTGTTGGGCAACGCCAAGCTCCATGCCGCCACGATGGATGACCGTATCGAATCTTCCGCCAAACAAACATACGTGTTCAAAACCTATCTCAAGAACGACGACATCACGGTGAGTTCCAGCGATGGCGAGGTAACACTGACCGGAACGGTTGAAGAAGAGCCGCACTTGTCCCTGGCCGGCGACACCGTCGCCGGACTTCCTGACGTGAAAAGCGTGGATAACAAACTCACAATCCAAGAGAGGACGCATTCTGCCGGTACGGATGCATGGCTCATAACCAAGGTGAAGCTCGCCCTTCTCTTCCATAAGAACGTGAATGCGGCCGCGACAAGCGTCTCCGCTGAAGAAGGCGTCATCACGCTGCGTGGCGAAGCCTCCAGCATCGCCCAGAAGGACCTGACCGGCGAGTATGCCGGGGATGTCGAAGGTGTCAGAAGCGTCAACAACATGATGTCGGTACCCGCCTCCGCACAGGACAAATCCATGATCGGCATGAAGGCGGAGGCCCTCGGAGAAGCCGTTGACGATGCGTCCATCACCGCCATGGTCAAGGGAACCCTGCTCTATCATCGCTCGACAAGTGCCCTGAACACCAATGTCGTGACGGAAAAGGGCGTCGTCACCCTGAAGGGCAAAGCCGGGAACGATGCCGAGAAGGCCTTGGCCGGGAAGCTCGCCAATGATGTTCACGGCGTAAAGAAGGTGGTCAACGACATGACCACCGATTGAAATGCTTCGCAGAGTAATGCGGGAAAGGCTGGCGGGAACAAACAAGAAGACAACTCCCCGGCATCGGACAAGACCTTTTGGGTATTGATACTAAAGGCAGTCAACGGTTCATTCGGTAGAGGAGGGTAATGACAACGGCAAGCCACGAACGCTCTACACTCCGTTTTCATTATCTTATTAAACTATTAACGTCGGAGAAATACAATGCCTCTTGCCATGATCATACTGATTGTTGTGGCGCTTTTGCTTCTGGGAGTCATTCCCGTCTGGCCGCACAGCCGCGCGTGGGGCTATGCGCCCGGCAGCACGCTTGGAGTTATTATAATCATAATCATGGTCCTGTTTCTGACTGGCCGAATATAATCGACAAAAAGCCAATAAACAGGACCAGAAAAAGAAGACGGCACGGTCTTCTCGCGGGACAATAGATGTCTGACAGGATATGAGACGGCGAGGAAGGAAAATACATGACAAAGAAAAAAGACACACCCGCCTCTAAGCCGCAAAAGGATTCTCTCGTATCGACCGAAAAGGCCGCTCCCGTTCCGGGGCGGCGTTCCGGGCCAGCCTTCCCCATCGTGGGCATTGGCGCCTCGGCCGGAGGTCTGGCGGCTTTCGAAGCGTTCTTCTCCGGCATGCCCGCCGATGCCGATCCGGGGATGGCCTTTATTCTGGTCCAGCATCTGGCGCCGGATCACAAGAGCCTGCTGACCGAACTCATCCGACGCTGCACCCGCATGGAGGTCTTCGAGGTGGAAGACGGTATGGAAGTTCGGCCTAACTGCACCTACATCATTCCGCCCAACCACGACATGACCCTTCTGCACGGCAGGTTGCAATTGATCGACCCCATCGCCCCGAGGGGGCAGCGGCTGCCCATTGACTATTTTTTCCGTTCCCTGGCTCAGAGTCTGCATGAATCTGTGATCGGCGTCGTGCTCTCGGGCACGGGCAGCGACGGCACCCTCGGCGTGCGGGCCATCAAGGGCGAAGGGGGCATGGTCATTGCTCAGACGCCCGAATCCTGCGAGTACGACGGTATGCCGCGCAGCGCCATTGCCACCGGCCTGGTGGATTACGAATTGCCGCCGTCGGAGATGCCCGCCCGGATCATCACCTATGCTGCCCATGCCTATGGCCCGCCTCTCCATACGGAGGCCGCCCCCACGTCCCGGACCGAAAATGCGCTACGTAAAATATGCATCCTTCTGCGCATCCATACCGGACACGATTTTTCCCAATACAAACCGAGCACCATCCATCGCCGCATCGAACGCCGAATGGCCGTGAATCAAATCGACACGCTGGATGCGTATATTCAATACATGCAGCAAGCCCCGCAGGAGGTGGAGGCGCTATTTCGGGACCTGCTCATCGGCGTGACCCGTTTTTTTCGCGATACCGAAGTATTCAAGGAGTTCGAGGAAGAGGTTGTCCCCAAACTCTTTGCTGGAAAGTCACCTGGGTCCTCAATCCGAATCTGGTCGACGGGATGCTCCACCGGAGAGGAGGCTTACTCGATCGCCATCCTCCTGCAGGAGTACATGGAAAAGACCCGGACAAGGATCAAGGTGCAGATCTTTGCCACCGACATAGACAGTCGGGCCATAAGCACTGCCCGAAGCGGATTGTACCCGGCCAGCATAGCCGCCGATGTCACGCCCGAACGGCTGGCGCGATTTTTCACGGTTGAGTCCAATGGTGGCGCCTACCGCATCCACAAAACACTCCGCGACATCCTGATTTTTTCGGAACAGGACGTAATCAAGGATCCCCCCTTTTCCAAGCTCGACTGCGTCGTATGCCGCAACCTGCTCATCTACATGGGCGGAGAGTTGCAGAAAAAACTCATGCCGCTCTTCCATTACGCTTTGCGCCCTGGCGGATTCCTCTTTTTGGGCACATCGGAAACAGTGGGCGATTTCGGTGACCTGTTCACCGCCGTGCACCGCAAATCGAAACTGTATCTGTGCAAGGAAGCACAGCTTGGCAAACGCTCCACAGCCATGAGCCGTTTCATTCCGCCCCTGTCGGCCCTTGACTCGTCACTCCTCCGGCCGACAACCGTCAAGGAGGCCGCCTCCGCCAAGCTGCCGTTGCGTGATTTGACCGAACAGACGCTGTTGCAACGGTTCGTCCCCGTGGGAGTGCTCGTCAACGCGCAGGGTGACATCCTTTACCTCCACGGGCGCACCGGCCAGTACCTGGAACCCGCGCAAGGCGAAGCAGGTACCAACAACATCCTCAAGATGGCGCGGGAGGGACTGCGCCGCGGATTGAACACGGCCCTGCACAAGGCGCGTTCATCCGGCGGAACCGCGCGCAGCCAGTCTTTGTGGGTCAAGACCAACGGGTCCTTCACCTCGGTAGACCTGACGGTCTGCCCGGTAGCTGCCGACCATGTGGATTTTTCTGACCCCCTCTATCTGGTCATCCTGGAACCCTCGCCGCAGATCAACCACGAGTCTGTGCAAACACCCGCCCCCCCAGCCGTCGGGGGCGGGGTAGAGGAATCAGATGGGGAAAAGGACAATCTCGTCAAGACGCTGCGGCAAGAGCTGTTGGCCAACGAAGAATATCTCCAAAGCACCATTGAGGAACTCGAAACATCCAACGAGGAACTCAACTCGTCCAACGAGGAAATGCAGTCCATAAACGAAGAATTGCAATCCTCGAACGAGGAACTCGAGACCTCCAAAGAGGAACTACAATCCGTCAATGAGGAATTGTCCACCGTCAATACCGAGCTGCAGAACAAGCTGACCGATCTGTCGCAGGCCAACAACGACATGAGCAACCTGCTCTCCGGAACGGGCATCGCCACGATATTCGTGGACCACCATCTGTGCATCATGCGCTTCACCCCGGCCGCCACCCAGATCATCAACCTGATTCCAGTCGATATCGGGCGACATGTCGGTCACATCGTTTCCAAGCTTGTGGGCTACGACAGCCTGGTCGAGGATGTGGAGTCCGTACTGGAAACGCTGCTCCCCAAGGATCTGGAGGTACAGGCGGAGGATGGGAAATGGTACACAATGCGCATCCAGCCGTATCGCACCCTGGATAACGTGATCGAGGGCGCCGTGATCACCTTTGTCGACATAACCGAGATGAAGAAATCCGACGAGTTGTTGCAGGAGGCCCATGGCCAAATCCGCCTCGCAGTGGTTGCGCGGGACTCGCAGGATGCCATTACCGTGTTGGACATGAAGGGAGATATCCTATCCTGGAATCCTTCGGCACAAAGGCTTCTCGGGTGGAGTGAAAAGGAAGCACTGTCCATGAACATTCAGGATATGCTCCCAAAGGATTTGCAGGCGGAGGAACTGGAGAACCTTCGACTGGCTGCGGTGGGCGATTTGCCGGTGCCCTATGAGACACGCCGTATACACAAAGATGGACAGGCATTGCAGGTGTGGCTCACGGCCAGCCTGCTGGTGGACGATACAGGCTCTGCCTATGGTATGACGACCACACAACGGATAGTCCAGGAGGCCGACAGCCCATGAAAGACCAGCTCAGACTTCAAGCGGAAGCATTGGCCCAATCGAGAGATTCTGAGGACAAACAGTCTCTTTCTCCCGAGGAAATGAGACAAGCGCTCCACGAGTTGCGCGTCCATCAGATCGAGCTGGAGCTGCAAAACGAGGAGTTGCGCCGGTCACAGGCGGAACTGGACGCCATTCGGGCGCGCTACTTCGATCTCTATGACATGGCTCCGGTCGGTTATTGCACGATCAGCGAAAAGGGGATGACCCTCGAGGCCAATCTCACCGCCGCGACACTGCTCGGCATGCACCGCAGCGATATGGTCGGACAGCCCTGGACCGCCTTCATCTATAGGGAGGACCAGGATATATACTACCGTCACCGCAAGGAGCTCCTCGGCAACCATTCGCCGGAAGCGACGGCGGAATGCGAATTACGTCTGAAGAAAAAAGACGGGAGCGAGTTCTGGGCGCTTTTGACCAGCTCCGTGGTCCCGGACGACGAAGGGACTCCCGTCTGCCGCATCGTGATACACGACATCGCCGGGCGCAAGCAGGAAGAACAGTTTCGGGAGGACGTGGAACGCATCATCCATCACGACATCAAGGGGCCGCTTGCAACCCTCTTCTCCCTGACGCAGATGGTTCTTGAAGAAGGCGAGAGTGACGCCTTGATGAACGCCTTTCCGCAAGTCATGGTCGGTATTCAGCAAGTAATCCAACTCATCGACGCTGCCGAGCCTTTGCGGGAAATGGAGAAAGGCGTATTTACTCCAGCCAAAACCCCGGTTGAACTCCCTCAAGTCCTTGAAACAATGAAGCTATCCCTGGCGGTGCTTGCCTCGCAGTTCAAGGTGACCATTTCGATCCAAGCCGAAGCGGATTGCTTTTCTGAAAGCGCGAGAGTGTTCGGAGAGGCCTTCCTCTTTGAGGACATGTTCATGAACCTGGGGAAGAATGCCATTGAGGCTCTCCCGAAGGGAGGGGACGTCACTATCACCTGCCGGACGGACCCGGACACGGTGTACATCGCCATCCATAATGCCGGCGCGGTGCCTGAATCAATCCGAAACCGGTTCTTCGAGAAATACGTCACCGAGGGCAAGCGATTCGGCACGGGGCTGGGAACTTACAGTGCCCGCCTTATCGCCGAGGCGCATGGCGGCCACATCGAGCTCGCCACATCCGAGCCCGACGGGACCACGATCACCACCTCGTTCCCCCGCTGCGACATCCGGTAGCGTTTCTTCCGCTCGGCCCGCCGAAAGCCTTCGTATCTGAAATAGGAATGTCCTCTGCCCCAAGGTCAAAGCACCATGGCGGCATCTTCAAGCCGGACCGAAAGGCATGTTGGGCTCGGTTCCAACTCTCGTATCGGGTATCCCAACCATTGGAGTAAGGAGGGGGGATGACGTCTGCCCATCTGGAGCGGGGCTCCCCACGCTGCCAGGGGGAGGACCCCCTTGATCATCGACATGAAACAATCCACATTGGATGGGATTGACAAGTCGCCAATTACTCAAGGCAAGTCTGATTGCTTTTATTTCTACTCCGCATAAATGATTTATTGAAAATATACAGTGACAATCCCAAGCTATATAGTACTATGTAAATACTCACTGGCGTCTTGATTCAGATGTTTAACATGGCATTGTTCCAATTCATAATATCACAAATGCACATGCCTGAATGTAATGGATGTATTGTAAATAAGATGCTGTGGCAGGAGCCCAAACTATGGATATCAAGACATTCGAATCACCCGCACCCGAGGTCTGCGCCAGCAAGATCTTCGAGGCCTGCGGCGCGAAGTTCGATAAGGATGTTGTTACCGATCTCTGGCAAAAAATCAGGCGACATCAGTGGGTACTGTCCGAAAAATTGAACCGGGATGTCGGATTCAAGATCGCCTGCAACGATTTTGTCGATAATATCGGGACGGATAAGGAACTCGCCACGCACAACCAGGAAAAACTGCTGGTGCAAATGGGCGCACAGGCCATCACCCGAGACATATGGGACACCATCTCCGACACCCAGCCACCCAAGAAGCTGATACAAAAGAAGATCATTCTCCCTCTGGTTGAGGAGGAACTCTCTCGGAAACATGGCGTCATTCCACCCAAAACCATCATTTTCTTCGGCCCTCCCGGCACGGGCAAAACCCATTTCGTCAAGGCCATGGCCGGAAGGCTGGCGTGGTGGTACGTGGAAATCATGCCGAGCATGCTCATGGTCGACGGAGTGGACAAAATCGGCGCCCACCTGCGCAGTGTGATGGAGAAGGCGCGAGACCTGGAAGAAGTCGTCATATTCATAGACGAATTCGAAGAACTTGCAGGCAATCGGGATAGAGCCAATCGCGTAGACAGGTCCATCACCAATGAGTTTCTCAAGCAGGTCCCGCTTATCAAAAGCCATACCAGCAAGTTGCTGCTCGTCTGCGCGACCAACTACATCCGCCAACTGGACGCCGCCCTGCTGCGGCCTGGGCGATTTGATTGCATCATCCCGGTCGGGACTCTCGACGAGAGCGGAAGAGAAACCATTCTGAAATATTTCTTGTCCAAGATGAACGTAGGCGCCATCGATTTGGCGCGTATCATCGCCTTGACGGGAAAATACACCCCGGCCGACATCGAATACCTCTTTCAGACCATAGCCCAGCACGCCTTTGAAGAAGAATGCGAAAGCGGGAGCAACGTTCCGGTGACAACGGACGCCATCGTCCAGGCCATTGCAACCTTCACCCCCTCACTGACGGAGGGCGTGATCGAGGAGTTCAAAGAAGACATCATCAAATACTCACGCGCTTGATCCGCGCGGGTTCCCGCGAGCAGATTCCGCCATCACTCCGGCCGCCGGACTTCGGCAAAATGTCAACGCAACAAGGAGAGCATATGAGCACTCAATTATCATTCACCAAGCAGGAGCAGGGAGCCCGTAGTCGGTTCCGCGAGTTGCTGACCCAGGCCGAATCAACGGAAGACGTGAAGAAGTTCTTCTATCAGACGGTGCGGGATCTACTCGTGGACGTCTGCGACTCGCTACCCGTTTTCAACATTCCAGATGTGCAACTCGACTTGAGTCGGGGCGAGGGCTACTCGCTCTCGGACCGCCTGATGGACGAGGCGGACCTGAGCAACCTGATGCACGGTTCCGACCTGGATGACATCCTGAGGCGCTTGTCGAAAAACGCATGGAACCGTTACCACCAATTGGAAAAGAATCCGGCCAGGAGCGAGCAGAAGATCTTCCCCATTCCGGGCAGTTGATCCGTCCATCCCCAGGGGGCATCCGTGCCTCCCGGGGAGGTGCCGTACCGCTTTTTCCCTTGTGATTCGGCTTGTCTACTCTTTGGCCATTCGTGTGTGAGCTCCATCTGGCAATCGCCCTCGACGGGCCGAAGGAGGAGTCCGGTCCTGCCCCCCCTGCTGCCTCACACACCCATGATGCGCTGGGACACCCGTGCAAAATGCAAGCCCTGAATCGCCATTTCAACCACGGCGGAGAGGGCTTTCGGCTTGGTCAAAAGTGTTTTCAGCACCAGCTTCCAGTAGAGGATGCGGGCGGGTGAGGCAATGCCGACAGCCCACATGCTTTTCAAGAAGGCCTGAACATCCGTCCGGACCATTTTTCCCCGTGCCGTGGGTGCGTAGGAAGAGAGAAACGTGCTGATCCGGTCATAATATTTCCTTGGAGAGTACAGCTCTCCCACAAGTTTCTTGTATCCATCCAGCAGGGCTTCACATCCCATGCGGGGATCGAAGTTCACGCAGGCGTCGGTATTCTCTCCGCTCAATTCGCCAAGCAGTCTCCCTTCGGATTTGAGCCGAGTCCATAATCTCGTATGCGGCATCGCGTTAAGAACCCCGATCATGGCCGTCACGACCCCGATCTCCTGAATGAATCTGAATTGCTGCCCGAAAATCGACGAGGTGTCGTTATCGAAACCCACGATGAAGCCACCCATCACCTGCATGCCGTGTTGGTGAATATGACGGATCGCCGAGCTGAAATCGGTGGTGACGTTCTGCTTTTTCCCGCATTCGACCAGGCTTTCCGTGGATGGCGTTTCAATGCCGATGAAAACCTTGTGGAAGTTCGCCGCGCTCATCATCTCCATAAGTTCATCGTCCTGCGCCAGATTCACGCTGGCCTCGGTCATGAGCTTGAAGGGGTAGTGGTGCAGCCTCTGCCATTCGGCGAGCCTCGGCAAGAACTCCTTCACCCGGACGATGTTCCCGATGAAGTTGTCGTCCACGATAAAGACGGACTCCCTCCATCCGGCATCATACAGACTTTGGATCTCCCGCATCATTTGATCGGGATTTTTGACGCGAGGGCGGCGTCCGTTCATGGCCACAATGTCGCAAAACTCGCAATCAAAGGGGCAGCCTCTGGAATACTGCACCGACATGGAGATATAATCCTTCATTCTCAACAGGTTCCACGCGGGGATGGGCGTGAGGGCCAAATCGGGGTGTTCGGAGGACGTGTAGTGTTTCTTTGCCACGCCTCGTTGGAAGTCATGCAGGAATTCGGGCATGACGGTTTCCGATTCGCCGATGATGAAATGATCCACTTCGGGAAACTGCTCCAGATGCGACCTGAAGGCCGGGCCTCCCGCGATCACGGTTTTTCCGGCCTCCCTGGCGCGTTTCATGATTTTTCTCGCGCTGGGAAGCTGCACCAACATGGCGCTGACCATGACAACGTCCGCCCATTCGAGGTCGGCGTTTTCCAGAGGGGCGACATTCGTGTCAACCAGATGTTTTTCCCATTCCACGGGAAGCATGGCGGCCACGGTGAGCAAGCCGAGCGGAGGGAAGGCCGCCTTTTTTGACACAAAAGACAGTATGCTTTTGAAACTCCAGAATGTATCCGGATAGGCAGGGTAGACAAGAAGAGCGTTCATAATTTTCACCTCATACTTACAATACCCCTTTCAGCGTAATTCACAATCATATTTATATTATTCTTTGGCATCGAGATTATATTTGTGAACATACTGAAATTTTACGAATCAATACTTGCCGTTGCATCATTTTTTGAGTCAAATGAAGATATTTGCAATAGTTGTACTATCTGCGGCCGAAAATTTGCGCTATTAATTATAGTGCTCGGACACTCGCGCCTTCCCGGACGTATTTTATCGTCATGCCGTCCTGGCCGGTAGGAATTCCTTCCATGTCCGTATCAAACCTTCACCCAAAATTTGCATCAGGCTCCGAAAGTGGTTTCGCTGGTCCTTCCCATCGGCCAGCCCTGTTTCAATCCGCACGAACCCCGCCACTGTTTCGGCAGCAGGAGATATTGATATGGGCATGGGCTACAAGAACATGGGCGACAGGCTTTCCGAAGTCTGGTCCCGTCTGCGAGGAGCAGTCCGGGGCGCGAAGAGCGCGAAAGAGGAACCGTCCCTGCGCTCCACACTGTTCAGTTCTGATCAGATGGAGCAGCACGGCAAGATTCTTGCGAATTCACACAAGCTGATGACAAGGCGTTCCAAAGACCGCCTGCTTGGGCGGCTGGCAGAAAACCAGACCGTGCTGTTCGATGTGCATACGCAACTCACCGATGACGTGAAGAGGGGACGCCGGATTTCCCCAGCCGGGGAATGGTTGCTGGACAACTTTTATGTGATCGAGGAACAAATCCGCACTGCCGAGCTTCACCTCCCGAAGGGCTACAGCCAGGAGCTTCCGTGCTTGGCAGCCGGCGCCTCGGCCGGTTTCCCGAGGGTGTACGACCTCGCCCTGGAAAGCATTTCCCACAGTGACGGACAGGTTGCCCCGGAGAGCCTGAAAAGTATCGTGGTGGCGTATCAGTCCGTGGTCCCTCTGAACTTGGGCGAACTCTGGGCCATTCCGATCATGCTGCGCCTGGCGCTCATCGAGAATTTGCGCCGGGTGGCCGTCCGTATCGCCCGTCACAGAGCTGACCGCAACCGCGCCGAAACCTGGGCCGACCGGATGACAGGAGTTGCCGTCAAACGGCCGCAGGATCTGATCCTGACCATTGCCGACATGACTCGTTCCAACCCGCCCCTGGTGAGTTCATTCGTGGCCGAACTTTCGCGCCGTCTGCAAGGCAAGGGACCGGCACTGGCCCTGCCGTTGACCTGGATCGAGCAGCAGTTGTCCGAAACCGGCCTGACCATCGAGCAACTGGTGTATCTGGAGAACCAGCAACAATCCGCCGACCAGGCCTCCACGAGCAACAGCATAGGCAGCCTGCGCTTCCTCGGCGTTATGGACTGGAGCGAATTCGTCGAGTCCACGAGTCTCGTCGAGAAAGTCCTGGGCGAGGACCCTGTCAAAGTTTACGGCATCATGGATTTTGCCACGCGTGATCGCTACCGCCACGTGGTGGAGCAAACGGCCAGGAGGAGCCCCTTCTCGGAGGTTGAGGTCGCGGGCCGGGCCATCGGCTTGGCCCGGGAGGGCGCGGCCCTGAATGGCGAAGAGTCCCTCACAGCCCATGTCGGATACTATCTAATAGACAATGGCTTGGGCCAACTTAATACATCGGCAAAAGTGCGCAACTCGACGGTTGAATTCCAGTCCTCACCGGGCAGTCGGCTTCCACTGCTGCTCTATGGCGGCGGGATCCTGTTCTTGTCGGTACTCTTCGCCGGAGGCTTGGCTGTCAGGGCGCAGACCGATGGCTTGCACGGGTATGGACTGGCTCTGATGAGCCTGCTCTTGCTTGTCTGCACCAGCCACTTGGCGGTGGCCCTGGCAAACTGGGTGGCAACCCTGCTGACCGCGCCGCACGCCCTGCCGCGTCTGGATTTCTCCAAGGGTATTCCAAACGACCGGCGTACCCTGGTCGTCATCCCGACCATGCTTGCCAGCGTCCCGGCCATCGAAGGTCTGGCCAAGGACCTGGAAGTCCGTTTTTTGGCCAACAGGGACAAACACCTGCATTTCGGTCTGCTGACGGATTTTCGCGATGCAGCCGAGGAGATACTGCCCGACGACGCTTCCCTGCTGCTTTTGGCCCGACAACGCATAGAGGGGCTGAACAGACGATACCCCAGCGCGACGGGCGACATTTTCTTCCTGTTCCACCGGCCGCGCAGCTTCAACTCCCAAGAGCGAACCTGGATGGGCTATGAGCGCAAACGCGGCAAGCTGGCGAGCCTGAACGGCCTGTTGCGTGACGGTTTGTCAGCGCCCTTTTCCCTCATTGTCGGCGATGCAAGCGTCCTGCGCGGAACGAAATACGTCATCACCCTGGACACCGACACGCAGTTGCCCCGTGATAGCGCCCGGCAATTGGTGGGCGCCATGGCGCATCCGCTGAACCGTCCCCGCTACGACGAACATGCCCGGCGGGTGATCGGCGGCTACGGGATTCTCCAACCGCGTGTGACCGCCAGCCTCTCCGGAACCAACCGGTCTCGCTATGCGCGCATGTGCGCCAGCGAGATCGGCATTGATCCATACACACGGACGGTATCCGACGTGTACCAGGACCTGTTCGGTGAAGGGTCGTTTATCGGCAAAGGTATCTACGAGGTCGAGGCCTTCGAGCGGATCCTTGGCGGATGTTTTCCGGAAAACCGTATTTTGAGCCATGATTTGTTGGAAGGTTGCTATGCCCGGGCCGGACTCCTGAGCGACGTGCAGTTGTTCGAGAATTACCCCTCCAGCTACGGCGAAGATGTGAAACGGAGAAAACGTTGGATTCGCGGCGATTGGCAAATCGCACGATGGCTGTTGCCCGGCGTCCCCGGTGCCGACGGCTGTCGGCGGAAAAACCCTCTCTCGCTCCTGTCGCGGTGGAAGATCCTGGACAACCTGCGGCGCAGCCTGACCGCTCCTGCACTGGTCCTGCTTCTGTTGGTGGGGTGGACTGTTCCGGCTTCCGCATGGTTCTGGACCCTGGCCGTGTGCGGCATCATTCTGCTGCCTTCGGTCATCGCTGCGGTGCTGAATGTGTTGCAAAAACCCATGAACCTGTCCCTAAGGCAGCACCTCGTCGCTGTAATGGAACTGCTGCCCAAACATTTCGCCCAAGCGGTATTCGCCCTGGTCTGCCTGCCCCATGAGGCATTCTACAGCCTGAATGCAGTGACAAAGACCACCTGGCGGACACTTGTCACGCACCGGGGACTCTTGGAATGGGAGCCTTCGGGCGAAGAGACGGGGAAAGACCGTATGGACCTCGTTGGCTCGTACCAAACCATGTGGTTTGGACCATTCCTTGCCGTGGCCACCGCACTCGCCACTGCTGCGGTCACCCCGTCCGTATTGCTCAAAACCTGGCCGGTATTGGGCCTCTGGTTTCTCTCCCCGGCCCTGGCATGGTGGCTCGGTCAGCCGCTCACCCGCCGTACGGAGCGGCTCACGGAAGCCCAGACCCTGTTCCTGCGCAGGATAGCCCGCAAGACCTGGCGCTTCTTCGAAACCTTCGTCGGCCCTGAGGACAACTACCTGCCGCCAGACAACTTCCAGGAACAGCCGGAAGCCGTCATTGCACACCGCACCTCGCCCACGAATATGGGCCTGGCCCTACTGGCCAATCTTTCCGCGTTCGACTTCGGCTTCCTCTCTTGCGGACAGATGATGGACCGCACCTCGCGGGCTCTGAAAAGTATGAAGCGGATGGATCGGTACGAGGGGCACTTCTTCAACTGGTACGACACCCGAACCTTGCAACCACTTATGCCACGCTATGTATCCTCAGTCGACTCGGGTAATCTGGCCGGACACCTCCTGACTCTGCGGGCAGGTCTATTGGCCCTGACCGAAGAGAGGATTCTCTCTCCCCGGCTGTTCGAGAGCCTGAACGACGCTCTGGGTATAGCCCTGCGGGAACTCCCCGGCGACCTGCCAGCCACTGCTACGTTCCGTATGGACTCGTTGCGTCGGGATGTGGCCGAAATCGCGATCAACCCGCCCGACACCCTGACTGCCACGCGACAGTGCCTTGATAGGCTGATGGCATCGGTGGCGGCAGTAGCCGATAGCCGGGATTTCCAGACCACTGACCCTGACAATCCGCTACAGTGGTGGCTCCAGGCCTTTATCGGGCAATGCCGGGATGCTCTCGGCGAACTGGACCTGCTGACCCCTTGGGCGGCGTCTACCCAGGAATTCCCCGAAGAATTGTCTTTTCTGGACAAAATTCCGACGTTGGGTGGGCTCGCCGCATTGGAAGCCCGATTCGGGAACGTCGTAACGACGACGCAGGCAATAGAAATGAGGGATATGATCAGTGCGGCCTGCCGACATGCCAAATCCAGAATGGGACGTCTAAACGCACTCGCCCAAGAATGTGACGCGCTGGCCCGGATGGAATACGGGTTCCTGTACGACGAGACGCGGCACCTGATGGCCATTGGCTACAATGTGGATGAACGCCGCAGAGACCAGAGCTTCTACGACCTGCTAGCCTCGGAGGCGCGGTTCGCCACCTTTGTAGCCATCGCCCAGGGGCAGTTGCCGCAGGAGAGCTGGTTCGCCTTCGGGCGGTTGCTCACCTCCGCCGGAGGAGAGCCGATTCTGCTCTCCTGGAGCGGCTCCATGTTCGAATACATGATGCCCAACCTGGTCATGCCCAGCTATGCGAACACTCTGCTCGACGAGACCTGCAAGGCAGCAGTGGCCCGCCAGATCGACTACGGCCGGGAAAACGGTGTACCCTGGGGAATTTCGGAATGTGGCTACAACTCCATCGACGCGCACCGGAACTACCAATACCGCGCTTTCGGGGTGCCCGGCTTGGGGCTCAAGCGCGGCCTGACCGAAGATCTGGTCATCGCGCCTTATGCCACGGCTCTGGCGCTTCAGGTTGCCCCTCATGAGGCCTGCAACAACCTTGAGCGTCTGGCAAAAGAAGGTCTCGAAGCCTGTTATGGCATGTTCGAGGCAGTTGACTACACGCCGTCGCGCCTGCCGCGTGGCCAGAAAAGCGCCGTGGTCCGGTCCTTTATGGCCCACCACCAAGGCATGACCCTCCTGGCCCTGGCCGAAAAACTGCTTGGACGCCCGATGCAACGGCGTTTTCAGTCGGACGTACGTTTTCTGGCCACACTTCCACTGCTTCAAGAACGTATTCCCCAATCGGCGCCTTTCTTCGCCCACACCACGGAACTTGCCGAGCGTCACCAGCCAGTCGGAGCCACGACCGCGTCCATGCGAAACTACAATACTGCTGACACGCCGAGCCCTGAGGTGCAGTTGCTCTCCAACGGCCGTTATCATGTCATGGTCACCAACGCAGGCGGCGGTTACAGCCGCTGGGGTGACATCGCCGTGACCCGCTGGCGCGAAGACCCCACCCGCGACAACTGGGGGACATTCTGCTACCTGCGCGACGTGGACAGTCGTAAGTACTGGGCCACCACCCATCAACCGACGATCAAGCATTCGAAGCATTTCGAAACGATATTCTCGGAAGGCAAGGCCGAATTCCTGTGCCGCGAACAGAACTATGACGCGCATACCGATATCGCCGTCTCGCCCGAGGATGACATTGAACTGCGCCGTCTGCGCATCACCAACCGCGCCCACACACGCAGAACACTCGATATAACCAGCTACACGGAAGTGGTCCTGGCACCGCAGGCGGCGGACGCTCTGCATCCGGCCTTCAGCAATCTCTTCGTACAGACTGAGATCCTCCCCGGTAACCGAGCCATCCTCTGTACCCGCAGGCCCCGCTCGCAGGACGAAAATCCGCCGTTTATGCTCCACATGATGGCCGTACGCAAGTCCGTGGGCACGGACGCGTCCTGCGAGACAGACCGTATGCGCTTCATCGGCCGGGGCAACACCCCCGCCGCCCCCCTGGCGCTGCATGTACACAGCGACAGGCTCTCGAACAGCGAAGGGACTGTACTCGACCCCATAGCCGCCATCCGTCAACGCGTCCCTCTTGATCCGGGAGAGTCCGTGGTCGTCGACATGATCTTCGGCATCTCGGAAACCCGCAAAGGGGCCCTTGGCCTGATGGATAAATACCAGACCCGGCGCATGACCGATCGCGTCTTCGACCTGGCCTGGACCCACAGCCAGGTCCAACTGCGCCAGTTGAACGCCTCGGAGGCCGAGGCGCAGCTCTATGCGAGATTGGCCGGTTCAATCCTCTACGCCAATCCCGCGCTCCGGGCCGAAGCGAGCGTCCTCATTAAAAATGCCCGTGGGCAATCCGGGCTCTGGGGCTATTCCATTTCCGGCGATCTGCCCATCGTGCTGTTACAGATCGAGGATGCGGCCAACATCGATTTGGTGCGCCAACTGGTTCAGGCTCACGCCTATTGGCAGCTCAAAGGGTTGGCGGTGGATCTGGTGATCTGGAATGAGGACCACGCCGGATACAGGCAGATTCTCCATGACCAGATCATGGCGCTCATCGCCGGCGGCCCCACGGCAAACCAGACGGACCGCCCCGGAGGAATATTCGTCCGGCCTGCAGACCGCATCGCTGAAGAGGACCGTACCTTGTTCAAGGCCGTGGCCAGCGCCGTCATTTCCGACGCACGGGGAACCTTGGCGGAACAAATCGGAGGTCACAGCCTCGTGAGGACAACTACACCTCGGCTCATTCCGACACGCCCCTTGCGTGCAGCCCCCCCCGCCGTTGTCCCGCTGCCACGAGAAGATCTGAGCTTCTCCAACGGCTTGGGCGGCTTTACCCCGGACGGCAGGGAATATGTCATTACTACGGCCCAGGGACAACGGACGCCCACCCCCTGGATCAATGTGCTGGCCAACCCGGACTTCGGTTCTGTTATCTCCGAAAGCGGCATGGGCTGCACATGGAGTGAGAATGCCCATGAATTTCGCTTGACTCCTTGGAACAACGATCCGGTCAGCGATTCACAGGGCGAAGCCTTTTATATTCGCGACGAGGAGCGAGGCCATTTCTGGTCGCCCACGCCTTTGCCCTGTCGCGGGACCACTCCTTATGTTACCCGTCACGGTTTCGGATACAGTGTCTTTGAGCACGTCGAGCGAGGCGTCGCCAGTGAGCTGTGGGTCTACGTGGCCCTTGATGACGCCGTCAAATTCGCGGTGCTGAAAGTCCGCAATGAATCGGGTCGGGTACGCAGGCTTTCGGCCACAGGCTATGCCGAATGGGTGCTGGGAGATTTGCGCGGCAAGACCGCCAAGCACATTGTCACTAAAATCGATCTGAACAGTGGTGCGCTTTTGGCCCGCAATTCATACAATACCGAGTTCAGCGGCCGGACGGCTTTCTTCGATGTAGACGAAACCACGCGCACCGTGAGCGGTGACCGTGCGGAATTCATCGGCCGGGGAGGTACGCTGGAGGCACCGGCCGCCATGGCGCGCACCCGGCTTTCCGGCAGGGTGGGGGCCGCCCTTGATCCCTGTGCGGCCATTCAAGTGGCTTTTGACCTGGAGGCCGGGCAGGAGCGAGAAATCGTCTTTCGGCTCGGCATGGGGCGCGACGTTGCTGACGCCAGGCGCCTGATCGAGCGTCACCAGGGACCGAGCGCCGCTCGCATGGCCCTGGACAAGGTCTGGCAGCACTGGACGCACACCTTGGGGGCAGTGCATGTTGAGACGCCGGACCATGCATTCAATGTACTGGCCAACGGGTGGATTCTGTATCAGACCCTGTCCTGTCGCCTCTGGGCGCGTTGCGCCACCTACCAATCCGGCGGCGCATTCGGTTTTCGCGACCAGTTGCAGGACTCCATGGCCCTCATTCACGCCCGGCCGGAGCTCGTGCGCAACCATTTGCTGCTCAGCGCCAGCCATCAGTTCGAGGAAGGCGACGTGCAACATTGGTGGCATCCCCCGACGGGCCGGGGCGTGCGCACCAAGTGCTCCGACGACTATCTCTGGCTGCCGTACGCCGTGACCCGCTATGTGCGCGCCACCGGAGATACCGGTGTGCTGGATGAACCTGTGGGTTTTCTGCAGGGCCGAAAGCTGAAGGAGGACGAAGATTCCTATTATGACCTGCCGGAAAGGTCCGAAGAAATGTCCACCCTATACGGACACTGCACACGAGCTATCGAACACGGCCTCCGCTATGGCGCGAACGGCCTACCACTGATGGGATCAGGTGATTGGAACGACGGTATGGACCTTGTGGGCCGGGACGGCAAGGGCGAGAGCGTGTGGCTGGGCTTCTTCCTTTTTGACGTACTCAACGAGTTTGCCGCAATTGCCGACTCCCATGGCGACGCCTCCTTCGCCGAGCGATGCAGCTCCGAGGCTGCGGCACTTCGCGGCAGTATCGAGGCCAATGGATGGGACGGCGAGTGGTATCGCCGCGCCTATTTCGACGATGGCACGCCGCTCGGGTCCTCGTTGAATCCGGAGTGCCGGATTGACGCCATTGCCCAAAGCTGGTCCGTGCTCTCCGGGGCCGGAAAGTTAGAACGTTCACGTCAGGCCATGGAGGCTGTGGATCAGCACCTGGTCCGCCGCGAGCAAGGACTGGTGCAGTTGCTGGATCCTCCTTTCGACACCTCCCCGCTCAATCCCGGGTACATCAAAGGCTATGCTCCGGGGTTGCGGGAAAATGGCGGCCAGTACACGCACGCAGCGGTCTGGGCGGCCATGGCCTTTGCTCGGCTCGGCGACACTCGTCGTGCGTGGGAACTTTTCGGCATCATCAATCCCATAAACCATGGACTCACGGCCGAGCAAGTTTCAACTTACAAGGTTGAACCCTACGTCATGGCAGCGGATGTCTACGCGGTATCCCCCCATGCAGGCCGGGGCGGTTGGACTTGGTACACCGGCTCTGCAGCCTGGATGTATCGTTTGATGTTGGAATCGCTTCTGGGCCTCAGACTTGAGGTGGACCGACTGCATTTTTCACCCTGTCTGCCGTCCGAATGGGAAGGTTTCACCATACATTATCGCTATCGGGAAACGGTATTTCACATCCAGGTCGTACAGGTCTCCGAAGAAGAGGGAGAATTGAGCGTGACCCTGGACCGCACCCCGCAGCGGGACGGCTGCATTCCCCTGACGGATGATCGAAAGGAGCACTGGGCCGAAGTGCTGGTGCCAATTTCAAAGGCAAGCCCCCGGGCGGCAGAGTCTTTCATGAACGGGAACACCCCGGAAAAACCGCCGAATGCAGCCCTGTAGCCAGAGGAGTAGCTCCCACTGTATTGGATCGCTGATCGGGCTCCCTAACGCCTGGCGGGCCAAGCCAACGGAACTCCTTCTCTAGAGAGCCGTCCGGCTTTTCAACGATCGATTTTATCAATTTATTAATACCATGATACACCTAACCACCGGTATATTATTTTGTTGTCCCGTGGAGTCTGATTAAACCTCATTGAATGAAGCTTCTCACCACACAGTGCAGATTCAATGGTTCAAAATCCCTTGAGCCGGAGTCGAACCCGCCATCCCTCTCGCCGTCGCCTGCGTGGATCACGACGCAAGCAAAGTTGCCGGGGCAAGGCCGTCCGGCGAAGACGGACGCCCGAAGGGCTTGGCCTTGCCCCGGCGGCTGCTTGCGTCACGCTCGCGAAAAAACGGCGGGGGGGTAGGAAGATATCCTACCGCCGGAGCTTGCGCGAAGGTTTTGCGACGTCATATGGTTGGGCATATCCATCGGATAATTCTGTAACCAGAAGGAGGTAAAACGTATTGACGCGCGTCATAAGTTCGTGACGAAGTCCGAACTGATGACGCATGAAGAAGCCTTGTGCTTCAACGATCCACGCGCCGTTTTCCAAACAAACGGCCATTTCCAAATCCAAACACGCAGGCTGTAACGCAGCACCCGCCGATGGTGGAATGGCAAGTATCTACGCTTGTCATTGCCGCACTTCCCCTACGGCTGCCATCCAATCCGCAAGACGTACGCGCTTGCGGGGCAGCACCCCTTATTGACTGGGTCTTTCGGAATCTTCTTCCAATGGGAAACGGGCATTCATTCTTCCCTTAGCTGGTGATGCGTGGCGGGTTTACCGCCACAGGCAGGTCTTTCCCGGATAACGGGAAAAGTCCGATCTGCTTGGCCCCGGGGCGCTGCCCCGAACCTTTAACGGAAGGAGAATCCCAATGGGAAAATCCGGCAGCCTCAAGTATGGGATCAACCGGGCAACCTTGTCCGGCCCGAAATCGAAACAACACCGGATTCGCCAGACGGCCCACCACTTCGTCAAGGTCTTGCGCCAGGCGAACATGGGAGCCCAAAAGTGGACCAAGGTGACAAACAAACATTTCCAGCGGGTGGCGGATGCCATGCGCGCGGACGGCGTGGGTGACGGCAGGATTGCCGAAGTCTTCAGCGCCGCACGCCACATCTGCCGTGCATACGGAAATAACCACATCAGCAAGAACAACGCGATCTTCGGGGTCAGACGCGGGTCCATCGCCAATGCGACATCCCGTGCAGTGAGCCCGGAAGTCATCCAAGACACCCTGACCCGCATGCGGAACGACACGTCGTATCCGCAGGCGGGTCGGGCAGCGGCACAAATCGAGCTAATGTATGAGCTCGGGCTGCGTCGGGAAGAATCGGCCAAGCTGGACTTGCCCAATGACTGGAATCGCGACGAGCACAGTCTGCTCGTCCAGTACGGGACCAAAGGCGGCAGACCAAGAGCCTTGCTCAACCTGTCGCCCATGCAAGAAGCAGCCCTTGAACGGGCGCAGGAATATGTGTCCCCTTCAGACAGGAAAGGCGTCAACAACCTCATGCCCGAGCATATGGGCGACAACTGGCTGCATCGGTTGGACTATGCGGCCAGAAAACACGGTCTGACCGGCAAAGACGCAGGGGGAACCCTGCACGATCTCCGTCACGAGCGCTTCCACCAAATGTACGTGGAGCATACTGGCTTTGAACCGCCCAACCAGCACGACGACGTTCAGGTATTTCAAGCAGCAGCATACGATGCCGCCGGGGAAAAATGGCCCCGGCTCGACAATGAAGCACGTGATGAGATCGAAGACACGGCAGGACATTCTGCCGGAAGACGTGACGTATCGAACGCCTATCTTGGCAGTTCCTATTAGCAGAAGCCCCGCCTTTTAGTGCGGGGCTTCACTTTTTTCATTCTTTTCTCTCCGAGCCCCCTTCCGACGTTTGACTTTTATTTCTCCTACGGTGTCAAACTGGACTGTTGGCTGAGTTTTGACGAGCAACTTCAACCGAAGGGGAAGTGGAAACGGGTACGCTACGGCGGTAGGAGGCTTTACGTTCCGTTCCTATGAGAACCACACCATGTCCGATGCATCGACTCTTTTGACCATCAGGGAAGTCGCCTGCCTTTTGCGGGTCCACCGTGCCACCGTTTCGCGCCTGATCGGGGCTGGCGCCTTGGGTCATATCGCGATAGGATCACGAAAGCTGGTTCTGAAAACAGACCTGCAAGCGTTCATTGAAAATCGAAGAAGCTTGGCGGCGAACAGTCCGAAGGGAGAATAGCTTATGGCTACTGTCACCATCGCGACCCGTTCGCTGAAAAAGGGAAAAGCGTACGTCATTCACTTCAACAACCCGGAAACGGGCAGGAAGGAATACCACAAGACGCTAAGACGGAAAGACCTGGCCCAGGAAGAAGCCAACCGGCTTCGCACCCTGCTCGACAGTGGCAGATTGCCGACCAAGGAAACTCGGCAACCGAAGCAGCAGTCCCTGCCCACTTTTGGGCAAGCTGCCCTGCTGTGTCGGGACGAATGGGACCGAAAGCTCGGGGAAGGAAAGATATCCCAGGCGAGCCATGCCGGGTACGGCTACCTGCTGGCCCCGGTCCTGAAGGGATGGAAGCACACCCTGCTCCATGACCTCAAGGAGGAGACCATTCGAGATTACCGCATCGGCATCGCCGAACAGACCAAGGCGAAGCTTGTGGCCAAGGGCGAAAAAGGCAAGAACTGCAACGTATTGGCGAACCGCCGATTGTTTGTCATCAAGCAAGTGTTCGCACAGGCCGCGAAGCAGGGTTTGATCGAAAAAGACATTGCGCGGGACATCCCATACTTGTCGGAGAAGGCCAGTGAGCGCAAGAAGGCCCAGAAGCCCCTCGAAATCGAGAAGCTGCTGGCAGCGGCCCATCAGCGCAGGGCGAAGCACTACTTGCCCCTGGCGATCCTGCTGGCGGTCGAGCACGGGTGCAGCACCCAGGAAGTCCTCAGCCTCAAGTGGGCCAATGTCGACCTTGCGGAAAACCACATCACGTTCCACCGCACCAAAAACGGGGTGACCCGAACCCACCGGATTATGCCCCGCACCCGCAAAGCACTCAAAGCTCGTTTGGAGCATGTGACCCGACACCGAGAAAAACGGGGCGTGGCGACCAAGGGCGATTTCGTGATCGGCAACATGGACGGCACCCCGTTCAGGTCCATCAAGGCCGCGTGGGAAGGGCTGTGCAAAGACCACGACTTCGACGACCTGCACTTCCACGATCACCGCCACACCTATTGCACGAACATGCTGAAGGCAGGCTGCACGCTCAAGGAGACCAACGTCATGATCGGGCACAAGACCCTGCGCATGACGGACCGGTACAGCCACCTTGAAGGCGTGTTGGAAGACGGTCCGCAAGATCGTCTGGCCGCGCGCTACGCCATGACCGGCACCGAAAACAGTCGGTCGGAAGCGGCGGACACATAGCGGACATATTCCTGAAATCCGCCATCAGGCACGAAAAAGGGTTCCAAGTATTCACTTGAAACCCTTAACTTTCTTGTGGTGGAGCTGGAGGGAATCGAACCCACGACCTCTTGAATGCCATTCAAGCGCTCTCCCAACTGAGCTACAGCCCCACGTCGTTGGGTGGAGGGTAATTATCCAAGGGGCGCGCGGATGTCAACTGAAAAAATGGGCGGGTGGCCTTGTGGATTGATTCGGGGGCGGTCTTGCAGTAAGAAATGAGGACTGTTGGAATCATTAGGAGAATCAATGGGCCAGGTCCTCAAGAAAATTCTGATTAAGCTGTTGTGGGTGGGCGTGGTCTTTCTGGGGATCACGGTCATCAGCTTCTGGGTCATCCACCTGGCCCCCGGTTCGCCCACGGACCTGCAGACCACGCTCAATCCCGAGGCGGGCGTGGAGGCGCGCCTCCAGCTCGAAAAGCTCTACGGCCTGGACCAGCCCCTGCACGTGCAGTACGCGGGCTGGCTGAAGCGCCTAGTGCATCTCGATTTCGGCCAGTCCATGTCCGGCGACCACCGGCCTGTCTGGGACAAGATCAAGGAGCGGCTGCCCCTGACCTTCGGCATGAACGTGGCCTCCCTGATCCTGACCCTGCTCATCGCCGTGCCCATCGGCGTGGCCGCGGCCTGGTGGCGCGGCGGGGCCTTCGACAAGATATCCACGGTCATCGTGTTCATCGGCTTCGCCATGCCCGGCTTCTGGCTGGCCCTGCTGCTCATGCTCTGGCTCGGCATCAGTTGGCCCATCCTGCCCATCTCCGGCCTGACCTCCATGGGATTCTCGGCCATGTCCGGGCCCGAGCAGTGGTGGGATGTGACCAAGCACCTGATCCTGCCCATCTTCATCTACACCTCGGGCTCCTGGGCGGGCATGTCCCGGTTCATGCGCTCGTCCATGCTCGAGGTCCTGCGCCAGGACTACATCATGACCGCACGGGCCAAAGGGCTGTCCAGCCGGGTGGTCCTGTTCAAGCATGCCCTGCGCAATGCGCTCATGCCGGTCATCACCATCCTCGGCCTGTCCGTCCCGGCGCTCATCGGCGGCTCGGTGATCATCGAGTCCATCTTCGCCCTGCCCGGCCTGGGCCAACTCTTCTACCAGGCGGTCATGGCCCGGGACTACCCGCTGATCATGGGCTCGCTGGTGCTGGGCGCGGTCCTGACCCTGGCGGGCAACCTGCTGGCCGACGTGGGGTACGGCCTGGCCGACCCGCGCATCCGCGTGGGCCGGGGGAGGGGCCGATGAAACGCCGTCCGCTCAAGCGCGTCTCCCCATGGACACGGCACGCCCTGCTGGTCCTGGGCGCACTCATCGTCGGGGTCATGTCCTTCGGGGCCGTGTTCGCCCCGCTCCTCGCGCCCTACGACCCGAACTTCATCAACGTGGACGCCCTGCTCCTGCCGCCTTCCGCGGCCCACCTCATGGGCACGGACGCGCTCGGCCGCGACGTGTTCTCGCGCATCCTCTACGGCGGGCGCGTCTCCCTGTGGGTCGGGTTCGTGGCCGTGGGCATCGCCACCTCCATCGGCGTGGTCTTGGGGCTCATCTCCGGCTATTTCGGGCGGATAGTGGACGAGATCATCATGCGCGGAGTGGACGTCATGCTCTGCTTCCCGTCGTTCTTCCTGATCCTGGCGGTCATCGCCTTCCTGGAGCCGAGCCTGACCAACATCATGATCGTCATCGGCCTGACCGGCTGGATGGGTGTGGCCCGGCTGGTCCGCGCCGAGACGCTGTCCATCCGCGAGCGGGACTATGTTTTGGCCGCCCGCGCCGCCGGGGCCGGGTCCAGGCGGATCATCTTCCGCCACATCATGCCCAACGCCATGGGCCCGGTGCTGGTGTCCGCCACGCTCGGCGTGGCCGGGGCCATCCTGACCGAGTCCTCGCTCTCCTTCCTCGGCCTGGGCGTGCAGCCGCCCGACGCCTCCTGGGGCAACATCCTGATGGAGGGCAAGGAAGTCCTCGGCATCGCCTGGTGGCTGTCCGTGTTCCCCGGCCTGGCCATCCTGGTGACCGTGCTCGGCTACAACCTGCTCGGCGAATCCCTGCGCGACCTGCTCGACCCGAGGCTCAAGCAATGATCACCATCCGCCCGGCCTCGGCCCGGGACGAAGCGTGCATCGCGGGGATCATCCGCGCCTCCATGCTGGCCAGCTATGCGCATTTTCTGCCCGCGCACCAATTTCAGAAGATCCTCGACATGGACCGGCCCGCCCAGGTGGCCCGCGAGAACGGACCGCGCTTCAGCGTGGCCGAGGTCGACGGCGTCCCGGCCGGCGCCATGCTCCTCAAGGAAGACTACGTGGACCATCTGTGGGTTCGCCCGGAGTTCATGGGGCAGGGGGTGGGCTCCGCCCTGCTCGACCACGCCGTGGAGCGCGCCCGCGAAGCCGGGTTCGGCCGCCTGACCCTGGACTGCCTCGAAAAGAACGTGAAGGCGCTGGCCTTCTACCGGGCCAAGGGGTTCACCGTGGAGCGGGCCTACGTCGCCGACAACTACCTGGTGGGCGAGGACGTCCGCCTCCTGGCCAAGCCGCTCTAGGCGGACGGGCCGTCCCCCTTCGCCCCGGCCAGGAGCCGGTTCATGACCCCGGTCAGCCGATCCAGGTCCACGGGCTTGGGCAGATAGTCGTCGGCCCCGGCATCAAGAAATATCTCCCGGTCCCCGGACATGGCGAAGGCGGTCAGGGCCACGATGGGTATGTCTGCGTTCCGCGTTCCGGCCCGACCCTCGCGGATGGCCCGGATGGCCTCCACCCCGTCCATGACCGGCATCTGGATGTCCATAAGCACCAGCCCGAAATCTCCCTCTTCGAGTACGCGCAGGGCCTCGGCACCGTTCTCCACGCCCACGGCCGCGAAGCCTATCTTTTCCAGGTACGCCCTGACCGCCATGCGGTTGACCGGCTCGTCCTCGGCCAGAAGCACGGCGCATTCGGCGCCCGTCCGGCAGACCGGGGCCGGCCGGTCCATGACTACCGCCGCGTCGCGGCCCAGCAGCCCGAACGGCAGGCAGAAGTGGAAGGCCGTGCCCAGGCCGAGGCGGCCGGCCCCGTCCACGCTCCCGCCCATGAGGTCCACCAGGCGGCGGACGATGGACAGGCCGAGCCCCGCGCCCTGAAACCGCCTGCCGTAGCCGATGTCCGCCTGCATGAACGGTTCGAAGAGTTCGTCCATATCCGCCTCGTCCATACCGATGCCCGTGTCGGACACGGCGAAGAGCACCCGGCAGGCGGCCGGGTCCGGGACCGGCAGGGGATAGGCCTCGACCTCCACGGTCCCCGCGTCCGTAAACTTGACCGCGTTGCCCACCAGGTTGTTGACCACCTGCTGGAAGCGCACCGCGTCGCCCACCACCACGTCGGGCACGGCGGAGTCCACGTGGATGTCCAGGGTAATGCCCTTGTCCTGGCAGGAGGGGGCGAAGAGCTGGCCCGCGCAGGCCAGTGTTTCGCGCAGGCGAAACGGTCCCTCGCTCAGGACCATCTTGCCGGACTCGATGCGGGTCAGGTCGAGGATGTCCCCGAGAAGGTCGGTCAGCCTGGACACGGACTGCACGGCCAGGTCCACGTACTCGGCCTGCTCCGCGTCGAGGTCGGTGCCCTGGAGCAGCCGGTGCATGCCCACGATGCCGTTCAGCGGCGTGCGCAGCTCATGGCTCATGTTGGCCAGAAAAAACGTCTTGGCATTGTTGGCGGCCTCGGCCCGTTCCTTCTGCTCGGCCAGCTCGGCCTTCCGGTGCAGCAGGTCGGACCTGGCCAGATTGAGCTTCTCGACCATGCGGTTGTAGGCCTCGCCCAGCTCCAGAAACTCGGAGGGCAGCCCGTCCATGCCCACCCAGGAGTCGGAGCGGCCCAGACCCAGATTGTCGAAGGCGTGGCGGAACTGCTCCTTGGCCGTGTCCAGGAGGTCGTCCCGGCACAGGACCGTGACGCACAGCCAGTCCATGCAGTGCAGGTCCGCCCAGCAGACGTGATAGTCGTCGCCCCCGGTTCCCACGGCCCTGCTCCCCTGGCGCCGTTCCAGGAGTTCCCGGAGGTCGAGCCCGGCAAAGGCGGGGTGCAGGTCGCCGAAGGAGACCACGGACCGCTCGCCCTTGGCCATGTCGTCCACCACCACGCCCCGGCTGGCCGCGATGACCATGCCGTCGCCGCCGACTACGCAGGTCAACTGCGAAGGGTAGGCCGGGGCCAGGACCGAGGCGCGGACCAGGTTGTCCACGCGCAGGTCGATGGACCACAGGCCGATGAACTCGTCGTTCTCGTAGATGGGGATGGACGCGGCGATGATCAGCCCCTGCCCGGCGTAGTCGATGTGCGGCGGGGACCAGCGGACCAGCCGCTCGGGGTTGGCCTCCGGGCGGACCGAGGCCCAGGTGTGGTATTCGGACCACCGGAAATCCGGGGTGATGGCCGTGATCTGGTCAATGTAGGGATATTGCAGGGCCGTGTTGGCCGCGTCCTGGTAATAGACCCAGACCGTGCCGGGCAGCCGTTCATGCAGCGTGCGCAACAGGTCGCCCATGTTCCGGTGGCAGAAGAGCCGGTACCGGGCGTCCGGGTCGTCGATCCGGTCCGGGGGCCAGGAATAGCTCATCACGCCCTCGGGCAGCCTCCCCTCGCGGAAGGCCTTGAGATTCGGCAGGCTCAGGAAGAACCCGTCCTCGCCCACGGCGAACCCCTCGCGCGCGAGCCAGGCGCTGATCAGGGCCGGGTCGCGCGGCGTGATCTGGAACAGCTCCAGGGTATGGCACGCCAGGTAGTGCAGGGTGTCCTTGACGCGGTCCAGCTCGCAGGCGATGACCCTGGCCACGATCCCCAGCCGCGTCCGTATGCGTTGCAGTTCGAGCATCAACCGTCCCTCCGCGCGGCGGCCCCCCGTCCCTTGCGGCAATCCTCCACGCTGCCTCCAAACTACCCCCGGCCCGGCCCCGGCGACATTATTATTCGGACCGCGCCGCATGCCCCCTTTCCCCCGGAGGCGCGGTAAGGTATACGGAATCATCGTCCGGCATCCGCTCCCCGGTCCGGGCCACACGAGGCAATGCCATGATCCGACGTCCCTTCCCCTGCCGAACCACCCTGCTGGCCGTGCTGCTGGTGTCCTGCCTGACGGCCCCGGCCCTGGCGGGCGTAAACCTGCCGCGGACCATCGTGCTCTCGCCCGAGGCGCTCTACCGTTCTCGGCAGCGGGTCCTGGCCCGCGAAAGGACCGTGCGCGCGGCCATGGCCGCGCTCAAGGCCGATGCGGACGCGGCCATGAAGGTCCCGGTGGAGCCGGTCACCGCCAAGCCGCGAAGCGGTTCGGGCCTGCCGGTCCGGGACTACCGCTCCCTGGCCCCCTACTGGTGGCCCGACCCCGCATCGCGCACCGGACTGCCCTACGTGCGGCGCGACGGCGAGCGCAACCCCGAGGCCGACTCGGAGCGCTATGACCGGGGGCGGCTCACGCGCATGGCCAGGGCGGTGCGCACCCTGGCCCTGGCCTGGTATTTCACCGGCAACGAACTCTATGCGGCCAGGGCCTCGGCCCACGTGCGGGCCTGGTTCTGCGACCCGGCCACGCGCATGGTCCCGAGCCTGGAGCACGCCCAGAGGCGCCCCGGCCACGACCAGGGCAACCGGACCGGGATCATCGAGACCGCGGCGCTCATCCCCGTGTGCGACGCCATCCGGCTCCTAGAGCCGTCCAAGGCCTGGACCCGCGCGGACTCGCGCAGGACGCGGGAGTGGTTCGGCCAATACCTGGGCTGGCTCCTGCGCAGCGAGCACGGCCGGGCCGAAGCCGCCGCCCTCAACAACCACGGCACCTGGTTCGACGCCCAGGTGGCGGCTTTCGCCCTGTTCCGCGAAGACCGGGAACTGGCCCGCGAGGTGGCCGGGCTGGCCGGCAATCGGCGCATCGCCACCCAGATCCTGCCCGACGGGTCCATGCCCCGCGAGCTGGCGCGCACCCGGCCGCGCCACTGCGTCTTCTTCAACCTGGATGCGTTCATGGTCCTCGCCTCGGTGGGGGAGCGGTGCGGCCTGGACCTGTGGCACTGGGCCTCGCCCACGGGCCAGTCCATCCGCAGGGCCCTGGACCGGAACGGGCCGCACCTGGACCCGGCCGACCCCCTGCCCGGAACCCGCGCGGCCGACTTCGACCCCTACCCGTACGTTCCCCTTTTCCGCCGTGCGGCTCTGGTGTATAACGACACACGGTATCTCGACTATTTGGTCCCGCTGGACGAGGAGACCCTCGCCCGCGAGACGTCCTTCATCGCGTACTGACTTTAACTATCGATCCCCGGCCCCCGGAGGCACCACCACATGCTCGAACTGCTGCGCATCCGAAACCTGGCCCTCATAGAGGACGCGGAACTGGAGTTCTCGCCCGGCTTGAACGCCCTGACCGGCGAAACCGGCGCGGGCAAGTCCTTCATCATGCGGGCCGTGGACTTCCTCATGGGCGAGCGCATGGACAAGAAGCTCGTCCGCCCCGGCGCGGACAAGGCCACGGTGGAGGCGCTCTTCGTCCTGCCCGAAGGCGAAACCGTGATCCGGCGCGAACTGTCCGCCGAGACCGGCCGCAGCCGGGTGTACGTCAACGACACCCTGTCCTCCCAGCCGACCATCCGCGACATGGCCGCCCGGCTGGTCATCCACACCTCCCAGCACGGGCAGCAGAAACTGCTCTCCCCGGCCTTCCAGTCCGAGATCCTCGACTCCTTCCTGCCGGACCAGTCGCTGCTGGCCGCACGTAGCGACCAGCTCGCCGTGCTCAACGATGTACTTGAACGCAAACGGCGCCTGTCCGAAAAGTTCGACGATCTGCAAAAACAACGGGAGTTCCTCGAATTCCAGAAAAAGGAAATCGAGACCGTGGACCCGCAGCCGGACGAGGAAAACGAGCTCGAAGAGCGCAAGAAGATCCTCAAGGACCGCGAGCGGGCGGGCGAATGCCTGCAGAACGCCCTGGACATCCTGCACGGCGAGGTCGGCCTGCTCGACGCCATGACGCTCCTCAACCGTGAAATGGAGATCGTCGCCCGACTCTTTCCCGGCTTCGAGGAGGACCGCGAGGCCATCGAGGACCTGCGCATGCGCCTGCACGACATGGACTCCCGGCTGCGGCGCGGCCCCTCGGATTTCGACGACGACGATCCCATGTCGCTGGATGACATCGAGGCGCGGCTGTTCGAACTGGCCAAGCTCAAGCGCAAGCTGCGGCGCGGCCTGGACGAAATCGTTGACATGAAGGCCGAAATCGACGAAAGCCTCTCCTTCCTCGACGCCTGCGCCCTGGACATGAAGAACCTGAGCCGCGAGGAGGACCAGGCGGCCGCCGCCCTCAAACAGACCCTGGCGAGCCTCAACAAGGCCCGCAAGAAAGCCGCCGGGGAGCTGGCCATCCGCATCGTGGACGAGTTGACCGACCTGGGCTTTTCCGAGCACGTCAAGGTCCACTTCGAATTCGACGCGCGCGAGCTCTACCCCGGCTGCGACGACATGCGCGGCCGGCTCATGTGGGTGCCCAACCCGGGCCAGCCGGCCCAGCCGCTCGACAAGATCGCCTCGGGCGGCGAGCTCTCCCGGTTCCTGCTCGCCCTGGTGACCATGCGCGGCCACGGCAACGCGGACGGCGAGGAAAAGGACGCCCGGCCCTCGCTCATCTTCGACGAGGTGGACGCGGGCATCGGCGGCCTGACGCTCAACTCCGTGGGCAGGAAGCTGCGCGCCCTGGCCGACCGCCAGCAGATGCTGCTCATCACCCACTGGCCGCAGCTCGCCCGCATGGCCGACCGCCACTTCCTGATCAAAAAGGAGGTCGTGGACAACGCCACCTATACCCGGTGCGAGCGGCTTGACGCCGATGAAATCAAATGCGAACTGGCCCGCATGGCCGGAGGCGGCGAACAGGGCGCGGCCCTGGCCGAGAAATTATGTAAGTAGGGGATGATGCCTCCGGCGCTGGGGGAAGGGGAGGGAAAACCCTTTGGAAAGGGTTGTTTCCTCCCTTCCCCAGCCCTCCATCCCTCCTTTTCCTAAACTTTTTGGGTGCGTTTCGCGCGGGGGATGTTGTGACCAACCTTTTCATTTCGCTCTACATAAAGTGGTTCTTCCTGTTGACGCCGTTCTTCGTGCTGTCCGTGTTCCTGTCCATGACCGAAGAAATGGACAAGCCGGAGCAGCATCGGCTGGCCATTCGGACGACCATGGCGGTGCTGGTCATTTCACTGGTGCTTTATTTCGCGGGCAATCCGATCTTTTCCACCTTGGGGATCACCCTGGACGGGTTCCGGGTGGGGTCCGGGGCGCTGCTGTTCCTGTCGGCGGTCTCGCTGGTCTCGGGCAAACGGCAGCGGCCCGAGCCGGACGACGATTCCGACGTCGCGGTGGTCCCGCTGGCCATGCCCATCACCGTGGGCCCGGCGACCATCGGTACCCTGCTCATCCTCGGCGCGGAGCTGTCCGGGGCCGAAGAGAAGCTGACCGGTGCGGGCGCCCTGGTCTGCGCCTGCCTGTCCGTGGGCGTCATCCTCTTTTCCGCATCCAGCCTGAAACGGATCATCGGGCGCATGGGCCTCAACGTGCTGACCAAGATCACCGGCCTGGTCCTGTCGGCCATGGCCGCCCAGATCGCGTTCACCGGCATACGCAACTTCCTGTCCTGATACCGGACGGATGCGGACCGATCGGCGCTGACTCCGTGCGCCTTCGCGCCGTCCCGCGCGGGCCCATGGACCTCCGCCCGGAATCGGTGTATGCTTACAATCGCATGCGTATCGTCCTGCTCTGCATAATGGCCCTGCTCCTGGGCTCCCCGGCCCTGGCCGGTGAGTCCCTGGTCCTGGGCTACGGCGGCGGGGCCCTGTCCCTCGGCTCGCTCAAGGTGCTCAAGGAGGCCTATGGCCGAATCGGCGTCCAGGTCCGGGGCAAGCGGCTGCCCGCGGCCCGCTCCCTGGAGATGGCCGAGGACGGCCTGGTGGACGGCGAGGTCAACCGCATCAAGACCATCGAGGAGCAATACCCCCACCTCATACGCATCGACGTGCCCGTCAACCTGCTGGAGGGGGTCGTCCTGACCTGCAACACCCGCATGGAACACGTCTCACCGGAGGCCATCCGCGACCTCCACCTGGGCATCAAGATCGGCAACCGCTACGCCGAGATGCTCACCGACGGCATGCCCAGCGTGACCAAACTGCCCCAGGAGAAGAAGCTGATGGCCCTGCTCCTGGAGGGGCGGCTGGACGCCCTGCTCGTGGACCGGGCATGGGCCGAGGCCGAGATGGCCAAGCCGGGCATGGGCTGCCTGCGCATCAACGAACCGCCCCTGGTGGTCGTCCCGCTCTACCACTACCTGAACCGCCGCCACGCCGCCCTCGCGCCCCTGATCACCGGCGAACTCAGGGCCATGCGCCAGTGCGGGGAGATCGACCGCATCCTGGGCCTGGACAAATCGCCCTGACGCGGCCCCTTTACACCCGGCGCAAACTCCCCTAGAAATTGGTTGCTATGACAACCGAATCCCCCCTGACCTTCGAACACGGCTACGACATCCGCTCCTACGAACCGCGCCCGGACGGCCGCGTGTCCGTGACCGCCATCTGCAACCAGTTGCAGGACGTGGCCTCGCGCCATGCCGACACCCTCGGCTTCGGCCACCGCGACCTGGAACAGAGCGGCCACTTCTGGATCCTGGCCCGTCTGCACCTCATGGTCGACCGGCTGCCCGGCTTCGGCGGGCGGACCGACATCCTGACCTGGCCCTCGGGCAACGAGCGGCTGGTGGCCCTGCGCGACTTCCTGGTCCTCGACCAGGACGGCCCCATGGGCCGGGCGACCACCTCCTGGGTGACCATGAACACCAGGACCCACCGCCCGGACCCGCCCCAGACCGTGCTCCACGAGCGGTTCATCCCGGACCGTGAGCACGCCCTGACCTTTCCCACCAAGGCCGTGACCCGGCTCAAGCAGGGCGAGCACCGCGCGACCATCACGGCCAGGCGTTCGGACATGGACATCAACGGCCATGTGAACAATGTGAAATACCTGGAATACTGCTTCGAGGCCGTGCCCGCCGAGTGGATCGCCGACAACCGCTGCCACGGTGTGGACATCCAATTCCGCAGCGAGTCCTTTCCCGGCGACGAGTTGGTCTCGGAATGCGCCAAGGCCGAACCGGACCAGTCCATGGACACCTTCCTGCACGGCCTGACCCGCGTCTCGGACAACAAGGAGATCGTGCGCATGCGCTCCTGGTGGAAGCGGCCATGACCACGGACATCGTTCTGACCTTCGCGACCGAGGGCATCGACTGGGCGGAGGCCGCGTCCGTCTTCGAACGGGCGCCGCTGGGCACGCGCGAGCCGGACGTCCTGCGCCGGACCTTCGAAAACAGCGACCTGACCTGTTTCGCCTGGGACGGCGCACGGCTGGTGGGCATCGCCCGCGCCCTGAGCGACCTCACGGTCCATTCGGTCATCTACGACCTGTGCATGCTCCCTGAATGCCAGGGCAAGGGGCTGGGAACACGGATGATGGAGGCCATGCTGGAGCGCCTCGGCACGCCGGGAGTGGTTCTGTGGTCCGTGCCGGGCAAGGAGCCGTTTTACGCGCGCCTGGGGTTCAAGCCCATGCTCACGGCCATGGCCCGTTTCGAGGACCCCGAGCGGTCCGCGGCTGGCGGCTACATCAGTCTGTGACGCGCTCGTCCATGACCTTGGCCAGCAGCGCGGTCAGGGCATGGTCGTACCGCTTGCCGTCCCCGGAGAGCAGGCGCACGGCCTCGGCCATATCCCGGGCCGAGCGGTGGGGCCGGTCGCCGACGATGGCCGAAAAGGAGTCGGCCACGGCGCAGAGCCTGCCCATGGTGGTGATGTTCTTGTCGAACCGCCGCGCCGGGTAGCCCGAACCGTCCAGCCGCTCGTGGTGCTGGTCCATGCACTCCAGGATGACCGGGTCCTGTATCTTGAGCCGCCGTACCATGTTCAGCCCGGCCTCGATGTGCCGCTCGATGGACTCCCGGTCCCGCCTGACCAAAAACTGCTCCTTGTCGCGGATGAATTTCGGGACCATGACCATGCCCATATCGTGGAGCAGGAGCCCGAGGATCAGGCTGATGAGCACGGTCTTCTCCACCTTGCCGCCGGTCAGGCGCAGGTACAGGGCCAGGCCGATGAGCATGGTGTTCACCGAGTGCACGGCCAGGTCGTAGTCCCGCTCCAGGGTGTGGGTCAGGAAGGCCACCCGGCTGGGGTCGATCCAGACGTACTCGGCCAGGATGGCGACGTCCTTGCGCAACGCTTCGAAGGTGTCCTCGCGCGGCTGGTTCAGAAAATCCGCCATGCGGTTGCGGAAAGCGATGAAAAATATCTCCGCCACCTCCTGGGGCTGAAACCCCTCCTCCACCAGCAGCAGGCCGAGCTTCCTGCTCAGGTGCTCGGCATATATGCGGTAGTCGTCGCGCAACAGGTAGAGCAGCCCCTCCTCGGCGAAGCGGGCCACCTCGGCCTGCCCCTCGCGGGAGAGCCGCTCCCCGCCGCGCAGGTAGCGGCCGGTGCGGCCCACGGCCGGGTCGAAGACGTAGAGATCCACCGGGGGCCTGAACTTGGGGAAACTCGCCAGGATATTGGGACTGATCTGCAGATAGGTCTCGGAAAGGGAGCCGGGATCGGTGTGTTCAGCCATGCAGTTACCTTGTTTGGGTCCGTCAACGGAAGTTCTATACCCCGATTTTCTCCAGTTTTGAAGGGTTCAAACGCGCCGGAAGGCCAAAAAAAGGCGGGCCCCGGTACCGGGACCCACCGTCATGGCATGGTGCGCACCGAAGGCTACTTGTTGTGCCCCTTGCCGCCCCCGTTGGAATTGCCGGAGCCGCCCTTGCCGTTGCCGTTGCCGTTGCCGCCCCCGTTGGAGTTGCCGGAGTTGCCGCGGCCGGACGAATCATTACCCTTGGAGGAACCGGAATTCTTGGCGCCGCTCTTGGCCTTGTCCGAGGCCCGGCTCAGGCCCACGGCCTTGGAGCCCTTGCCGCCGCTCACGCCCGGGGTCTTGGACACGCCGGTCTTGACGTTGCGGCCGGTGGCCTTGCCCGCCTGGGCGGATACGGAGGCCATGGCCTTGCCCACGCCGCGGCTCTTGGTCTCGGCCCTCGTCCGGTGCTGGAACTGATTCCTGTGCCCGAGGCCGAGGGTGCTCGGGTGCACACCCAGCTCCTGGGCGATGACGCCCCAACCCATGTCCTCGGCGCGCATGGAGGCGATGGTATCCACGGACACGGAGGCGGCATCGGCCACGGCCTGTTCGGCGTCGGCCTGGGCCTTGTCCAGTTCGGCCTGGGCCGCGTCGAGCTGGGCCTGGGCCACGGCCTCGGCGTCCTCGTCCGCGGCGGCCTGGGCATCGGCCACGGCCTGTTCCGCGTCGGCCACCGCCTGTTCGGCATCAGACACGGCCTGTTCGGCGTCGGCCACGGTCTGGGCCGAAGCGGCAGCCGCGGCTTCGGCCAGGGCCTCGGCCTTGGCGGCCTGGGCCGGGCTGGTAAAGGCCGGGGCGTCCGCTTCCGTGTCGCCGGTCACGTCGCCGGTGGCGTCACCGGTGGGGGCATCCGTCTGCGCCATGGCGCGCGGGACCGCGACCACCAGGGCCAGGACCAGAATGGCAAACCAAAAATTCAATCTATTCAGCATGGTATGCATAGCATATTCTCCTAAGTTAGATTACCGAACTTCGGTAATAAAGCTCACCGACTGGTCCAGGGCGAACGTCTTGTCGCCCACCTGGACGTTCTCGGCGGTTCCAAACCAGCTCAGAGGCAGCCTGCTCCGATCGACGTCCGGATGCGCGTTGAGCATATAGTCGCGGATGGCGGCGGCCCGGGCCTTGGCCAAGGGAGCGTTCCCCTTGACGTAGGCGACTATGTCCACCACCAGCCCCTTGTTGACCTGCATCAATGCGCTGAGCACTTCCAACGAAGCCCAGCCGTCGGCATCCAGGACGCTGGTTCCGGGCTTGAACGCCATGCTCAGCAGCGTGACGTTGCGCTTCCCGATAATGAAATTGCGGTAGGTGAAGTCCCCGTGCAGATTGAGTTGCTCCGTGGCCGTCATGGCCATGCTCCCGTCGGGATAATACTCAAGGAACCGCTTCCATGCCGCGATCTCATCGCTTGTCTTGTCAAGTCCCCTCAAGGCCCGCGCCCTGTTGTACAGCGCTTCCGGGTTGTACGGGTCCAGCTTCAGGACCACGTCGTACTGCTTGAGGGCCTGTGCCCACTGTCCCCGGTCCGCGTAGCCGTGTCCCAGGTAGAGGTGGGCGGAAATATGGTTCGGGTCCAGGCTGATGGCCTTTTCGTAGGCCGCCCTTTCCCTGTCGAAATCCATCATGGCCCAGTAGGCCACCCCGGTCCAAAAGACGTAGTCCGCGTCCTCCGGGGAGAGCCGCACGGCCTTCTGCAGATAGGGAAGGCCCTGCTTGGGCTCGTTCAGGGCCAGATAGTACCGGCCCACGTAATACGCCGAGGCAGCGTCGTCGGGGTTTTCCTTGAGCTGCTCGCCCATGACCTTGATCCCTTCCTCGTATTGTTCCTGCTCCAGATAATACGGCCCCAGCACCTTGGCGCAACCCGCCGCGGCGGACAGGACGGACAAGAGCAACAGCAATGCAATGAACTTCTTCACTCAAACGCTCCCATGGGTTTCCGGACCTCTCGGCCCCTCAATGCGATATACCGGGAATATGGACCCAGGGTCACATACAAATCAAGAAATGTTAATGAGAGAGGGTGCGGCCGGTGAGGCTGCGGCTGGTGAAGCCGAGGCGGATGGAGGCGTCGCCCAGAGTCCCGCCGTCGGCCAGCACGGCGGCCGCGCCGGCGGCGATGTCCCGGTCCGGGAGCCCCCGCTGTCGGGCGATGAGCACCAGGCGGATAAAGTAGCGCCACTCCGGGGTCAGGGAGCCCGCGCCGAACCCGGCCTCAAGCACCTTGCGGGTCAGCCCGTAGTCGAACTTGGCCTGGCCCAGGAGGGAGACCATCTCCGCGCCGGTCAGGAAGGCGTCGGCCGGCTGCCCGGAAAACTCGTCGACGTAGGCCTTGACGTCCTCGCGCAGGGCCCCTTTGGACACGCCCTCGCCCAGCGCCACCAGGACGCGGGGGTCGATCTCGGCGCGCGGGCCGGGCAGGAGCTCGGCCACGAAGAGATAGTCGGCGATGCGGGTCTGCAGGGCGCGGACGATGAGCGGCGGCCGGACGCGCTTGGACAGCCCTTCCACCAGCTTGTCTTCCAGGGGGGCCAGGGGGAGCTTGAGGCCGCAGGCCTCGATGAGCGGCTGGAGCAGGCTTGCCCCGTCCGCCTCGGACAGGTCGCCCGCGGCCACGGAGGAGCGGACGCGGTCCACGGTTTCGGAATAGACGCCGCACTCGCGGGCGCGGTCCGCGAGGGTGGAGAGGCTTGCATCCCCGGCTCCTGCCGGGCGTGCCGGGAAGGACAGGCACAGCACCAGCAGGAGGGCCAGGGTCTGGAGGCTATAGCGTCTGTTCATGTTCCCCATTCACGAAAACTATCGAATTCCGGTTGCCGAACCCGTCGTCGCTGGTCATGGGCGCATCGGGATCGGGCACGAGCTGCTTTCCGTTCACCAGGAACAGGTACTCGTGGTCGCCCGGAGGGAGTTGGGCTTCGAGTATCCATGCCTGCGCATCCGGACTGTACCACATGACCGAGCGGTCCGCCCGCCAATTGTTGAAGGACCCGATGACCGAGACCTTGCGGGCGTGCATGCCCGCATCGTGCAGGACGAAGCGCACGGAGGCAAGCCTCGGGCCGTTGTCTTCCAAAGGCCCCCGGGTGGTCACGAAGACCAGGGCCAACAGGGCCACGGCCAGGGTCATGGCCGGAATGGCGGTGATCGGCCGGACGGTCAGGACCCTCGGGCGCAGGAGCCACAGGCGCAACCGCGTCCACAGGGCCGGCCGTTTGGGTTCCAGCCGGGCCATGATCCGATCGGCCAGGTCCGCGGGCGGCTCGACCTCGGGCTCGGTCTGCACGGCGTGGATGATGATATCTTCCATACGCGTCTTGTTTCGTTTTTCCATCATGGGTTGTTTCCCCCGTCGAATTGCTGCCGGACCATGTCCAGCCCTCTGCTCAGGCGCATCTTGGCCGCGCTCACGCCGATCCCCAAGGTCTTGGCGATTTCCTGCATGCTGAAATCGTAGCGGTACCTGAGGAGGAGCGCCTCGCGATATTTCGGGTCGAGGTCCATCACGGCCGCAAAGGCCTTGGCCCCATCGAGCCGGTCGTTCATGACCCGGGACTCGTCCCATCTATCCTGTTCGCGGACCATGACCGAGGCATCCTCCACGAACACGTGCCTGTCCCGGCCCTCCTTGCGGAGCCAATCCCGAGCCACGTTCAGGGCCAGCGTATACAGCCATGGGAAAAACCGCCTGCGCTGGTTGAAGGACTCGAGCTTCTCGTAGGCCCGGACAAAGGCCTCCTGGGCGAGGTCGGCCGAGATGTCCTCGTCGCCCGTCATGCGGAGCATGAGATTGTACACGGGCCGCTGGTACTCGCGTACCAGGGTGCCGTAGAGCTGGACGTCGCCCAGCAATATGGTCCGTACTATTTCCGCTTCGCGTTTATCTTTCATTTCCCTTCCGGCGGGCCCAAAGGGGACCGCAACTCATCTGCAACATACTATACGCATCCGCGCCGGTTCGGGTCACAGCCTCTTGCCCGGAGTTTCGTACTAGGCTATCAATATACATGTATACACAAGGAGAAAACAACCATGGATTCCCGCGACAACCCGGTGCTCCAGGCCATCCGCGAGCGCCGCTCCATCCGCAAGTTCACCGAAGAGCCGGTGGACAAACAGACCCTGACCGCCATCCTCGAAGCCGGGCAGTGGGCCCCCAGCGGCATGAACAACCAGCCCTGGCGCTTCCTGGTCGTCACCCGCGACGACCCGCGCATGGAAAAGCTGGCCGTGTGCACCAAATATACGCCCATCGTCCGCGCCTCGGCGGCCTGCATCTGCGTGTTCCTGGACAAGGGCGCCCTGTACGACGAGATGAAGGACCACCAGGGGGCCGGGGCGTGCCTCCAGAACATGCTCCTGGCCATCCACGCCCTCGGCCTGGGCGCGGTCTGGATCGGCCAGATCGTCAACGACCAGACGGCCGCCCTGTCCGCCCTGGGATTGGACGTGGCCGCCCTTGAACTCCAGGCCGTCCTCGCCCTGGGGCATCCCGACCAGAAAGGCGCCGCCAAGCGCAAACCCCTCTCCGAACTCATGCTGGAGGACTTTTGATGGACATAGCGACCTTCCCGCTGGGCGCCTTGCAGACCAACTGCTACGTCTTGAGCAACGGCCGCGAGGCCGTGGTCGTGGACCCCGGCGGCGACCCCGCGCCGCTGCTGCAACACCTCGAAGCCGAGGGGTTGTCCCTGACCGCCATCCTGAATACGCACCTGCACTTCGACCACACCGCGGGCAACAAGGCGCTCGCCGAGGCCACGGGCGCGCCGATCCTGGCCAACGACGCGGACGGCTACCTCCTGGACACCTGGCTGGGCAGGGGCGGCGAGATGGGCCTGCCGCCGCTCGACCTCTACGAATGGACGAACCTGGAGCCGGGCGAGACGACCTTTGCCGGGGCGCCGTGCACCGTGTTCCACACGCCGGGGCACTCGCCGGGCAGCCTGACCTTCTATTTCCCGGACGCCGGGGCGGCCTTCGTGGGCGACCTGATCTTCTACCGGTCCATCGGGCGCACGGACTTTCCCGGCGGCGACATCGAGGCCCTCAAACGCTCGGTCCGGGAGCACGTCTTCACCCTGCCGCCCGAGACCCGGCTGCTGTCCGGGCACGGCCCGGAGACCACGGTCGCGGACGAGCGCAACCACAACCCGTTTCTCGGGGGATTCTGATCATGAGCGAACCGGTTCGCATCGATATCCGCGACAAATGTTGAGGGGTGGGACTGGAGGTAGGTTGGTACCTCCGTTTCGCCAGGACGGACCGCATCGAGGCCCTGGTCTCCCTCAAGGGGGCGGCCCAGGTGCGTCATGAGGAACACGTCTTTCCGGACTGGGCCTTCGAGATCGAAGAGCGCGAGGACCACGCCCGGGCGGTCATGACCCGCAAGCAACCCGTGTACGACAAGGAGCCCTGAATGGACCACGCCGCCGTCTTCGCCTGTTCCCACCGCCGGGGGGGCAACTCCGACCACGCCGCCGAGCTGTTGGCCGAGGGCGTGCGCCGGGCGGGCGGCGAGGCCGAGGTGCTCCACGTACGCAACTTCGAGGTCATGCACTGCCTGGCCTGCGGCTACTGCGACGCCCCGGAGCGGACCGGGCGCGAACGCTGCGTGCTCGGCCCCACGGACCAGGCCTGGGACCTGTTCGCCCACTGCCTGTCCGCCCGGACCATCCTGTTCGCCTCGCCCATCTACTTCTACCACCTGCCCTCGCGGTTCAAGGCCTGGATCGACCGGGGCCAGCAGTTCTGGCGGGCCCGGCTCTACAGCGAACCGTGGATCGCGGGCCTGCCCAAGCGCACGGCCCACGCGGTGCTCCTGGCGGGCCAGCCCTCGGGCGAGAAGCTCTTTGACGGGCCCGGCTGACGCTCAAGTATTTCGTGCATAATTTCAACATGACCCTGGCCGACCCCCTGGTCTTCCGCGGGGTGGACTCGCGCAGCGACCTGCGGACCAAAAACGATTTCGAGACGCGCATCGCCGAGCTGGGGGCCGTGGCCTGGAAAGCGGCGACGGACCGGGCGGACTGAGCCCGTGTTCCGGCCGGTCCTGACCCTCGCCCGGAGGCTCGGCCTGCGCGCCGGGCGCTGCGCGGTCTGCGGCACGGTGGTGCCCGACGGCGGCAGCCCCCTGTGCGCAGCCTGCGCCGGGGCGCTGCCCCTGCGGACCGGCGGCCTGTGCCCCGCCTGCGGCGAGATGTCCGGCCGGAAGGAGGACCCTCCCTCCCTGTGCCCGGAGTGCCGGGCCGACCCGCCGCCCTGGGACGAGCTCTATTTCCACGGGCAATACGCCGGGGCCATGCGCCGCCTGATCATCGGCTACAAGTTCCACAACCGGTTCGAACGCAGTCGGCTCCTGGGCACGCTCGGGGTGAGCGCCTTCACCGCCCGGCGCGGACGCGTGCCCGACGCGGTGGTCCCGGTGCCCCTGCACGACCGGCGGCTGGTCTGGCGCGGCTTCAACCAGAGCCTGGAGATCGCCCGCGGCCTGGCCCGGCACGTGGACAGCCCCCTGCTGATCCACGGGCTGACGCGCACGCGCAACACCCCGCCCCAGACCCGGTTCGGGCTGAAGGAACGGCAGGCCAACATCAAGGGGGCCTTTGCGGCGGATTCGGCCCTGGTCAAGGGCAGGCGGCTGCTGTTGGTCGACGACGTGTACACCACGGGCTCGACCCTGCGGGAATGTGCCCGGACCCTGAAGCGGGCGGGCTGCGCCGGGGTGGACGTCCTGGTCCTGGCCCGGACCGTGCTGGAGTAGCCCGGCCCGCGGACGTCCCGGCTAGTACCGATATTTCAGGCGCCACCCGAACTCCACGGAGTCGAACGGTTTTTCCGCCTTGAACTTGTTGTAGTAATGGATTTTTTTATTGGTCTTCGCGGTCCGGACCCGAAGTGGAACGGTGGCGACCACCGCATTACCCCTGACCAGCCGGAGCTTCATCCGGGCGTCACGGATCCGGCCCACCCCCTGGAAGAGCGCGTCCCCGCGAATGACGTATGCCCCGTTGATCCTGCGTTCCAGGCGGTACCTATACCGCACCGACGTGCCGTCTCTGAAGCTCTCTTCCCGTGTGTGGATGTCCGGCCCGGTCAGCTCGCCGGTGGGCACCGCCTTGATCCCGCATCCGGCCAGCAACGAACGGCCCGCCAGGAGCAGGACGCTTCGCACCTTCCCCATATAGATAACCCTATGCTTTTCTTGTAGTAAAACAGCAGTAGTGTATACATGTCGACGTGCCGGGACAAGCCTGAACACGCCCCCCGGATTCGAACGGGCTCTGGCAGGGGTACGGCGCCGGTCCCGCACCGGCCGGGACTTGCGGACCAACCCAGAAGGGATGTATTGTCCGGAGCGGGGGAAAAAGGGCAAAAAAAAGCGAAAAAACCGGGTTCGGGGCTTGACTTCCACCGGGGGTTGCGGCTAGGTTGCCTCCTCTTACGAATTGGAGGTTCTAACTATGTTCGCTATTATCGAGACCGGCGGGAAACAATACCGCGTTGAAGAAGGTCTTGAACTCAATGTAGATTTGCTGAAGGCTGATGCCGGCGACGCGCTGAGCATCGATTCCGTTCTCCTGGTCGACAAGGACGGCGACACCAAGATCGGTGCCCCGTACGTCGATGGAGCAAAGGTCGAGTGCGAAGTCCTGGGCCATCTCCGCGGCGACAAGGTCGTGGTCTTCCACAAGCTGTCCAAAAAGGACGCCCGCAAGACCCAGGGTCACCGCCAGGATTACACCAAACTGAAAGTCAATTCCATCACGGCCTAGCGCCTGGAAGGGAGGATAACATGGCTCATAAGAAAGCTGGTGGTAGCTCCAGAAACGGTCGCGACAGCGCCGGTCAGCGGCGTGGCGTGAAGCGCTTTGGCGGTCAGGAAGTGGTTGCCGGCAACATCCTCGTGCGGCAGCTCGGTACCAAATTTCACCCCGGCGACGGCGTCGGCGTGGGCAAGGACTACACCCTGTTCGCCCTGGTCGACGGCGTGGTCAAATTCGAGAAGTTCACCCGCAAGAAGGTCGTCAAGACCCGTGTGAGCGTGACGCCCGCCGAGGCCTAGTTCTCGATTACGCAAGCATAGTTGCCGGGCAGGGAGACGTCATGCTCCCTGCCCGTTTTTTGCGTTGAGGGGACAGCGGCCAACTCGGCGAAAGAGTAGGGAAAGAGCATGAAATTCGTGGATGAAGCGACCATCAAGGTGGCGTCCGGCAAGGGCGGCAACGGCTGCGCCAGCCTGCGGCGCGAGGCCAACGTGCCCAAGGGCGGCCCGGACGGCGGCGACGGCGGCAAGGGCGGCGACGTGATCTTTCGCGGCTCCGGCCGGTTGATGTCGCTCTACGACTTCCGCCTCAAGCGCCACTACACGGCCAGAAACGGCCAGTCCGGCATGGGCCGCGACCGCTACGGCAAGGCCGCCGACGACCTGATCGTCGATCTGCCCGTGGGTACGCTCATCTTCGAGATCATCGAGGAGGAGGACGGGACCGTCCACGAGGAGCTGGTCGCCGACCTGGTGGAGGACGGCACCGAGATCGTCATCTGCAAGGGCGGGGACGGCGGACGCGGCAACCTGCACTTCAAGTCCTCGGTCAACCGCACCCCGCGCTACGCCGAACCCGGCTTTCCGGGTGAGGAGAAGCAGCTCCGGCTGGAACTCAAGATCCTGGCCGACGTGGGGCTGCTCGGCCTGCCTTCGGCGGGCAAGTCCACTTTCATCGCCAAGGTCTCGGCCGCCCGGCCCAAGATCGCGGCCTACCCGTTCACCACGCTGGTGCCCAATCTCGGGGTCATCGAGAACGACGACTTCACCCGCATGGTCATCGCCGACATCCCCGGTCTGATCGAGGGGGCGAGCGAAGGGCGCGGCCTGGGCATCACCTTCCTCAAACACGTGGAGCGGACCCGCTTTCTGGTCCACATCCTGGCCGCCGAGGACGTCAACCGCGACGACCCGGCCGACGGCTACGACCTGCTCAACCAGGAGCTGCGGGAGTACAACGCCGAAATGGCCCTCAAGCCGCAGATCAAGGTCATCAACAAGATCGACACCCTGTCCGAAGAGGAACTGGCCGACATGAAGGCCAAGGTCGCGGCTTCCGGGCAAACGGTCTACTTCATTTCCGCCCTGACCGGCGAGGGCGTGGACGAGCTGCTGGCCGCCATGTGGTCGCAGCTCGCCCAACTCGACGCCGAATAGCCCCCTACTTTCGCTCGGCGAAGACCGCCTTGGCGGCGAAGATCGCGTTCAGCGCTGCCGGGAACCCCGCGTAGACCGCCACCTGCATGAAGGTCTCGACGATCTCCTCGCGCGTCCAGCCCACGTTCAGCGCGCCGTGGATGTGCACCTTGAGCTGCGGCTCGCACGCCCCCTTGGCGGCCAGGGCCGAGATGGTGATCAGCTCCCGATCCTTGAGGCTCAGGCCCGGCCGGGCATAGATGTCCCCGAAGCCGAATTCGAGCATGAGCCGTCCGAAGTCCGGGGCGATGTCCGCCAAGGCCGCCACCACCTTGTCTCCCTGTTCCCCGTCCACGCGGCCGAGCATCTCCAAACCTCGTTCATAGCGTTCGTTGTCCATGACAACCTCCTTTTTCTTGACTATGGCCCCGGAGCCGTGACACGTCCAATATTGCTTTTCACGTGCTGTGATATGGTGTAGATATCAGCTATGAACAGCCGTCAGATGCGCTATTTCCTGGCCGTGGCCGAGACTCTGCACTTCCGCCGGGCAGCCGAATCGCTGCACATGACCCAGCCGCCGTTGTCCATGCAGATCGCAGCCTTCGAAGAGGAATTGGGCGTGGCCCTGTTTGTCCGCGACCGGCGGTCCGTGGTCCTGACCGAGGCGGGCGAGAGCCTGCTCGCGGACGTGCGCCGCATCCTGGGCGAGATGGAGGCGGCCGAACGGCGCGCGAAAGACACGGGATTGGGGCGCGTGGGCAGGCTGCGCGTGGGCTTCATCGGCCCGGCCATCGACGGCCCGCTGGGGGCTGACCTCAAGGCCTTTGGCGAGAGCCACCCCGGCATAACCCTGGAGTTGTCCGAAAAGTCCACGCCGGAGCTGGTGGAGGGAGTGCGCGGAAAGCGGCTGGATGCGGCCGTGGTCCGGCTGTCCGGGCAGAGGCCGGACAGGCTCGAACACCACGTCTACCACCGGGAAACCTATGTCCTGGCCGTACCCGCCGGGCATCGTCTGGCCGGGGTGGCGGCCATTGAGCCGATGATGTTGGACGACGAGCCGCTGATCATGTTCCCCCGCCCCCTGAACCCGGTGTTGTACGACCAGTGGACCGCCCTGCTCTCCGGAGCTGGGGCGCGCCTTCGCGTGGCCCAGGAGGTCCTGACCAAGCACGCCACCGTGGCCCTGGTGGCGGCGGGCCTGGGCGTGTCGCCCGTGCCCCGCTCCACGGCGGACACCGGGCGCAGGGACGTGGCCTTCGTGCCCTTTGCCGCCCGGACGCCGGAGCTCACGTTCCATCTCATCGCCCGCCCCGAGCCTCACGGCGCGGCCCTGAAGACCTTTATCGATCAACTCGTTGGGAAGTAGCCGCGCCCGGCAGGGCACGACCTCGCAGGGGATACCCCCCGAAACGCGGGAAACGGCATACCCACGGATCTGTTCAGGAGCGAAAAACCAATCTATTACAGTCTTTTGATCCCGAAACCGCTGCCCTTGTTGCCCAGGTTTCCGCGGCCGCGCACGTTCCGGTACATCTCGTAGACGCCGTCCATGGTCAGGTCGATCTCCGCGCCCAAGGAGCGCAGGGCGGCGCGCGGGTCCGGGTCGGCCTCGTCTATGCCGCCCTTATAGAACACGTTGGCCCCGTCCGGGCCGCTGTTGTTCAGCCGGTCGTAGTCGACCAGGGTCATGAGGGTGTCCGGGCCGTGCTCGTCGGGCTGGAGGAACTCCCGGGTCTCTTGGGACTCCTTGGCCACAGTCTTGCCGTTTTCGAAAATCTCGGTGGTGTGGGAGGAGCTCTGCAGGACCGCCGGGCGGTCGCCTTCGGTCAGTCCGCCCCCGGTGCGGAAGGGTAGGCGGTCGTCGACACCGCGATTCGGGGCGTTCCGGGCCCGTTGGCTGTCCTGCTTGCGCATGACCATTTCGCCGTCCTCGTAGAGTTCGGTGGTCCAGTCCACGGCAAAGGGCTTATTGCGGTGGCCGTACTCGGCCATGTCGGCGGCAAAGCTGTACTGCCCCTTGGCGGCGGACCGGCCTATCCCCTCAATGAAGAATTCAGGCGCGGAGGAGCTTTCCGCCAGCTTCTTGCCCAGCAGCTCCGGAGCACTCTGCGGCTCGGGAGTGAGATATTCATCGGCGCTCATGCCCAGGAGCTCCAGGACGCTGGGCCGCTTCATGAGGCCCTGCCCATCGAACTCGTCCAAGCGGAAGGAACCGGAGCCGTGCTTGACCAACTCTCCCTCCTTGTACCAGCTGACGTCCACGGTCTGGTACTGCTTGCCGTCCTTGCCGCCCGTCCCGTTCTCCGATTCGTCGGTGACCGTCCCCTCGAACAGGAGATTTCCGTCACGGTCGAACTCCTGGCTGACCACGGAAAGCTGAGCGTCGTGGTAAAGCTCGCGGGTGGACATGGGACCCTGCCCATCCACATACTCGGCGGCGTTACGGTTGGACTGCTGGACGAACTCGCCCGCCTGGTCGATGACGAGGCTCTTGGAGAGCTGCTTGTTGTCGTAGAATTCCTGGATGTCAGCGTGATAGCTCAGGTTGTGCGACTCCACGGTCAGCGC